>JALZHG010000078.1 GCA_030914045.1 Chloroflexota bacterium | reverse complement strand
CGCCTGGTGTGGGTAGAGGGAGAGGCCGGATCGCCCCGCAGTATTATGGGATACGACCTGCGTACCGGGCAGGGGTTTACAGCTGTGGAGCAGCGCCCCGCCGGTGACATAGGCGAGGACCGCATGACGCTCGACGGCACCATGCTCTTCTACCGGGGCAAACTCGGCGGCAAGGAGGGTATCATCGCCCGCAACATCGGCACCAAAGAGGAGCAGCTATTAATAGAAGGAGGTCGCAACCCGGTTGTCTGGGGCGATGTAATGGTGTGGTCGAGGGAGCGCGCGGATTGCCAACCCAGCGGGTCGCCATGCCTCTTAGAGCAGGAGCTTTACGTGCATAAGGCCGGCAAGGATACTCGCATCGCCAGCAGCTTGCAGGGCGGATTCCACTTTGAGGAATATGCGGCCCACGGCGACTACGTGATCTGGGTAGGCCCCGGTGCGGGGCCGGAGCAACGCACCCTGCACATGTACAGGATATCTGATGGTGTGGATAGGCTCATCAACGCGCCAGGGCCAAACAATCCGTTGGTGCGCGACGATATAGCCGTATGGGGTGACTATAGACCGGGTGGCCTGGCTTCTCTGAACGTATATGACATAAGCACCTTCAGGACGGTGCAGCCCATTGAGGTCGACCGTCTGGTATACCCTAGGGCCTTCCTGGGCAACCGATCGGTGTTGTACATAGTCGGACCTTCAGGATCGCACCTGCCCACAGGCGGGGATCTCTACCTGTTGCGGGTCACGCCACCGGGGCACTCGGTTATGAAGTAGACGATGGACGATGGCAAGAGACGGAAACGCAAACACGCAAAGAACGCAAAGGACGCGCAAAGATTAGGATTGTTGGCTACCGGCCATCAACTCAAAACTCAACACTCAACACTCACAACTTCTCCATAGTCCATCGTCCAACCGGAGGTAACACATGCGTGCAGACCGTTTGCTCTCGTTGTTGATGCTGTTGCAGGCGCGGGGGCGGATGACGGCGGCTGAACTGGCCGAAGAACTTGAGGTATCGGAGCGCACCATCTATCGCGACCTGGAGGCGCTGAACGCGGCGGGCGTGCCTGTGCTTGCCGAGCGAGGGCCGGGAGGCGGGGTGTTGCTGCCCGACAAGTACCGCACCGACCTGACGGGCCTCACGGAGGCGGAGGTGCGCGGGCTGTTTATCTCGGTCGTGCCGGGGCCGCTGTCGGAGCTTGGGCTAGACAAGGCGATAGAGGCGGCGATGTTAAAGCTGTCGGCCTCGCTGCCTGCCGTGCAGCGCCAGGGGATCGAGCGGGTGCGGGGGCGGGTGCACGTCGATACGGCCCACTGGTTCCAGCCGCCGGAGCCGGTGCCTTACCTCAAGCCTCTGCAAGAAGCAGTGTGGCAGAACCGGCGTGTCATCCTGAAGTACCGGGCGAGCAGCGGCACGCGCAGCCGTACCTACATCAACCCTTATGGACTGGTAGCCAAGGCGGGTATCTGGTACCTCGTAGGGGTCCCGTTGCGCGAGAAGCCCGCCTATGGGGTCTCGCGGGTGCAGGAGGCGCGGCAGGAAACTCGGGTGTTTCGGGTGTCGCGCATCACGGAGGCAGAGGTTACGGACGAGCACTTCGAGCGGGAAGAGCACTTTGATTTGGCCGGGTTCTGGCAAGCCTGGTGCGCGGACTTCGAGGCCAGTCTGCCGCGCTACCGCGTGGTGCTACGCGTGGCCGCAGACGTGGTGCCTCTGCTGCCCAGCATCTACGGAGACGGCGTGCGCACCCTCATCGCGGAGCAAGGCCGCACCGACGAGGACGGCAGCCTCATCCTGCCCATGACGTTCGAGAGCTTTGAGGCGGCCCGTAGCAGCGTGCTTGGATTGGTGACAGGTGCCGAGGTGCTGGAGCCGCAAGAGTTACGCGACAGCGTAATGAGGGCCGCCGCCAGCATAGTGGCGTTCTACACGGGCGGCAGCGCCAAGGCGGTCATGCGGATGATCGGTTCTGAAACGTGAAACGTGAAACGTGATGCGGTTGGTGTTACTTGGTGCGTAAAGAAGGAGCCGTGGGAGCGATAGGACCAAGAGACTTACTGTCATCCTGAGCGTAGCGAAGGATCAGTGACCCGTTCTTGATTCTTTCTATTGAGGTCCACCGTTCCTCTTACCAATATCATCCTGTATGTTGAGGACTCTGGCCTACCCACCTGATCCTTCGCTACGCTCAGGATGACAGGGTGGCGCTTTGGTTGCACAAGACTAACAGTGTCGCACTCGTGCTCGCAACAACACAAGCCGCATCACGTTTCACGTTTCAGCACAGGCGGCCCCTGCAATATCCTCTCGCGCATCTGCTCCAGGGGCCAGGGGTAGCCCCAGCCGCCCCAACGGTCGGGGGTAATGCTTTCGTGCCACCATGTGAGGCCCGCTTCCTCGTACTCGGCCACGATCTCGGCACCCCTGGCAGGGTTGTCGCCAGGTGTCGCGCCGCCCAGGATGATGTCGAAGGGTGTGTCGCTGTCTTGGTGGTCCTTGATATATGTAGATATTTCCCGGATGTGGCTGGGGGTCATCTCGACTATGTTGCCCTGCTCGTCCAGCATCATCGGGAAATAGCCGTCCCATTTGAGGGCGCGGTTGAGGGGGGCTTTGCGCGGCCACGTCCCTGCCATCCACACGGGTATGCGTGGCTCCTGCACGGGGGCTGGGCTGAACCTGGCATCCCGCACCTTGTAGTGCTCGCCCTCGAAGCTGAACGGTGCGTCGTCGCTGCTGCCCCACAGTCCGGTCAGCACCTGCAACCCTTCATCGAGCATCTGCGCTCGCACCTTGTAGTCAAACTCCTCTCCCAGGTAGTCGAACTCTTCGTGCCAGGTGGTGCCCAGGCCCACGCCCATGATGAGCCTCCCACCCGACAGCCTATCGAGCGCCACGCTCTCCTTGGCTACCTTCCACGGCCTGCGGCGGGGGAGGGGTGTGACCATCGGCCCAAGCTGTATCCGGCCGGTGTTCATGGCGATGGCGGCGAGCGAAATCCAGACGTCGCCAATGGTGTCGCCCCAGGGCGTAGCCATGTGGTCCCACACGAAGAAACCGTCCCACCCCGCGTCTTCCGCGTCCCTGGCTAACTCTGCCAGGTAGCGTGCCTCGCTATATCGTTCGAAGATTGGGACGTTGATCGCATATTTCACGCAGTGTGCTCCTTTGTTGGACGATGGACTATAGAGAAGTTATGAGTTATGAGTTGACGGATAGTACCTACCATCATCCTCTTGGCGCGTTCTTGGCGTACTTGGCGTCTTGGCGGTTCTGTCTCCTATCGTCTATCGTCTATCGTCTGTCTTCTACTCCGCATAGTTCCCGCGTTCTTCACCTTGTCTTCAACTGTAGGCGCGCCACCATACACGGCATCGCTCCGCGTCACGCAACCAGGTACTCCGCCTGCAAGGTGTCGTTGACGTAGCTGTTGATGACGGCAGGCACGCGCAGCCGAGCTTCCAATTCGTACAGGGCACGTAACTCTGCGAAGGCTTCGTTGCCTGCCAGTGTGACATGGGCCACGCGGTCAAGCAGGCGCAGGTCGCTCTCCCACAGGTAGTCGAAGGCGGTGTGAGCCAGTCCCCATGTGTCATCGGGGAGCATCTCTACTTTGTTCAGACAGGCGAGATCGCGCACCAGTTGCGAGGCGACGTAGCAGAGGCCCCGGTTGCCCCTGTCTTGGCCGAAGCGCCTGGGGTCGGCTCGCCAGATGCGGCACATCTGCCAGGCCTTGCCCGCCGCGAGGAACTGAGTGTGCGGCACGTCAAGCGGGTCGAAGTGGATGGAGCGCAGTCCGCGGGCGGCTTCGTCCAGCAACCTGGCGTCTACTATGACCCACCGCATCTCCCGCTCCTGCCAGTACTCGCACACCCAGCGGGCATGGTGCATCTCCGGCCCCACGTACCGTGCGAAGCCGCAACGTGCCCGCGCTGGTATCCCTCTGTGCCTCAGCATTGAGGTGAGCAGCACGGCGCAGTCGCGTGAGCTCCCCACGGGACAGCGTTCAAGTGAGTGGCTCTCAGTTAGCGACACTTGCGACGGTGCTTGTATGCGCTCCAACATCTGCTCCACCCGGCGAGTACCGACCTCCCCCTGCGGGTCGTTCTCCTGGGCAAGGCCGTATGTCTTGCCCAACTTCGATTGGACGATGAGGCTCTGTACCATACGGGCCATGCCGGACACCGTTAGCGGCAGGTCCTCATACATGTGGGCCTGCTTGCCTGGGTCTGTGAGGTCGCTCTGCCGTGAATAGAAGCTCCAGGGATCGCCGCCGAGTGGGTACATTGGAACGCACCTCCCTGTGTAACCGGAACGTCATAACTGCTGCCGTTTCATACCGCCCCCCTATAGTAGCAGATGCATCCTGACACCTCTTGTCAGGTATTAACTCAGGTTCACAGACGGAACCGCCAAGACTCCAAGTACGCCAAGATGGGCGCCCAGGTTATGGTTGATTATTCACCGCAGCGACGCGGAGGACGCAGAGGGTACGCTGAGATTGTTATTGTCCATTAAAGGGTAAGGGCTGCATCTTACTGTAAGATGCAGCCATTTTACAGAACACCCTCTACTCTTCTCCGCGTAATCTCCGCGTCCTCTGCGTCTCTGCGGTGCAATTCTTTATTGCTCTTGGCGTTATTCTTGGCGTCCTTGGCGGTTCCGTCTACTGTTCAATCAGCACTATGTCGAAGGTGGCTTCGGTTACACCTTCCTGGGGGTAGAACTGGGTGATGAGGGTCTGGTGGCCTTCCACCGTGACGCGCAGGTGGATGTGGGAGGGCCTGCCGCTGTAGGCGAGGGGGAAGTTGCTCTCGAAGCTGTACGCGCCCGCACTGTCGGCGAACATGGTGGCGCGGTGGTCGTCATCGTACTCGGCCTGCTCGTTTACCTGCCAGAACTCCAGTTGCGCTCCCGGTATTGGCCGGCAATCGGTGCTCGACCTGACGACGCCCTTTAGTACGTGCCCCTTGCCGATGGAGGTGCGCTCAGGCGCGTTCGGCTCGTAGAACGGGCCTTCTGCATCGGGGCGGGTCGGCGTACAGCTTGTGACTTCATCACCGACTGTGGGTACCGCGCCGGGATTGGTCCCATCCGCTATAGAGGTAGCAATCGGAGTAAGCGGAAGGGACGGCTTGCTCCCTTCTTCGGGCACGCGGTCTATAGGATTGATTGGGTCGCCGTTGGGTGGCACAGTTGTCTCAGGCCTGGTGGCTGGTGACTGCTCAGGTGTGGCTTGCCCATCGTTCGCTGCTTCGGTCGGTGAGACTGCAGACTGGGACGTTGGGGATGAGGTTGGAAGGGGTGTCGGCGTGGCGTTGCCCATATCACAGCCCACCAGGGCCAGTGCCAGGAGTGCCAACATTACGGCTCGTTTGATATTTGGGGTCATGTTCCCCTCCATGATGAAAACTAGCTTGGGAATCCGGCAGCCGCAGGGTTTGAGTGTGGTGAAGACACGGTGTAATAGCATCTCTGCCTGGGTGGGAGACAATTAGGGGAAGGTACAACCAGTATAGCAGATGAGCAAGGTCTGCTAAAAGCTCTGAGTCAGCGACTGGTCTCGTGACACGCATAAATGCCCGGCCACATCGGAGCGACCGGGCATTCATATGACGTTGGCCGGTTATAATCCCAGCTTCAGCATACCACTAAGCGTCGCCATCAACTCTGTAAGCGGCACGCGCACCTGCTCCATCGTGTCGCGGTCGCGCACCGTCACGGCCTGGTCGTTCAGCGTGTCGAAGTCCACTGTGACGCAGAGGGGCGTGCCGATCTCGTCCTGGCGGCGGTACCGCTTGCCGATTGAGCCGGTGTCGTCGTACTGGCTGACGTAATATTGCCGCACCATGCCGTGCACCTCGTGCGCTTTGTCGGCCAACTTCTTCGAGAGGGGCAGCACGGCCACCTTTATGGGTGCTATCTCCGGGTGGAAGCGGAGCACCACGCGGGTCTCGTCCTTGTCCGGTTCCTCATGATAGGCGTCCACCAGGAAGGTGAGCGTGATGCGGTCGGGGCCAGCCGCTGGCTCGATCACGTAGGGGACGATGTGCTCGTTGGTCTCGTCGTCAAAGTACGACAGGTCCTTGTTGCTCGACTCGGAATGGCGGCGCAGGTCGAAGTCGGTGCGGTTGGCGATGCCCTCAAGCTCGGCCCAGCCCCACGGGAAGTTGTACTCCACGTCCGAGGTAGCCTTGGCGTAGTGGGCCAATTCCTCCTTCTCGTGCTCCCTGATGCGCAGGCGGTCGGGGTTCAGCCCGTACTTGAGGTACCATTCGTAGCGGGTCTCGATCCAGTAGCGGTACCACTCGTCGTCGGTGCCGGGTTTGACGAAGTACTCCATCTCCATCTGCTCGAACTCGCGGGTGCGGAAGATGAAGTTGCCGGGGGTGATTTCGTTGCGGAACGACTTACCCTGCTGGGCGATACCGAACGGTAGCTTGCGGCGCATCGACTGCTGCACGTTGAAGAAGTTGACGAAGATGCCCTGCGCCGTCTCGGGACGCAGGTACGCCACCGCCGCCTCGTCCTCCACAGGCCCGACGAAGGTCTTGAACATCAGGTTGAAGCGGCGCACCTCGGTGAACTCGCCGCCGCATTCGGGACAGCGGTCGCCTTCAACCTGGTCGGCTCGGAAGCGCCGCCTGCAACTCTTGCAGTCCACCAGCGGGTCCGTGAACTCGGTGACGTGGCCCGAGGTCTGCCAGATGAGGGGCGACATCAGAATGGCCGAGTCGAGGCCCACCACGTCGTCGCGCCGCTGCGTCATGTCGCGCCACCAGAGGTTTTTGATGTTACGCTTCAACTCGACGCCCAGAGGCCCGTAGTCCCACGTCGAAGAAAAGCCGCCGTATATCTCGCTCGACGGGAAGACGAACCCCCTCCGCTTGGAGAGCGAGACGATTGTGTCCATGTCTACCTTTGGTCTGTTGTCCATTCCTTTCCTCCTGGTGCTGAAACGTGACGAGTAACACGTAACGCGTAACTCGTAATGGCACAATAAGTAACGGAGCGGTTCATGAGTAACAATGTTTCTCGAATGTCCTAACGCGTTACGTGTTACGTGTTTTTCATCACTTTTCAGAATCAAAAAACCCCACGTCCCAGCCGTCTTCCGGCATAGGGACGAGAGGCTAGCTTGCTCCCGCGGTTCCACCCTACTTGGCACGCATGGCGCGTGCCCTCTTTGGTTATCTTGCCGCTGCTGCTCCGGAGCGCCCAGGTTGCGCCGCACAGATGGGGCTTGCACTCTCTTCCGAGGCCCCACTCCCTGGCTGCCGTCCCGCAACCACCTCTCCTTCATCGCCGCTAACGGTTTGTGTATTCGGTTGTGATGCTACATTATATAGCGAGCCTATGCTTTCGACAAGTTTCTGGCGTGGCTGCCAACCTATCATTAGCTATGATGACCTTCAGCACCCCCATACTGGCCCTGGGTCGTACCCTGGCTCAGGTATCGCTCCGGGTCCTTGTCGAACTGTCGCTTGCAGCCAGGTGAGCAGAAATAGTAGGTTGTGCCGTTGTACTCGCTCGAACCTGCGGCAGTCGAAGGCTCAACGTCCATGCCACATACTGGGTCTTTCTCCATAACCGGAACCTCCGAGTTCATTTAGCAATTGCCTCTATACCAGACGCAGTTGCGCAGTTGGTCGCTGTGGCTGGCAAGCTTGAGTGTGCCGCCTGCTACCAAGCATGCGAACGTGAGCAGAGCAAGTTTCAAGCCATTATGCCCAGCATTGCCATCACCAGTGTGCTATGCATGCTGGGAACTATACATACAGCGCGTTCCAAAACCCTGCCTACGAACGGGTGGGAACTGGTTAACTGCTGTATAATTTGGCACACACGAGACGCTAGCGCTTGTAGCATAACCTGGGAAGGCTGGTGATAGGAATGAACAAAGCGGAAGAAGAACGGGTGCGCTATGCCTAAACTGCCCATGAGGACCGTCGTTCTTTTGATGCTGGTGGGGCTGATCGGCTCTGGCTGCGCCAACTTTGGAGCAGATCCAACGCCGGTCATAAGCAGCCAGGCTCAACCAGATACCACTGCTATCGCCTGGACAAGCGAGATTGTGGCAGACCAGGTACCGGCTCGTGGCAATCTCCAACGTACAGGGGAGTACCCCGATAGCGGGGACGCAGCACCGCAGCTGAGCCAGGTGCTATGGAGCAGCCCTTATTACGTAAGCATGAGAGCCGGGCCGGTCGTGGCCGATGGCACAGTAATCTTCACTGTCAGTGAATACCACGATGATAATCTGTACGCGGTAGATGCCACCACGGGCAAAGAGAAATGGCGAGCATCTACAATCCCGAATATGGAGCCTAAGGTCGCGGACGGTGTGCTGTTCTACCTGGGTACTGACGGGCTTCATGCTGTCGAGATTAAGACTCAGCACGAGAAGTGGGTATTCGCCAAAGCTGACAGGGGCACCTCCACGCCGTTGATTGGTGGGGGCTTGGCCTACTTTGGTGTAGGAGATGGTTCGGTGTACGCCGTAGATGTGGAAACCGGCACCAGCAAGTGGTCTGTGAAAACCCCAACTGCAGAATACAGTGCTAAGTATGGCAACTTGTCAGGGGAGCTTGTGCTGGTGGGGGGCACTCTCTTTGTTACCACAATAGGTGGTGACCTGTTCGCATTTGATGCATCGACAGGTGCGCAAAGATGGAGATTGAAGGCGGGCGACGGCGGCGCCCGGCAGCTAGCGGTGTGGGGAGACAAGCTTTATTTTTCGGCGGCAAAGTATCTATACCCTGAAGAAGCTGCTCGCCAACTCACAGCGACCCCCGATATGAGTGCTGGGTTCTATGAGCCGGTCTCTCCATCAATGCAGAACGGAATTTATGCAGTAAACATGCAAAACGGTCAGGAGATATGGAAAGTCGAGCCGCCCAAGAGCGAAGCGGTCCCGCTGGGATATCCCCACGAAGGCGGGCTGAATACCCCTATTGTGTTCGATGGAGTGGTCTACAGCGTAGGCCAGCTTGCTTATGACAGCGAGCCGGGAAGCGTTTATGCTTTTGATGCTGCTAGTGGCAAGCAGCTATGGCAGAAGGCATTGCCGACGGAACTTTGGCAGGACTCGCTGGCTGCTTCGGACGGGTTGCTGTTTGTAACTGGCATCCCTGCGTATCCGAGTGCTGACGGTGCGCCACTTTATGCACTAGATGCAAAGACGGGCGAGGAGAAGTGGACCTTCAGACAGGGTGCGTACCTGGCGAAGCCTCTCATCTCCAACGGTATCTTGTACACCGCGAGCCGCATGAACCAGCGTGGCAAGTTGTATGCGATTGACGCACGAAGCGGTAACGAGATACGGTCAATCGCCCTGCAAGGCGGCGGCGTGTCAGATGGAGATGCCCTGGTGCTGAGAGGGGATACCATATACATGAGAATCACCGACCTCGATGTACCTGGGGACCAGCTAATCGCTGTTAAGTAGAAGGAGAAGGAGACCGGGAAACGTGCTTCGACACTATGGCGGTTGGTCACCTGCTTTGCATCAAGTCGCCACTATCCTCCCTCACAGATGTTCATATAACAATGACAGTAGCCACCCCTTACGAGGCGGCTACTGTCATTTACGTCAGGCTATTTGGCTAGCGAGGGGGGAGGTTGCCGTCGTTGCGGACGTTCTGGTCCTCTTCGTCCTCGTACGCGTCTTCTAGGTCGTCGGCGTCGGCTTCGTCGAGTTCTTCAAGCTCGTCTACGTCCTCTTCCTCGTACTCATCGCCTTCTTCATCGAGTTCGTCTTCGTCGTCGTACTCCTCGTACTCCTCGTAGTCCTCGTCCATCGCCTCGATGAAGTCGTCGGTCATAGCGGCGAGCATCTCAGGGTCGGCGGCGAGCTTGTGGACGTCCTCTTCGCCGCCTATATCGATGCGCAGCATGTCCTCGTCGCCCTCGGCGGGCCACATGGTGATAGCGTACTGGCCCTCCTCGTCCGACACGCCCGCGAAGAACCACTCGTTCTGCGCCAGGTCGTCAGCGGCCAGGTACGTATCGCGGTCCGCGCCCCTCAGCCCCTCGGAGAGGTTCTGCACCACCTCCTGTAGCGCGCTGATAAGCTCCTCGCGAGTTACCTCGACTTCTTCCTCGCCGCCTTCCACGTCGTCCATCGGGTTCAACGGCTCTTCCGAGCCTGCCGGTCGGCTGTCCATGTGTCCATCCTCCTGATGAGTCTAATTCTTAATTTTGAATTATTAATTCTTAATTGGTGGTCCTCAACTGCTCACTGGCAATTAAGAATTCAAAATTAAGAATTAAGAATTCACTCTTACCCGTTAGCTTTGCGGCGCAACGCTCCTCCTGAGCGGGGCTGACCCTTGCGGGGGCCTTTCTCTTCCATTCTGGTGTAGACCTGCGTGGTCGAGAGGCTGGCGTGGCCGAGCATCTTTTGCACGTCCCTCAGGTCGGCCCCCGAACTTAGCTTCTGGGCGGCGAACGAGTGTCGCAGCGTGTGCGGCGTCACGTCCCCCAGGCCCACCGACCTCGCGTAGCCCTTCAGTATGAGCCAGAAGCCTTGCCGGGTCAAGCGCTGGCCCCTGTGGTTGAGGAAGAGCGCCTGGCGGTCGCCACTTCCTCCAGCAAGACTCGCGCCCACCTCAGCGTGGCGCGCCAGCACGGGCCGCCCCCTGCCAAGATAATCGCGTAACGCTTCCTGGGCTTCGCGGGAGCCGATCTGCACGCTCCTCGACTTGCCGCGCCCGTATGTTGCCACAGTACCCGCGCCTTCGTCAACGTCTTGCACGTTCAGGGCCACCATCTCGCCCACGCGCAGGCCGGTGGCGTAGAGCAGCAACAGCATGGCGCGGTCGCGGAGGGTGTCGGGCGAGGCGTTGGGGTTGGGGGTGTTGAGCTTCTGCATCAACAGGTCCACCTGCGACGAAGAGATAGTGTGCGGCTGGGCGCGGTCTACGTGGGGCGAGGTAAGGGCTTCGCTGGGGTTGGCGGAGAGCACCTGCTTCGAGACAAGGTACTTGAAGAACGACTTGAGGGCGGCCTGCTTGCGCGCCAGGGTGGTGGTCGCGTACTGGCGCTCCTTGATGTAGAGCAGGAAGGCAATTACGTGGTCCCGGCTGAGTTCGCTCCACGAGCGGACGGGGGGCAGGTTCGCGGCCTCCCCGGAATCGAGAAATGTGGAAAACTGTGATAAGTCATTGCGGTAGGCGGAGAGGGTATTTGTAGAGAAGCCCTTCTGGTCGGCGAGCACGCTCAAGAACTGCTCGATATACTGCGGGTCGGGCATAAGTCCTCCGTTCCTTCCTGCTGCGGCTTGCAATTGGGGATATTTGTATGCACGCCAAAAGACGCGCGCATAACAGGGGCAAGCGCCAGCCTTGTATTTAGCCACGATGTTTTAGGTATTTGTAATTTGCTGTCCGGCGAGCCACGCGAGGTACGCCCACCGTAAGAATGCCCCATTCTATCAGGTGGCGGGGCTTATGTCAACGATTAAAAAGCATCCTCGTGGTCCAATTTAAGTAGACCTTGATGGTCTAGCACTGTAACCACGGGAGAAATTCTTTTCTTGACCGCTTCGTCCGCGCAAAGCAGGGTACATCTTTGTTAGGGGTCTGAAACTACCAACTAATGTATCCACTGTTCAGTATCAATAATCCTGTCAATTCTCTCTTCCAACATGACCAGCCTGCGCGGGGCACGCATAGAACTTAGATCGTGCTCGATGCGCTTTGTCTTGCCGGCAATCTCGATACTGATTCGTACTCCTGCGCTATCCGTGGCATCTGCAGGGTATGTGTCGTCCAGGTTATTGAACCCAACCTTCTCGAACTCTGCGATGAGCCTCTCTACAGTCTCTCTTTCAACATGAGTCTCTACTCTGCCGGTTATCCTCGTATAGCCCTGCCCTATGAAATTGACGGTTCCATCGCCCTCAATCGTCAGGTGGTAAGCTGGGCAAGTACCAAAGCACCCGGTTCGTCCCATTGTAATGACGCTCTCCTCTATTTGCTCTTCGGTGTATTTACCCTTCAGGTTTGGTACTGCCTCGGCTTCGCCTGCTTCAGTTATCTTGCCATCCACGAGATCGGTGTATGACTGATCGTAGCTCGCTGTATTTATCTTGCCTTCTATCAAGACCTTCTCTCCAAGCTCCAGTTCTTCAACTTGTTCCGCATTGAGGCCCCTGATACCAATATCTGGGTCTGATGCCGGATGGAAGGCTGTGGTAATCACTTGCCGGTAGTCCAGATAGGGGTCGTACATGAAAAACCACGTTACATAGTTGCCATGCTCATCAGGTGACTCACTTACGGAGTAGACCCAGGCATGGGACTCCTTGAGCCTGCATTCCTTTAGTTTCCTGTAGAACTGTTCTCGCTCACCTTGCTCCCACTTTTTCTTTGCCTCAATATATTCTTCACCGGTGGTAAAGTCCTGCGGATTGGGAGCCTTTGCTTCGATATAGCTGGCTAGACTCAGTATTTCTTCATAGCTGAGACTGCTTCTCGCCTCCAAACGTGCTAATGCTTTCTGTATGTCCGTAGCAGGTAGCAATTGCGGTTCGCCGGTAGGATATTGTGAGGTGCCATCCACCGGGCGGGGTGTAGGGTCGGGTTTGTCCGAGGCATTACAGCCATATATGAGGGCTACACAAACGATGCTGAATATAATCCTGGCTAAGCTTCTGCTCATGGTACCTCGGCCGTACTACAATGTCCGCAGTCGCAATCTATAGACTACACACTAGAACCACCTTCTGAGGTTCGCGGATGGCAGCCCCAGAAGCTATGTCAAAACAGGCGGGATTGGCTACTGGAGCTAGGGTATGCGCCAGACCCAAATACCACCGAAGGTGTAACCCGCCGCTATATGCCGGCCGTCCGGCGAATAGTCGTAATAGACCCGGTTGGGCGAGTGATAGCTGGGTACGGGGTACGGGTCCATAGTCAATGTTTGCCTGGAAGGAGTCTCCAGTTGTCCTTCCTCAAAGCCGGAGGGTGGTTTGAACTTGTAGCCCTCGGGAAGCCGGTCCTCATTAATGTAGGTGTTCACGTGAAAATCTATTGTGTGCAAGATACTGCCGTCTAATTGGCTGCGTATGTAGAGCTTGTCCCGCTGCAAAGTGGTCTCCGCGACCGCTGGTACCAGTCCCATCATCAGAGGGGTTGAGGTCTCCCCTTCCTTTATTGTGGCAATCTGCGTCCAGCCGGACGTGTTCCATAGCAAGACCCGCACGCCCACGTTCTCGCCCATTCGTTTCTCTGCTTTGACTGCTCCCAATATTGCGCCGTCGTCGGAGAACGCCACAGATTCGACAAAGGGGTAGGGGTCGGCGTTCTCAGGTTCCAGCACCTTATAAGGGTGTATCGCCCTGGGAGTGAATACTGGTGTGGGACTATTGGACATGAGAAAAGCTATCCCAATGCCTACCAGTACGCTGAAGACCATCGAGGCGTAGCGGTTCAAGATCGCAATACCACCGGCAATAGCGATCACGCACGCAGCTATCGCCGCACAATACACGAGGCGCACAAGGCAACTTATGCAGATTGGTTCGTATCCGATCACATAAAGCTTGAACAATGCCCAGCACGACATGGCTCCCGCACCCCAGGCCAGGGCGCTCGCGAGGCTCCAGCTAATCGTAGGCCAGAGTTTGCGCTGATTAATGGGGGCAGGTAGCCATTGTGACAAGCCGACCAACGCGCCGGCTACCATCCACCCTGCCACGGTGACACCAACCTCAACCAGGTCGCCGTCCAGGATGAAGAATCCCCAGTAGCTTAATAGCGGGCCGCCATAGTAATAGTCTCTCAACAGCGCCAACACAAACAGATATGCCAGCAGCCCCAACACACCACCTATTACGGTCCGTTTTGTCCAGCTTCCGCTCTTGTCGGGGTAAATTCGCCGGATTACTGCTTTTTGCCATACGCCCAGCATGAGAAAGACCAATGCCGCAAGCACCAGTATTACGAGCCAGCCAAAATCAAGCTCTGAAAAAGCACCGGAAGCACCAAGGATCACCTTACCCAGTCCCGGCACGGCAAAATAGAACGGTAAGCAGACTGCTAAAGCGAGGCACCACAGCACCGCTGATGTCCAGAGATGTAAGGGGCTGTTCCGCTGAGCGGGTGTGGCTGATGACATAGCGACGACTCCTTTCTTACCATTTCGCGTCCGGTGGACTATTAGCTTTGTCTAACTCATCCTAATCTCACCCGGACATCAGCACATCGGTAGCTCTGCCTAAATTTCAGCCCACATAAATTGGAATCTAGGTAAGGTTGCCTAGCTTGTGATAACCAGGCCGTATCCCTTTATTGACAGCGCCAGCCCAATCCGCTACAATATAAAGGCAACCTAACAAGCGTTTGTTTCTACAAGGCACCTATGGCAATCGACCGCAAAGAGCAAATATTCTCCACCGCGCGCTCCATGTTCAGCGAGAGGGGCTACCAGGCCACCACCGTGCGCGACATAGCGCGCGAGTTGAACATGCAGGCAGGCTCGCTTTACGCCCACATCGAGTCCAAAGAGGACGTGTTGTGGCAGATAGTGGACCAGGCGGCCGGGCAGTTCCTCGCCGCGATAGAGCCTATCGTGCAGGGGGAAGGGTCGAGCGTGGAGAAGCTGCGGGCGATGGTGCGGGCGCACGTGGGGGTGGTGGCGGGCAACGGGGGCAACGCGGCCATTTTCCTCCACGAGTGGAAGTTCCTCAGCGAGGCCCGGCGCGAGTCGGTGGCCGCCCGCCGCAACCGCTACGAAGGCTTCTACCGCCGCGTGATCGAAGAGGGCATATCGAGCGGCGAGTTCGCGTCCACGGACCCCAAGATGGCGGCACTGTTGGTGCTCTCTGTAATGAACTGGATGCCCCAGTGGTACAACCCCGGCGGTCCGCTCTCCGCGCAGGAGATAGCCGATAGATTTAGCGAGCTAATCCTGCGGGGGTTGGAAGCCTAGCTGTTTGTGCGCATAGGAGCCGGAGAGTTGGGGCGATGCAGAAGTTTATCAGCGTCTTGATTGTGGACCAGGCAATCGAAAGCAAGGGTATTGTGGCGAACGTGGCTTTCGTGCTGGGACTTACGGCGGGCCGAGGACTCCCAGAAGAGACGTTTGGCCACGATGTTGTTGATGGTGATGGCACAACGCACCGGTACCTGACCAGGATCGGGCACATCGTTCGCAAAGCGGGACAGAACAAGCTAAGGAGCATACGTCAGGAGTTAGACGACAAGCCGGACGTGCTCCTGGTTGACTACACCGAGGATGCAGCGCCCGCCGATCATAATGAATACACACAAACCCTGGCGAAGCATTCGGGAGAAGAAATCAAGTACAGAGCGCTGCACGTTTACGGGCCGGAAGATGTTGTTGGCCCGCTCACCAGGAACTTGTCGCGTCTTACCTAGTTTTCGTTAGACAGCACAAAGGAGTGTAACGTATGGTAGCAACCGTTGACACAGTAGTAGAGGACCCGGCGAGAGTCGAAGAGTTCGTGAAGCACGTGCAGAGCGGCGGGAAGGTCGAGTCCGGCGATTGGATGCCGGAGGAGTACCGCAAGCAGGTGCTACGCTTCGTGGAGATGCACGCCAACTCGGAACTCATGGGCGTGCTGCCGGAGCGCGAATGGATCAACAAGGCCCCCACGCTCAAGCGCAAGCTGGCCCTCACCGCCAAGGTGCAGGACGAGGTGGGCCACGCCGAGTTGCTCTACCGCGTGGCGGAGGACCTGGGCAAGAGCCGCGAGGCGATGCTGCAAGACCTGCTCGACGGCAAGACCAAGTTCCACAACGTCTTCCACTACCCGACCTACTCCTGGGCAGACGTAGCTATCATCGCGTGGCTGGTGGACGCCGCGGCTATCCAGTCGCAAAAGGCCCTGCTCGACTCGTCCTACGCGCCTTACGCCCGCACCATGCAGAAGATCTGCTGGGAAGAAAGCTTCCACATCAAGCACGGCTACGACATGGTCGTCACCATGATGAACGGCACCCAGCAGCAGAAGGACATGATCCAGGAGGCGCTCAACAGGTGGTGGGTGCCGCTGGTGCATTTCCACGGCCCGCCTACTACCGTGGAGAAGGACAAGGACCTCTACTACCGGATCAAGGCAAAGCCCAACTTCGTGCTGCGCCAGGAGTTCTTCTCCAAGTACATCCCTAAGATGTTGGAGCTTGGCCTCACCATCCCCGACGAGGGCCTGCACTTCGACACCGAAGCCAACGAATGGCGCTACAGCGACCCCGACTGGAACGAGCTAAAGCTGGTCGTCACCGGCCACGGCCCCAAGACCGAAGACCGCCTAAACCTGCGCCGCCTCGCCTACGCCGATACCCAGTGGGTGAGAGACGTCGTACTAGGGAGAGCCGCGTAGCGGCCAATTAGCAATTCTTAATTTTTAATTCTTAATTGTGGGTACTCGAAGAGCAATTAAGAATTAAAAATTAAGAATTAAGAATTCATCCAATGCCTGTATTTGAAGTATTCCAGCAGGCCCGCGAGGGCAAGGCTTTTGAGCATGGCGGCAACGTGGTTGCGCCCGACGCCGAGATGGCGATTCTGTACGCGCGCGAGTTCTACGGTAGGCGGCAGGAGGCACACCGCATCTGGGTGGTGCCCCGCGAGTGCATAGTAGAGATAAACGACCCCGACCTGCTCCACCCACCTGCCGTTGACCGCTCCTACCGCACGGTTGGGGGCTACTCGGTGCGCGACACGTTGCGGGCCACGCGTGGGGCCGTGGCCGGTAGCGCGCAGCCGGACTGATTGAGATCTTTACATACTATGACTGACGCTACCAATACCAATACCAAAGCCTTGCAGACGCTCCTCACCGCGCTGGCGGACGACGAGTTCATACTGGGCTACCGCAACTCCGAGTGGACCGGCATCGCCCCTATGCTAGAGGAGGACGTGGCTTTCTCCTCCATGTCGCAGGACGAGATCGGGCACGCGCGCATCATGTACCAGATGCTGTCGGAGCTGAAGGGTGTGTCAGCCGACAGGATTGCCTATGCCCGTAGGCCGGAGGAGTTCCTCAACTGCCAGCTTGTGGAGCACCGCAGGCTAGATTGGGCGCACGCCATCGCGCGATACTTCCTGTACGACACCGCCGACCACGTGCGCGTGGAGGCGCTGACCCGCAGCCAGTACGCGCCGCTAGCCAACGCCATGCAGAAGATCGTGCGCGAAGAGAAGTACCACCTGATGCACGGCGACATCTGGATCAAGCGGCTCGCCAACTTCTCGCCCGAGTCGCGGCAGCGTCTTATAGCCGCACTCGAAAGCCTGTGGCCCGACGCCCTGGGCATGTTCGAGCCGCTGCCTGGCGAGGAGGAACTTGTCGCGAGCGGTGTGCTTGAGGCCCCAATGAGCCAGTTGCAGGCTGAATGGCTGGAGCAGGTTGCACCCTACTTCGAGAGCCTTGACCTGCCCTTCCCGGCAAAGAAGGACGAGAGCACGGGACGATATGTACCCACGGTGGAGCCGGTGTACGGCGGGCGGCAGGGCAAGCACACGGCAGAACTGACCGAGCTTTGGGACGAGATGACTTCGGTGTACAGGCTCGACCCGGAGGCGGTCTGGTAGAACGGACGATGGACGATAGACGATAGACGATAGATGTTCTTGAAGCGGTCATGGTCCTAAGGAAGAGGTTTATATTATGACGGTAATACAGCAGAACGTAACAGAAGAGAGCGTGCGAGAGGCTTTGCTCGATGTGATGGACCCGGAGATACCCAACCTGTCCATCGTGGACCTTGGTATCGTGCGTAAGGTGTCGGTGGGGGACTCGGCTATTGAGGTGGAGTTGCTGCCGACCTTCGTTGGGTGCCCTGCGCTTGAGGTGATGAAGGAGAGCGTGCAGGAGCGGCTGCACGAGCTTGCGCCCGGCCTGGACATCAACGTGAAGGTGACGCTGGAAGAGACCTGGACTACCGACCGCATCAGCGACCGGGGCCGCCAGGTGCTGAAAAGCTCAGGGTTCGCCCCGCCCCAGCGCACACCGCAAGGCAAGCTGAACCTGGTCCAGCTAATGCCGGTGGCCCAGTGCCCTTATTGCGGCTCTCGTAGGACCGTGATGGAGAACGTCTTCGGCCCCACCCTCTGCCGCGCCATCTATTACTGCACCTCCTGCCGCCAGCCCTTCGAGCAGTTCAAACAAGTGTGAACGGATTTGGGATTGGGGAATTCGGATTGCGGATTTAGTAGGCATCCGAACAAATCCCAAATCCGCAATCCGAATTCCCCAATCATGTTTGAGTTTTTTGTTTCCCCTTACTTTGTGCTTTTCGCCCGCTTGTGTGTGGGCGGGGTGTTTCTTGTGTCGGGGCTGGGTAAGCTGGCGGACCGTGAGGGTACTGCCGCCGCGATGTCACGCTATCCCTTTCTGCCGAAGGGGAGCGGGCGGTTTCTCGGGTACGTCTTCCCTTATATAGAGCTGGCATTAGGGGCTTTGCTCGTACTGGGGTTGCTGACGCGGTTGGCCGCTGTGGGGGCCGTGTTGCTGTTCGTGGCATTCACGGCGTTGGTGATTTACGACCTGACGCGAGGGCAGCAGCAGTCCTGTCATTGTTTCGGGCGCATCTCGGCGGAACGTCTCACGCCCATCGCGGTGGTCCGCAATCTGTTCCTGCTGGGGCTGTCCGTCGTCGTATTGGCAAGCTTTGGGGGCCTTCTATCGCTAGATGCGCCCCTCCACAGCGCGACGGGTGGCGCTTTGCCCCTCCTTGTTGCACCTCCTCATGTTGGCTCAATGGCAGAGCTGGCGCTGGTGGTGGTGCTGTCGCTGCTGGGTGTGGCGGTGGCTGCCTATGGCGAGCAAGCGGTGGCGACCGTGCGGGGCACCTTGCGTGGCCCCGGTCTTCGATAGAGCACGTCAAGAGTTCACATGTCAAACAACACTCTGCAACAACCCGTCGATTCCTCGTACCGCCCGTTCGTGGTGGGTTTGCTCATGTCCGGGCTGGCGATGCTGGGGCTTGGGCTGCTGCTGGCCGGCATAGTACAGGGCGTGGCGCGCCCCTGGGTGGGGTTGGGCTTCGTGGTGTCGGCGGCCCTGGCGGCGGTGGTGGGGGCCTCCAAGACCTCTTCTGCCTGAGGGCTGAACATGATCTTCGTGATCGTGCCCCTCGGGAAGGAGGCAAAGGACGTTGCAAGCTGGTTGGTGCGAGTGGTCATGTACGCGGTGGGCACCATCGTGGGCGCGGCCCTCACTGCGCTCCTGGTGGGGCTGGCTGGTGGCTGGTTTTACGCTCTGTCGGGCCGTTCCGCACTTGAGGCTTCGGTTGTAATCCTGGGTGTGGCGGCATTGCTGTTCTCCCTGCACGAGTTGAACGTGGTACGATTGCCCGCGCCGCAGGTCGGCTGGCAGGTACCCGCTTCCTGGATGCGCCGCAGCCGCCTGTTGGGCAACACCCTGTACGGCCTGGTGCTGGGTGCCGGTATCTTCACCTTCATCCCCTTCGCAAGCTTCTACCTGCTGCTGGCATTGGAGTTCGTCGTAGGGGCGGCGGACTTGCGGGTGGCTGTTGCACTCGGCATGGTATATGGTATCATGCGCGGCCTACCCGCCGTGCTGGGTGGCATCTCGATGCTGCGCCTGCAAAACCCGGTGCCCGTCAGCGACTGGCTCATAGCCCGCCTCGGCTTGTGGCATGCCCTCAACGCCCTCGTCCTGCTGCTGGTTGGGGGCTTCTTCCTCGGCTCGTTCTTGATTTAGAGACGGAGACGGAAACGCCAAGACGCCAAGGACCACGCCAAGAGTGTTAAGGTCTGAGGGTACAAGAGAAGCAGGGTACGTCATTATGTACCCTGCTTCCTTTTGCCTGGAACTCAACAACCATCAGTCTTGGCGCGTTCTTGGCGTCTCCGCGTCTTGGCGTTTCAACTCGTTAACGCCTTTGCCTCCTGCATGAAGCGGTGGCTATCGTCTACCTGTTGTTGGGTGATGTGGCCCGCCTTGAGGAGGATGCCCAGCACGTCGTCCATTTTGACGGCGGCGTGGCAGTTGAGGCCGTGGCGGGACATTAGCTCCGGCCCGCCCTGGCCCCGGTCTACCAGCACCACGATGTCGCGCACCTGAAGGCCAGCCTCTTGCAGGTGGCCCAGCACCTCCAGCTTGCTCGCGCCGTCCGATACCACGTCGTCCACCAGCACGGCAGTCGCACCCGGCTGCCACGCGCCCTCTACCATGCGCTTGGTGCCGTGTTGCTTGGCGCTAGACCGCACGTAGCCCGCCGGGATGTCCGTATGCTGCGAGAGGGCCACGGCCAGAGGGATGCCCGCCTCGGCTATGCCCACCAGCAGGTCGGGTTGCACGCCCGCTGCCTGCATCGTCCGGGCCATGAGCGCCGCCACTTTGCGCAACAGGGGAGGGTAGGAGGCGAGCACGCGCAGGTTGTTGTAGTAAGGTGACACCAGCCCCGACTTGAGCGTGACCGGCTCGAAGCGTATAGCCCCTATCTCGTACATCTGCCGGATAACGTCCTCTAAGAGGCCCGGCGAACCTGACGCTTGTACGGCTGCGTACCGCGTGCGGGCCTCGTTCATGGTGTCGCGCCATTTGCGGGCCGCCTCTCCGGGGTCGGAAGCCTCCATGATAGCGCGGGACACGTTGATGAGCAGGCCCGCGCCGTTCGCGTCTAGCCCGGTGGCTACCGCAGCCTCAACGTCGCCGCCCTGCGCTCCCACACCGGGGCAGAGGATGGGCAGGTGGGGCGCGGCATGCCTGATGCGCGCCAGTACGGCGGGGTCGGTGGCGGGTCCGACCAGGCCGACGTTGCCCGACTCGTTCCAGGCTGCTATCTTGCCGGTGATCTCTACGTAGAGGGGATTGCCTCCCGCCGTCTGGATGTCCTGTAGCTCGTCCGCGCCGGGGTTGGAGGTGCGCACCACCATGAAGCAGCCTTTACCGGGGCGGGAGAAGAGCGGGGCGAGGGCTTGCCTGCCGGGCGCGGGCATAGCGGTCACGGCATCCACGCCGAGCAGGTCGAACGCTTCATGGGCGCACCGTTCCAGCACGTGCCCGATATCGGCGTACTTGGCGTCGAGGATGACCGGGATGTGGGAGTAGCGTTCCCTGAGGTAGGCGCAGGTGTATCTCAGGGCTGTGATGCCTGCTTCCCCCTCGGCTGAGTAGCACTTGTACTGCGGCTTGAAGGCGGCGGCGTAGGGGGCCGCACCGTCTATGATGCGGCGGTTGTACTCGAAGATGTCCTGGGCAACGTTGCCGGTGCGGAACTCGGCGGGCAGCTTCTCGTACACGGGGTCGAGGCCGACGCAGAGGAGGCTGTTTTGTTGGGTGATGACTTCCGCTACCCTGTCCGCCCAACTAGTTGCGAGGTTGGTTGTTAGGCTCACTGGTACTCCTGCATGTAGGTTCTTCTTGACGGTTGCTCTCCCTGGGCATTCAGCAGATGAGGTGCGTAATGAGCTATTTCGCGGCCCAGGGCGGTCTCTCTCCAGTGCCAGCCAAACGGCTGCAACGGAATATACCAGAGAAACATGCCCCTATCTGGCTGGCTGCGCACGAGAACCGAAGGTGCTAAGTCCGACCTGATTATGATACCTTCCCCGGACACACGTTCAGGCTGACGTTCGTCCAGTGGAACAATCCCGATACGCACTACCTCCGTCCATTTAGCCCTGGACCCCTTGCCGAGTATATGGTACTCCAGACCCTCTGGGGAGGTTACCAAGTAACTACTGGCTACCTTAAAGAGAGAGAAGCCGGGAATGAAGAAAATAGCGCCTGCCGCGACTGAAGCAAGCGCCAGTTCGATTGGGTAGGGGTCAAACCGGGTACAAATAAACAGTACGGTCAGGACAGGGATTAGCACGGCTATTGCCCACACAAAGTAACAAAGTGATAGTAACTTTGGCCTGTCCTCGCGGACAAATTTGCGCGCTCCGGGGCCTAACTCAGACATCGTTGCCTTCTTTGCACACCAGGCTGTTTGCTACACTCACCCGCGCTCGTAAGTATATACGCTCGGAACTTTGCACGTGTTGCGGGCAATGCTATTACGCCACCGCAGACTGTAGCCTCGTTGCTATCGCTATTTCCACCGCCAGCCTGTAGTTCCACATCGGCCCGGTAGCCCCCTGCACCGCATCCGCCCCTGCTTCCAAATAGGCCCGATAATCGCCAGCGGTAGCCAGCCCGCCCACGCCTATGATGGCGAAGTCGTAGCCCTCGATGGCACGTATCTGCGACAGGCGGCGCACCACGTCCAGCCCAGTGGCTTTGAGGGCCGCGCCGCACACGCCCGCCAACTGCCTGCCCGCGCCCGGTAGCGCCTGCCCGCCGTCCTCGCCTATCACCGGCACCGGCACCGCGTTCACCGCCCCGTAGCCCTGCACGTAAGGGGCGGTAGATTGCACCACGCGATGCAGGGTGGCCTCGCCTTCCGCGTCGGGGGTGTAGTTGCCCAGCTTGGCGAAGAGGGGTATCGGGCCGATTGCCTGCTTCACCGCTTTGCACACGAGCGCGGCGGCTTCGGGGTCGTGGCACATGAGGCCGTGACCCCCCAGGTTGGGGCACGACAGGTTTACCTCTATCGCGTGGGCACCCGTTTCGGCGCACATAGCGGCGGTACGCGCGTGGTCCTCGATGTAAGCCCGGTCGTCCTCCCCCGGCATGCGCGTACCCGTGACGCTGGCTACCAACGCCTGCCCCGGCCCCGCGCCTCGCACCGCCCGTTCCATGTCGGCCTGCCACACGTCCGGCTCCTGTGCGGGCATGCCAAACGAGTTGGTGATGCTCAACGTGGTGAGGTCTACCGGCTCGTCGCGCAGGAAGGGCCGGGCTATGAGAATGTCACGCCCGATTTCGCCGGGGGGAATGGGTTTGATCGTATTCACCAGAAGCACGTTGGGTGCGTCGTGGGAGGGCCAGAAGCGGCTGCGCACCGTCTTGTAGTGGCACAGGTCGTAGCCCCAGCGGAAGGCGGCGTCGGTATACTTCGAGTTGAGCAACGGACCGGCGGGTATGCCCAGCGGCCTGCGCAACCTCAATCCCGCCACTTCGACCCGCTCGCTCCCCGGCACCTCAAGCGCATGCCGCTCCTCATCCGAAGGCTCCGCCGCGAACAAGCCGAACGGCCCGAGGTCGTAGTTCTCCTGGTATGACAGGTTGGGGTCGTAGAAGGGTACGGTCATCGCTCTGCTTTCTGAAACGTGAAACGTGAAACGTGAAACGTGATGCGATTATAGCACCATGTTCCACGTTTCGGGACTAAATATCACAAGCCGCATCACGTTTCACGTTTCACGCTTCAGCCACCGATTTCAGCCCGCAGGCGTAGCGGACCAGGCGCTCGAAGCCGAGGCCGAAACCAGCTTGTTGCATGCTCTCGCGGCGGTGCATGT
>JALZHG010000267.1 GCA_030914045.1 Chloroflexota bacterium | reverse complement strand
ACTGTGGACCGAGCATAGCAGCGACACCGACGGAACAACCAGCATAGAATCTGAGTATCTCGAGGTGGTCGCAGTTCGAGAATAACCGATCATCCGCTAAAGGGGGTTTCTTCCTGAGAGCAAGCACAACCCTCTGGATGGGGAAAGCGAGTTTCCGAGAATCCGCCTTCCGCGCGCACGGTGGAATAATCGGGTCGGTAGAATGCGGGTCATGCGAGCGACTCCGGAACCCCCACTCGTTAATCGTGCTCTTGCTCTGGCGCGGCGGTCGAGCTTCAACTGGTCTTGCACGGCCGAGGTGGGGCGGCTGCTGGCCGTGCTGACGGGCACCGTCCGAGGAGGAGGCGTCGTCGGCGAGATCGGCACGGGGTGTGGGGTGGGCGCCGCCTGGATGACGAGTACCCCCTGGCATCCGATGCCGCCTTGGTGAGCGTCGAGCTGGACCCGACCCGGGCCGAAGGCGCGCGAGATCTCTTGGGCCCCGCGCGAGGCGTTCGGGTGCTCCAAGGCGACTGGCGCGAGCTCTTGGCGTACGGCCCGTTCGACCTCCCGTTCGCCGACGGGGGCGGGGCCAAGGAGCGCGAGCCGCAAACCTTGGTGGAGGCCCTCACTCCTGGGGGTATGGTGGTCCTCGACGACCTGACGCCCCGGGAGCTATGGCCCGAGGAGTGGCACGGCAGGCACGAACGAGAGCGTCACCGACTTCCGAGAACACCCTGCTACCAAGAAGGCAAGCGATGTATGCTTATACCCGCGAAACCGGAGGCGAATAATCGGGAAGATGCGTGAGCAAGAGAATCAGGGCAGCGAGAACTGCGCCGCCTATCCAAGCGCGGGTTGCAGTACGGTTGCGGTATGAAGAGGCGCAACTGCTCCACCACACCTCACGTTTTACCTGCAAATTGCAATAAAATAGAGAGCCGACGAGCGGACTTGAGAACCGCTGACCTCTCCTCATTACGAGTGATAAATAGGGTGCTGCAGGGGTTTGCCCGGGCTTGCAATTTCCGCATATCCAAGCGGTTTTCACTTCTGTGGCTTGCGCAGTGTTGCACCGTATTGCGCTCGCGGTGGTATCAGAGTGGTGTCAGGAAGCGTAGATTACCGTCCCCAGTCTTGTTCGAGTCTTGCTCGCGCGTATCAATTTGCGGCGCCACCAGACGTGACGAGCGCCCCGAACACCCTAGCGGCAGAATGGTTGCTAGCGCGCCTCACCGCGGGCCATTTCTGCAGGGTGTTGGATGCGGACTTCGCCGAACGCTCTTTTTCTACGAGCTTGAGTGAAAAGTTCTCGTGGGATCCTAGCCGCCCGAGCCGTTAGAGCTCTCTGCCGTGGTGATGTCGTGGAGACAAATCCACTGGTCTATAAGTGCTGTTCTCACCGCCTCGCTCCTTGAGCGCACCCCGATCTTCGCGTAGACGTTGGCCAGGTGGCGCTTGACCGTAGCCGCGGAGATGCACAGCTCCCCAGCTATCTGGGATGCCGCCTGTTCGCGCGTCACATGAGCTCCTCTCTGGACGCGAGCGAACGCACCGCTCCAGACCGATCCCGGCACCGCGGTCTCTTGTACGGCTCCCATCCTCTCACGCTGCCCCTGAGCCGTCATGGGGCTTTGTGTGCATCCCGCCTGCACACTTTTGTGCTCACCCTGCCGTAGAGCTGCTGTGCGACAAAGCGTGAGTGAGGGCTGATCACACCAGTGCCGACACCCTGATGGGTGGCCTCCACACCGTAGGTCACTATCTCGATCCTTACCAGCCTACGCGCGCTCTCACTCGCCGCATCCTCTCTCCACCGAGCGCCTCATGGGTCAAGCGTGGAGAGAGCGTAAGCCGCCCGCTCCCGCGGGTCCTCGAGCGAACTACCAAGAAGCGTCGGCTGCCCATCTACGCAAGCCAACAGGTTCTTAGAGATCGCCCCCGAGTATCATCGGCCGCGATGATACGAGGATGAAGCAGGGATGAAAACTCGTTCCTCTTCCGGCATCCAGAACAGAAAGATGTGCGACCAGACACACAACACAGAGGCAGCAACGTAGTACCATGGCTCCTCGTGCGCCAAGCTTAATCCGTCCCGATACACATCTCTCCGAGCGAGGCTGAACAGAGCGGCTCTCAGAGATCATTCGAGAGAGCGAGCAGACCGTTGCCCCGGTCGGAAAGGATCATGCAGTATGAACCCGGAGACCGCGGCCCGGTCGCAGGCCAACCAGTACGCCGAGTTGAAGAGGATTGTGAAACAGAGAGGCTTGATGATCCGGCAGCCCGCCTACTTCGCGGGCAAGTTCGCTCTCACCCTCGGCATGCTGGCGGTGAGCTTGGGCTTGCTGCTGGCCTTCGACAGCACTTGGCTGCAACTCTTGAACGCCGCCTGTTTGGCCTTCGTATTCGTCCAGATCAGCTTCCTCGCCCACGACTGCGGGCACCGGCAGTTTTCCTTACGCATCCCTTGGCAGAACGACTGGATCACCCTCATCCTCGGCAACCTCTTGCTCGGCGTGAGCCGCGAGTGGTGGATCGACAAGCACAACGAGCACCACGGCCATCCGAACCAGCTCGACGTCGACCCCGACGTCGACATTCCCCTGCTCGCCTTCGAGAAAGATCAAGCGCTCGGCAAGACGGGGTTCGCGCGGTTCGTCGTCAAGCACCAGGCCGCTTTGATCTTCCCGCTGTCGTTGCTGCAAGCTGTCAGCATGCTCCGCAGCAGCATCCAATATCTCGTCGAGAAGAGGGCGAAGCGCCCGTTGACCGAGGCCCTCCTCATGTTGGCCCACTACGCAGCGTACGTCAGTGTATTGTTCTCCGTTCTCGAACCCGTGCAGGCGGTGGTGTTCATCGCCGTTCACCGCGGGCTCTACGGCGTGTTCATGGTCTCTGTCTTCGCGCCCAACCACAAGGCAATGCCGATGCTCAAGCAGGACAGCCAGATAGACTTCCTGCACCGCCAGGTGCTGACGAGTCGCAACGTGCGCTCCCATCCGGTCACGGACTTCTGGTACGGCGGCCTCAACTACCAGATCGAACACCACCTCTTCCCCGGCATGCCTCGGAACAAGCTGCGAGAGGCGCAGCCGATCGTCCGGGAGTTCTGCCGCGAGCACGACATCGGCTACCACGAGACCAGCGTGCTCAAGTCCTATCGCGAGATCCTCGAGCACCTGCACGCGGTCGGCGCGCCGCTACGCGGAGCGAATCGCGCCGGGTAACCTCCACAAGAGATCAGCCGTTGGTGCGGAACCGGCGTATGATTGCCCCATGACCATGGACAACGCTATCTACGTCGACGGTCGCAGGTCGGAGGGCTCGACTCCGTCGCGGGAGAGTTCGGGCTGCACCCTCTGGCATCGAAGACACCGTCAAGGCCCACCAGCACCCCAAGTGGGAGCGCTACGAAGGCACGCTGTTTCTGGTCCTCAAGGTCTACTTCGCTGCCCTTCCTCTCGTAAGTGCTCGTCCTCATCCTAAGAACGAACTGCGACCTTTCCCCGCTAACGCGAGCACGGAATCCAAGCTGCATGGCCTGCTGTTTGTTGGTCCCACACGCGGGTGTAGGAAGATATCCAGTGGAACCTCACCATTTCTTAGGCACGCACCAGTTCCAGCTGCCGAGCCCCATCTTGAGTCAGCAAGGCACAAAAGTTCAGCTCGCGGTTCTTGTATTTTTGAATCGATGCCAGGTCGTCGTGATTGAACTCGCTATCTACGGCGAAGATGCGCTATAGAGTCTCTCTCGCCTTCGTGTTCTTGCTGCAGGTGCAAAAGGAGAGCCAACGAGCGGACTGGCTCCCTTCGCTAAGGCTGTAAGGCCGCAGCCCGTCGAGGAGGGATCCCGCCTCGAGGTAGCGCTGCAGGTTTACTGTGTCGTCAATTCGCCCTGCGTCGGCCGGATCTCGGCGGCCAGGAGCGCGGGCCTGTCCTCGTACTGCGTGTACAGCTCGTCGTCCAGGTTGATGCCCTGCTGTTGCTCGAAGGCGGATATGTCGAACCGTTGCAGTAGGCCGGTCACCCGGACGTTCTGGGGCTCGGCGACGTTCGGGACGGAGCCGCCGGTGTGCACCACCAGCACGCCCCTGTCCGCGAGCTCGACCGCGCTTAGCGGCCCGCCTTGCAGCGCCTGCCTATCGACCATCACGAACGCCTGCGCTTCGATCACCTGGCCGACAGCCCCGCTGAGCGTCAACTTCTGCCCATAGTAGCGCTGCGGATTTTCTAGGACGGCGGGCAGCCCGACGTCGGCGCCCTGCTCACGCGTCGTTGTCTCGCCACCCGGCATCATGGTTGTCTCACCGCCCTGCGTCATGGTTGTCTCGCCGCCTTGCTCTAGGGTCGTGG
>JALZHG010000077.1 GCA_030914045.1 Chloroflexota bacterium | reverse complement strand
GAGCAGCACCGGGTAGAGCGGAGTAAGCCCCGACATGGCCGGGAAGGCGGCAGGCTCCACGGGCAGTGAGTAGGGGCTGAACAGGAACGGCTCGTCTTCTTCGGTGCTCGTGTTCTCTTGCTTCTCGCCAAAGCCCGCCAACTCCGTTCCGTCCACTATCTGCAAGCCCCGGTGCAAAGGATCGATACCCAGCGCGGTGCACACCGGCTCCAGGAACGACAGCCCCGCCACCAGCCTCACGTCTATACCGTGCTCGCGTGCCAGCGTCCGCAGATGGCGCACCGAGGCCTCGCCAATCGCGGGGTGCCCCGGCACGCAGTAGATGATATGGTCCCTGCCCGCCGACACCGCGATGCTCACCAGTTCCTCGGCAATCTTGCGGTATATCTCCTCGAAGCGGTCCTCCTGCTCGTACAGGTGGTCGAAGGTGCGCACGTCCAGGTGCGCGGGCAGGTGCTCCGCGGTGGGGTGGGTGGCGGTGCGCAGGTAGACCGTGCCCGCCGACTCCAGCAGCGACTTGACTTCGAGTGTGACCTGCTCCCAGGCTCCGGGGCCAAGCCCGGCGACGATTATTGATGGCATAGAATTGGCTCTTTTGCGGGGTTATCTTCAGCTTGCGTGCGTGAGGGGTCCTGTCCCACGATAATAACATGAAGCACCATAACCAGCAATTTGTGGAGATTTGAGCCCCATTTTGGTATAATATAGTAGAACAATTGTGCTATATTCGTGCTCGAAAGTGCGCCCAAGCGCTCTTGAGCGCCAAAATGATAATCCTCGAAGTTAGTAGAGGTTGCGGAGGTAGATATGATACGCATTGGAACTAGCGGCTATAGCTACGCCGATTGGAAGGGGCCTTATTACCCCGAGAACATCAAGGACACCGAGATGCTGCCGTTCTACGCGCAAGAGTTCGGCGCGACCGAAATCAACTACACCTACTACCGCATGCCTGCCGCCCGCACTCTCGCCGCCATGGCCCGCAAGGTGCCCGAGAACTTCGTGTTCACCATAAAGGCCAGCAAGGAGCTTACCCACGAGCGCCAGGCCGAGGAGGGTGGCGGCACGCCGGAGAACTTCCGCTTCTTCCGCGAGGCGGTCCAACCCCTGATTGACGAGGGCAAGTTTGGCTGCGTGCTGGCGCAGTTCCCCAATTCCTTCAAGCCGACGCAGGAGAACCGCGACTACCTGGAGACCTTCCGCGAGCGCATGAGCGACCTGCCGGTGGTCGTGGAGTTCCGCAACGCCACCTGGGTAACGGACGACACGATGGACCTGCTCCGCAAGAACGACCTGGGCTATTGCTGCGTAGACGAGCCGCGCATGAAGGGCCTCATCCCGCCCATCGCCGTCGCTACCGCGCCGATAGCTTACGTGCGCTTCCACGGCCGCAACGCCCAGAAGTGGTGGCAGCACGACGAAGCCTACGAGCGTTACAGCTACGAGTACAGCCCCGAAGAGCTAACCGAGTGGGTGCCCAAGATCGAAAAGCTGGAAAACTCCGCCCAACAGACCTTCATCTTCACCAACAACCACTATCGCGGCGCGGCAGTCACCACGGCTCGCCAGTTGAAGGAAATGCTGGAGAAGGCAGGGGAGAAGGTCGTCTGAAACGTGAAACGTGAAACGTGATGCGGCTGAAGTGATAGGTATCCTGGGAGAGTAACGCGGGCTGCCGAACGGGTGCTAGATAGCGGGACCTCTGCTAGTCAAAGCTCATCGATTCAATGCTGGCAGCACCTGATTAATCAGCGTCTCGACGGTTGTTAGTTTGGGGAAGCCGCCACAGTCGAGTATGAAATAGTCCACACCCAGCTCAACGAAGGGCTGCATCTGCTCGATTACCTGTTCGGGCGTGCCGATGAAGTCCTCACCAACCTGGTGGCCGAAATCCTCCCCTGCCAGTCGCCGCACTGCCGCAAGCTCCGCGACTTCCTGTTCGGTGGGAGCGCAAACGCAGCCTCCGCTCCACGTGCGGCGTATGGTCGCCGGGTCGCGCCCAACCTCTTCGCAGGCCCGTTCAAACTCCTGTAGGTATTTGCGGTAATCCTCTATGCCTGTGGAGGACACGTTCCACCAGTCAGCGTGCCTGGCTGTCAGGCGCAGCATCTTCGGCCCGAAGGCCCCTATCACGACGGTGGGTAGCGGCTCCGGCTTTGGCTCGCACCAGGCTTCCTTTACGTGGTAGTGCTTGCCCTCAAAGGTCGCTCTTTCCTCGGTCCACATCATCTTGACTATCTGAAGGGCCTCGTCCAACTGCTCAACCCTGGTGCTCCCCTTCGGGAACTCATAGCCATAAGAGAGGTACTCTTCTTCGTTCCACCCTGCGCCTATGCCCAGGATGAACCGCCCGCCCGACATAAATTGGAGAGTCGCACCCATCTTTGCGAGTAGTGCGGGGTTACGGAACGACTGGCAGATTACCGAGTGGCCCCACTGCAACTCCGGGTGCAGCGCAGAGAGATATGTGAGCGTCGTCCACCCTTCCAATATGTCCATGTCCCCGAACTGCAAATGGTCTATAAGCCACGCCGAGTCGTAATGACCCTTTACATAGTTGAGCAGGCGATTCACGTCCTCCAGGTAGAGGTGCCTCCTCGACTTGTCCAGCGCATCCGCAGGCACCGACAAACCAAACTGTACCCTGGTCATGACCTGCACATTGCCTTACCTACCGCATCACGTTTCACGTTTCACGTTTCAGAATCACCGCGCTTTCCTTCAACCCAAACTTGTGCGACGACGACCTGCGCGTCCTCAGCACCCGCACCTCCGTCGCCTCGTACCCCGCGAGCCGCCCCAACTCAGCCGTAATATCGGGCACCGGCACCAGTATGCCCGCGTGGGCCGACTCCCCCAGGATGACCACGAAGGGCGCGCCGGGTGCCAGCAGAGGCTTTACCGCTTCCAGCGACCGCAACAGGCCGCCGAAGTACTGGCGGGTCATCAGGCCGTAGTTCCAGCCCCAATTGCGGTCGCCCAACTCCTCGTCCAGCGCCCGTGCCACGTCCGCCACCGACTTTACTTCCTCCACCCGCCGCCAGTCCTCGACATCCTTGTACGTGGCCTTCGCATCGCAGATCATCATCCGCTTGCGCAGGTGCTTCAACTCTTCCATGCTCTGCACGAAGCCGAGGAAGAAAAGCTCCATGCGCGTCTGCATCGTGTAGTCGAGGTTGTTCAAGTAGGGGGGTGAGGTGATAGCCAGTTGCGCGGGCAGCATCTTGTGCTCCACTTCGCGGGCCTTGCGCACGTCGCCCTCGATCACCTGCGCCCTGCCCAGGTTCTCCTGCGTTTGCAGCCACTGTACGTCGTCCAGCATCTTGCCCAGCCGCATCTCGAACAGGGACATCACCGGCGCGTCGTTCTTCACCTCGCGGGAGCCGAAGGCATGCGGCGATAGCTTCATGTTACTCGCCCCGCGCAGGATGGCCGCCAGCGCCAGCAGACCGATCTCTCTGTTTTGCGGGCTAAGGTACTCCTCGATGAGGTCGCGCAGCGCCAGCACTTTCAGCGCGACCCGCCTGGCTATCCAGCGTTCCAGCCTCGGCATGTCGGGGAACTTGTCGGCCAGGTGGGGCATCTTGCCCTCGTCCACGCTCCGTAACACCAGCCGCGCCGCCCCCAGCAACCTGTCAGCCTCGACCCGTAGCAGGCGCAGGTTGAACCGCTCCCGCGTCTTCACCCTGGAAGCCATGCACAGGAAAGGGTTCACCTCGATCCCTACGGCGTTACGCCCTGCCAGCCTCGCGGCCACCAACGTCGTGCCCGTGCCGCAAAAGGGGTCGAGCACCGTGCCGCCTTCCGGTACCGAGAACTCCTTGATAGCGTCCAATACGAGCGGCGCGGAGTAGGCTTCCGGCATGATGTACCAGTCGAACAGCGGCAGGTTGCGGTTGAGCGCGGCGGTGGTGGCCCGGCCGTTACCCGCGCCATTAAGTGAGGTGACGGACGTAGAGAGCATAAACTTCCCCCCCTTGAAGATAGCCAAAGGCAAGGGTGATTATACTAGAATACCACTGGCGCTACCAGTGCGACGGCAACGCAATCGAAGAAGTGTCTCACCACAATGTGACGCCCATCGCAGCAGTGGCGGCATACCATTACTCTAGTGTACCTGTATGCGAGACAAACTTCCTATTTACTTCGTATTGTAGTGGGGGTATAATGCTATTAGGCATGTGCCGGTTACGCGTGAGTCTTCAATGATTCGCGTGAAGTCTCTGTGTCTATGGTCCTACGTTATTTTTGCGTTCTCACATTCAGGAGCACCCAGATTGTCCCAGCTACATCGTAGCCGTTCTCGGTCCTACATCTTCCCGCTATTGATAGCAGGCTTACTTGCCTGCATTTTCGCGCTCGGCAGCAATGCCTCTGCCAGCGCGCCCATCATAGACCCCACGGCTGGTAGCACCGTTGACGCTACAGCTACGTCTTCCGCTACGTCGTTGCCGCTCCCCCTTTGCACGTCGGGCTTTGTACAGGTTGCCAGTGCCAACGCACCGCCTCACAGTGGGCTAATGGGCATAGGCTTCAACGGGCCGCTCGATGGTTGGGCCGCCGGCTATACCACCACCAACGCTTCCAGCGTCAATACCCCCGATGGGGCCAGGACTCTCATCCAGCGCTGGAACGGGGTCAACTGGACCATAGTGCCTAGCCCAAACCAGGGTTCCACTCGCAACAACCTGTGGAGCATTCTCCCCTTGTCCGAGGACAATGCCTGGGTGGTAGGCTCAGGTAATAGCTCCGGCTTCGACCAGTCTTTGATACTCCACTGGGACGGCCTGACCTGGAGCACCTCGCCGCACCCGTTTACGAGCGCCCACGAAAGTTATCTGCGCGATATTCATGCTTTTGCACCTGATAACATCTGGGCTATGGGTGTCTATTACGAAAACAATTCGCTGGCCCGGACGCTGATGCTCCATTGGGATGGTACCGAATGGACCAAAGAAGCGGTGCCCAGCATGTCCCCCAAACACAACTACTCGGAAGGATTCACCGCCATCAGCGAGGACGATATGTGGCTGGTGGGTTATTCGGGATATGGTTACCCGAACTACCAAACCACGACAATGCACTGGGACGGTACCGAGTGGACGGTGGTGCCCAGCCCCAATGGTGGGTCGCCCAATAACACCCTGCTCGGGGTTAGTGGCGTTGCGACTGATGACGTTTGGGCTGTTGGGGGTTACTTCGCGCCCGACGGGCAGGACCGCAACTTCGCGGTTCATTGGGATGGCACGCAATGGACTTCCGTGCCAGTTCCGAATGCCGGTACCGGGCATAACGCTCTAGAGGAAGTGCTTGCGGTTGGCCCCGATGATGTTTGGGCTGTGGGATTCTTTGCTGCAACACCGGGCGCTCCGTACCGGAACCAGGTTATGCATTGGGATGGCGTCGAGTGGAGCCTTGTGCCGAGCGCGCACCCAGGCACCGAGAGCCGCCTGTTCGACATCGCGGTCGAGGGTGATTCATTGTGGGTCTCCGGCTTCTACATCGAGAACGGAGAACGTAAGACGCTCATCCAGCGCCTCGATAGAAACTGCCCGCTGCCGACCAGCACCCCCTCAAGCACCGCGACGCCCACGAAGACGCGCACCGCAACCAGGACCAGCACACCAACCGTCACTCCTACAAGCACGTCCACGAGCACACCAACCAAAACATCTACTTCGACCCCGACTGCCACCAGCACTCACACGAATCCGACTACGTCTACCCCTACTTCCACACCCCTGCCGCTCCCCCTCTGCACCGAGGGCTTCGAACAGGTCTTCAGCCCTAATGCACCGCCTCACAGTGGGCTGATGGGCATAGGCTTCAATGGGCCACTCGATGGCTGGGCAGCCGGGTATACCACTACCAACGCTTCCAGCATCAATGCCCCCGATGGGGTAAGGACCCTCATACAACGTTGGAACGGCGCTAGCTGGAGCATAGTGCCCAGCCCAAACCAGGGTCCCACTCGCAACAACCTGTGGAGCATCCTGCCCCTGTCCGAGGACAATGCCTGGGTGGTAGGCTCGGGGAATAGCTCCGGCTTCGATCAAGCCTTGATACTCCATTGGGACGGCCTGACCTGGAGCCAATCCCCCCTACCACCCCTGAGCACTTACGAGAGTTATCTGCGCGATATCCATGCCTTCGCACCCGATAACATCTGGGCAATGGGTGTTTATTACGAAGGCTCGGTAGCCAGGACCTTGCTGTACCACTGGGATGGTAGTGTGTGGAGCCAGGCACCCGTGCCCCGAATACCTTCGATGAACCACTATTCGGAAGGATTCACCGCCATTAGCGAAGATGACATGTGGCTCGTCGGCTATCATGGCTACGGCTATCCCAACTATAGCACCACGACAATGCACTGGGATGGCACGTCCTGGACAGTCATACCCAGCCCCAATCCGGGACCTCCCAAGAACGCGCTGCTCGGAGTAAGCGGGGTCGCTTCCGATGACGTTTGGGCTGTCGGCCATTATTCGGGCAGCAACGGAGAGGGGGACCGCAATCTGGCGATGCACTGGGACGGCACGCAATGGAACGTAGTGCCCGTTCCGAATCCGGGCACCGGAAATACGTCCCTACAGGAAGTGATTGCTGTCGGCCCTGACGACGTTTGGGCCGTGGGTATGTTCGCGGCCACCCCGGACGCTCCGTACCAGAACCAGGTTATGCACTGGGACGGTGTCTCCTGGAGCCGAGTATCGAGCGAGCACCCCGGCGTGGAGAGCCGCCTGCACGACATCACGGTTGAGGGTAATACATTGTGGGCCTCCGGCTTCTACATCGAGAACGGGACGCGAAAGACGCTGATCCAGCGCCTCAACAGAGACTGCCCGCCGCCCACGAGCACCCCGTCAAGCACCGCAACGCCAACCAGGACCAACACCCCAACCGCCACCCCGACCAATACTCCCACCGCCACGCCCACTCCCTGCACCCTAGAGTTTGCGGACGTGCCGTCCGATAACAGCTTCTACCCATTTGTCCGCTGCCTGGCCTGCAAGGGCATACTGGGTGGTTATCCATGTGGCGGCGACGGCGAGCCTTGTGGCCCTGATAGCAACCCTTACTTCCGGCCCGGCAAATTCGTAACGCGCGCGCAGCTAGCCAAGATCCTGTCGCAGTCGGCGGGCTTCAGCGAATCGATACCAACCACTCAGCAGACCTTCGAGGACGTCCCTCCCGGTAGCTCCTTCTACCTCTATGTCGAGCGACTTGCGGACCGGGATGTCATGGGCGGCTACCAGTGCGGTATCTTGTTCGACGAACCCTGCAATAATACGCAGCGGCCCTACTTCCGGCCTCTAAACAACGCCACGCGCGGGCAGGTCAGCAAGATGATAGCCAACGTCGCGGGCTTCCACGACTCCGTACCAGGGGGTGAGTATACCTTCGCGGACGTAACGGACGAGCACCAGTACCACCTGTACGTCGAAAGGTGGCTCTACAACCGGCCTGGGGCGATCAGCGGTTATCCCTGCGGCCGCCCTAGCGAGCCTTGCGACAACCAGGACCGCCCTTACTTCCGGCCCAACGAGCGTCTCACAAGAGGTCAACTCTCTAAAGTAGCCGCGAATACGTTCTTCCCCAACTGCAACCCATAAGCAACAGGGATCGTTCGAGCACCTGTGTTTTATTGCACAGCACGGTCCATACAATTCGCTGTGATGAAGGCCCGCCCGTGTGTACCGGCGGGCCTTCACGCATATTCGCCTTATCTTTGCCTCTTAGCGGCCATTATGCTTGACAGTGCCCCGGCCCTGGCTTATAATCGTAGGGCAGATTTTGGGCTTTAACTCTTATGGGGTAAGGGAATTTCACGTCTCATCGTTGAGACGGCCTGCGATCAATTTCCTCTCATCTGCCTCACGAAAGTCTTATTTCCGGCGCAGTGATGCGCTGCTCGCGGCCCTCTGTGCATATTGCGCTTCACGCGCGCGCCGGGCCTACCGACCTTCAACTTTACGGTTGGCACTCTTCATATTGCTTGTGGTTTGCCTGCCGGGAGGAGCAAAACGTTAATGATCGGCCCTTTGAACGCTCTGTTCGGCCTGTTCAGTCGCGACCTGGGTGTGGACCTGGGCACCGCAAACACACTCGTCCACGTTAGAGGCAAGGGCATCGTGGTGTCCGAGCCTTCCGTAGTAGCCATCGACAAGCGCACCCGCAAGACCTACGCAGTGGGCGCGGAGGCCAAGGCGATGGTCGGCAAGACCCCCGGCTACATCATCGCCATCCGCCCCCTTAAGGACGGCGTTATTGCCGACTTCGACATCGTAGAGACGATGCTCAAGCACTTCATCCGCAAGGTGCACTCGCAGGGCCTCATGACCCCTAAGCCCCGCGTGGTGATCGGCATCCCCTCCGGCGTGACCGAGGTGGAGCGCCGCGCCGCCCATGACGCCGCCATCAACGCAGGCGCCCGCGAGGCCTACCCGATTGAGGAGCCTATGGCTGCCGCTATCGGTGCCGGGCTGCCGGTGCAGGAGCCGGTCGGCTCGATGATAGTGGACATCGGGGGCGGCACCACCGAGGTAGCCGTCATTTCCCTGGGCGGCATCGTCATCAACCACTCGATCCGCACGGCCGGTGACGAGATTGACGAGTCGATCATCCAGTACGCCCGCCGCGAGCACAACCTGCACATAGGCGAGCGCATGGCCGAGGCCGCCAAGATCGCCGCCGGTTCCGCCTACCCCCTCGAAGAGGAGCTTGCGGTCACCCTGCGCGGGCGCGACGTGATTACCGGCCTGCCCAAGGCGGTTGACGTCAGCAGCGTGGAGTTGCGCGATGCCATCACCCAGCCCGTCTCCGAGATCGTGGAGGTGGTGCGCCTGGCCCTCGAAGAGACCCCGCCGGAGCTTGTGGCCGACATCATGCAGTTCGGTATTACCCTGGCAGGCGGCGGCGCGCTCCTGAAGGGCCTCGACAGGCGTCTGATGAACGAGACCCGTATGCCCGTTCGCATCGCTGAAGACCCGCTCACCTGCGTGGTGCGCGGCGCGGGCCGCATAGTCGAATCGCTCGAAAAGTACGACCGCGTCCTCAAGTCCAGCGCCCAGAATCGCCGGGCCGTAGTAGTACAGCAGTAGTTGGATTTGGGAATTGGGATTGCGGATTTCGGAATTGTTGGATACCTACTAAATCCGAAATCCTAATTCCCAAATCCCAAATCGGTCACCTCATGAAGCAGAAAGAACGATCTCTCTCCTGGACGCGCACCGTCTATCTACTGGTGGCGCTGGTGCTTGTGTCGCTGGCGCTTATCTTGTTGAGCCAGGGCAAACAGCTTGGGCCTGTTGAAGGGGCCGTCAACGCGGTAATCACCCCGGTGCAGCAGTTTACGCGGGACGTTACCACCGGCATCGGAAGCTGGATTGATACCCTGGGCAGTGCTCAGAGGCTTGAAGAGGAAAACCGCAAGCTCCGCGAAGCCTACGACGCCGCCATTGCCGAGAACGCGCTGTTGAAGCAGGCCGAGCTTGAGAATGTAGAGCTTCGTAAGGCCCTCAAGTTCCAGACCGAACGCCCCGACATCACGGGTGTGCTGGCGAACAATATCGGGGGCGACCCCAGCAGCCAGCGCGAGATACTCACCATCGACCGGGGCAGCGACAACGGCATCAAGCAGGGCATGGCTGTGCTCAGTCCCAGTGGTATAATGGTCGGTACAATTGATGACGTCAGGCAAGACCGGGCCACGGTGCTGCTTGTCACCGACCAGGAGTCGCGGGTGCCGGTCACCACGCAACGGACGCAGACGCCCGGCATACTTGAAGGCATGTGGCAGCATGGCGGGGTCCTGCGGGTGACACATATCCCCCGCGACTCCGATGTGGCGAAGGACGACTGGCTGCTCACCTCCGGCCTGGGCGGCACCTTCCCGCGGGGTATTCTCATCGGCCAGATAAGCGTAGTCCACCAGGACGACGTGCAGACCGAGAAGTCCGCCGACGCCCTCCCCCTGGTCGAGATGTACGCCCTCGAAAGCGTCCTGGTAGTCACCAACGAAGGGGCACAATAGAGTTGAGAGTTGATAGTTGATAGTTGTTAGTGAAGAGCCTCTAACAACTATCAACTATCAACTAACAACTAACAACTTCGCAGACATGGTCTACATCGGTGCGATAATCCTGTTCCTTACCGCCCTCGTGCAGTCGGTGGTGCTTCCCCAGGCGGTGCCCATATCGGCGCGGCCCCACTTCGTGGTACTGCTGGTGGTGGCGGTGTGTATTGCCGAGAGCCTGTACGAAGCGGTTATCTGGGGCTTCATCGGCGGGCTGATGCTCGACCTGTTGAGCGGTCCGGCCTTCCCAATAGGCACCAACGCCCTGATACTGGTGCTGTTGGCCCTACTTGCCAGCATGGGGCAGGCCGACCCGTTTCACAACCTGTTGCTGGTGCCTTTGGTCACGGTGTTCATAGCCACGGTCTTCTACCACGTCTTGATGATGGGTGTGTCGCTGGCGCTGGGGCATGACGTGGCCCTGCTGGACAATATGCTGAGAGTGGCCCTGCCCGGTGCCGTCCTCAACGCGATCCTGATGCCGGTAGCGTACAGCGCCATCCTCTGGCTCAGCGAGCGAGTGGGCCGCCGGGTGCGAGTAGAATGGTAGGTACGGATTTGGGAATTGGGAATTGGGAATTGGGATTTCGGATTTCGGATTTAGTAGATATCCAACAATTCCGAAATCCGCATTCCGAAATCCCAAATTGAAGAGATGCTAAACGAGACTGTAAAACGCAAATACACGGCCATGTACGTGGCGATGGGCTTGATGTTCGCCCTGCTCGCGGGGCAGCTTTATCGCCTGCAAATCGTTGAGGGCGGCAAGTACGTTGTGCTGGCCGAGAACAACCGGGTGCGAACGGTGCCGCTGAAGGCCACGCGCGGGGTGATTTACGAGCGCAACGGCACCCGCCTGGTGGTCAACAACCCCTCTTACAACGTCCTCGTCACCGCCGCCGACCTGCCCGACGTCAACTGCGCAGTGCAGAACATCGAAGGCTCCAAGGTGCTACAGGACCTGTCAACCATATTGGCCCCCAGGGTAGACGGTGTTGCTAAAGTGCCCTATGTGCTTGCGCTCAGACCCGCCGACCTCACAGCCGCCAACGAAGAAGCCCTCGAACTCACAGGCGTGGACAAGCAAGGCGAGGTGGCTAACCTGCTGTCCAACATCCTGCAATTGCACGCCGACAACCTGCGCACCCCCATCAACGACCTGATGCAGAACTACGGCAGCAGCGCGACCATATTTACCGTCCGCACCGACGTAACTGCCGAACAGGCGCAGGCCATACTGGCCGAAGAGGACCGCCTGCCTGGCATATCGGTCTATACCCAGGTCGAATACAACTTCCTCAAGGGCTTCGAAGACTGCCTCAAGCCGGTGGTGGTCCAGCAGGTAGGCTACGACACGATGCAGAGCGTCGAAGTGCAGATTTCCCGCCTGCGTGGTGTAACCGTCTCCCCGGAGCCTACGCGACATTACGTTGACGGGCCGCTCTTCTCGCACTTGCTTGGCTACGTGGGCCGGATTTCGGAAGAGGAATACACCGCCGCCAAGGCGCAGTACGGGGAAGAGGCCAACCCCCACGAGAAAGACGACACTATAGGCAAGACCGGTCTCGAGGCCTCGCTCGACGAGCAACTGCGCGGCAAGAAGGGCGTGCAGAGCGTCATCGTCAACTCGCACGAGCAGGTAGTCTCCCAGGTTGCCGCCCAGGCCCCCATCACCGGCAACAACGTCACCCTGACTATCGATGCCAACCTGCAAAGAGCCGTGACCGACGCCCTGCGCAAGGGCCTGGAGAGCGCCAAGGTGAAGGCGGGCGTGGCGATTGTGGTCCGTGTGAGCGACGGGCAGGTGCTCTCGATGGTATCTCTGCCTTCATATGATAACAACCTCTTCACCAGGGGCATCAAGCAGCAGGAATTCGACACTTTGCTGCACGACCCGACCCTTCCGATGTTCAACCGGGCGGTGGGTGGGGCGTACCCTCCCGGCTCCACGTACAAGATGATTTCGGCGGCTGCTGCCCTGCAAGAGGGCGTCGTCAAAGTCGATACCACCCTTGTGTGCCCCGGTCGAATTGAGGTGCCATTCACTGGGAACGAGACCAGGCGTAACCCTTACCGCGACTGGCGCGAAGCCGGGCATGGTACCATAAACGTCATTGAGGCCCTTATGGTGTCGAGCGACGTGTTCTTCTATATCGCCGCAGGTCCGCGCCAGGAAGACCAGGTCATCAAGAAGAGCGACGGCACCCGCCAGGTCATCTGGACTCGCTACTACCATCCAAATGGCCGCACTCCAATCGAGTTCAACGGGCTGGGTATCGAGCGGCTATCCAACTACGCTCGCGCCTTCGGCCTGGGTAGCAAGACCGGTATCGACCTGCCCGGCGAAGTTGCCGGCCTCGTACCCGACCAGACCTGGAAGGACAGGGTGGACCCGAGCAACCCCTGGTCCCTCGGTGACACCCTGGTTACCGCGATCGGCCAGGGCTACAACCTTGTGACGCCGCTGCAACTGGTGAACGTCACGGCGGCGGTCGCCAACGGTGGCACCCTCTACAAGCCGCAGTTGGTTGAGAAGATCACCGGCCCCAACGGCGAGCTTGTACAGGGCTACACCCCCCAGGTGCTCGGCCAGGTCCCCGTGTCGCCTGAGCACCTTGCAGTCGTCCGTGAAGGCATGCGCCAGGTGGTAGTGAACCAGGCCAGGGGCACCGCCGCATCCCGTATCACTCTCAAGAGCTTCGAGTGGGCGGGCAAGACCGGTACGGCCGAGTTCGGCGAAATAATCCGCATGGAAAAGACCAAGGAAATCCGTCGCGCCCACGCCTGGTTCACCGCCTTCGCCCCCTTCGACAAGCCAGAGATCGCCGTCGTAGTGCTCCTGGAAGGCGGCGAGGAAAGCCTGGAAGGTTCCACCTTCGCCGTGCCCGTCACCGACGAGATTCTGAAGGCTTACTTCAAGGTGGATAAGTAGGAAGTTGTTAGTTGTTAGTTGTTAGTTGTTAGTAAAGAGGTGGGCGGACCTATATTGCGGAAAATGCGGCGCGCAAGTCCAAAGGCTGGTAAACTGCTAAAAGGCGCTGAGCTAAGCACTAACAACTAACAACTAACAACTAACAACTCGCGGAGGACCAGTTTGCAGACGACCGAGAACGTCATCATCAAGGGGGTGCGCGAAGGGCTGCTGTTCATCCTGGACGATGATGTGCCGTTCGCCGAGATATTGCAGGAGCTAGTGCAACGCATCAACTCCCAACCCCACTTCTTCAAGGGCGCAGGGGTAGTCCTCAACGCCGGGCGTCGAGTGCTTGAGACGAGCGACTTCGACCGCCTCTACAGGCTGCTCTCCCGCAACGATATGAAGGTGCTCTCCTTCGTCAGCATGTCGGCTCAGAGCCGCATGGTGGCCGAGAGCTTCGGCGTGACGAGTAGGCCCCCGTCGTTCGCGGCGGGCGACTCCGGTGCCAGCCTGGGACTACAGAGTCGCGGCACACGCCCTGGCCTTGGTGGCACGCTGGCCCAGTCCGCGGCTGACGGTGGCGTCGTGGATGCCGGGACCGGGCTGTTCCTGCGGGCCACCCTACGCCACGGCCAGACGGTGCGCTACCCCGGCGACGTTTGCATCCTGGGCGATGTCGAACCGGGCGCGGAGGTAATCGCGGACGGCGACGTGGTGGTGTGGGGCACCCTGCGCGGCCTGGTGCACGCCGGGTCCAACGGCGACGACGAGGCGGTGGTTTGCGCCCTGCAAATGTCGCCCGTGCAGCTTAGCATAGCGGGAGTAGTCAGCCGCTTCCCCAGCCACGCCACCCGCTATCCCGACTCGCCCCAGCCGCCGGAGCTAGCCAGGCTGGAAGGCGGCCGCATCGTGATAGAGGGCTGGCAGGGCACCGTAGCGGAGTAGCGCAGGCCCACGTCCGGCGCCACGCAGGGTCTAACACAGCACGCTAATGAAGAAGGGGGTAGGCCCTGCTGCCTACCCCCTTCTGCTCTGCTCTTCACTCCTATGTCCTACGCGGCCTGCACTATGCCCCCCACGCCACCAGGCAGAGCCGACGCCTTGCCCACCCAAAAGTGGTTCGGCCTGACGTACTCGACCACCCGTACGTCCAGTCCCTTGTAGGTGGTCGCGTCCTTCTGGTTGACCAGGCACAGGTCGGGCTTCTCACCGAACTTCGCCAGGTACCGCTCTACCGCCTCTTCCAGCTTGTCAGCCGTGCTCTTCTTCGGAGTGTCGTCAAACCAACCCAGAAACATGCTACACCTCCACAATCTCAAACTTCAGCAACTCGTACAAGAACTTAGAACTTATGTTCTAATTCTATCACAGCAACGGCCGCCTGTCAATACGCAAAATGCACATCTCAGACGTCGCGGGAAGGTTGAAACGCCAAGACGCCAAGACGCCAAGGACCCGCCAAGTTATTGAGGCTAGGAGGATACAAGAAGGAGCAGGGTACGCTATCTTGTACGCTGCTCCTTCTCACTAGAGCCACAACAATCCTTGACCTTGGCGTTTAGACCAGGGGCTATTTGTCCGCGTCGGCGAATAACTGGTTGGTTTGGTCGGTGGCCGCTTGCAGGGCGGTGTCCAGGGGCACTATCGCATAGAACGCACGCTCAAGCTCTTCGTTCACCGTGTTCTCAACCTTCGGCCAGGTGGAGATGATCGGCACGAGGCGCATGGTAGGTATGGCGTCGAGGAAGACCTGGTTGCTGGCGGGCTTCTTGGTGGGGTCCAAGAAGGCGGGCGAGTTCGCTATGGTCTTGCGGGAGGGCACGGTGCGCCCTAACTGCGCGGCCCTGGTCTGCCCGTCGTCGCTCTGCGCGTACTCCACGAAGGCCCACGCTAGCTCCTTATTCGGAGAAGCCTTGGAGATGCAATAGGCGTCGCTGTGCAGGATCGAAGCCTTCTCCTTGAAGCGCGGCAGCGAGGCCACATCCCAATCGAAGGTCGTAATGCTTTCCCGGAAGGTGGGCGTTGACACCCGGCTGGAGAAGATCATGGCAAGCCTGCCGTTTATGAAGCGCGACTCGATGTCCTCTGCCTTCTCCTCGGCCTCGTTTGGCACGACTTTGTATTGAAGTTGCAGGTCCATGAATGCCTGTATCGCCTCGCGGGCGAGCGGCTCCTGTAGCGTGAGCCGGGTAGGCTTTTCGTGGTTATCTACGATGTCGCCCCCGTTGGACCATATGAAGGGCGCGACCCGTATAAGCTGAGGCTCGATGCCCACGCCGTGCACCTTCTGCCCGGCGGCGTCCGTGCTAGTCAGCCGCTGTGCCGTGTTGACGAAGTCCGCCCAGGTCCAGTCGTTGGCCGGGAAGGGCATACCCGCTTTGGTGAACAGGTCCTTGTTGTAGTAGACCACCAGGTTGGAAACGTTTTGTGGTATGCACATCAACTCGCCCTGGTAGCGGAAGGCATTCATGGCCTCTTCGTAGTACATATCCTCGCTGAGGATTTCGCTCTCCGCCAATAGCGGCCCCGCAGGCTCGATTACGCCTTCCGCCGCGAACTGGCCGTAGCGCCTGTAATTCAGCGTCCACACGTCAGGCGGGTTGCCCGAGGCGAAGGAAGTCGAAAGCTTGGTCATGTGGTCGCCCTGGTTGGGCACAGCCTCGAACTGCACAGTCACATTCGGCTGTACCTCCTTGAACCCGTCCACCACCGATTGGTAAGCCGCCGCCTCGGCGGGGTCACCGAATATCTGGAACCTGATGGTACCGCTCAGTTGACCCGCTCCTGAAGTACCGCTTCCTGTGGTGGCAGTGGCCTGTCCATTCTCCTGAGTTGTGGCAGTAGATTGTACCTGCGTGGGTGTTGTCGTCCCACCCGTGCCGCAGCTTGCAAGCAACATGGACGACACAATGGCCCCCAGGGCCATCACCCTCCACTTTGGTTGAATATCGCGCATTTGAGGAATTCCTTTCATAGTGAAATGAGCATCGCCGGGTACAGGGGCGTGTCGCTTTCCGTTGGCACTCTGCCTCCTATCCCCGCGTTCTTTGTCACAAATTGATTTATCAGCTGAATGGTGTGCTCCCACGCAGCTCTTCAACCGGCCATGTCACGCGCTAGCGTAGTAGCACATGTTGGCGAGGTGTTGGTGAATCTGGTGAGCGGGGCTAGCCGACGGCGCGCGGGGGCGGGCTGGTTACGTCGTCGGAGCGTGAGGAAAATACAGGCTCGCTGTGAGCGTACACCGAGGTTATAGTGCTCACAGCAACACTGGGAAAGTCACCCACGATGGCTAGATTGTGCGCGGCGGCCCATGAGAAGCCATCAAGGGGGTTTGCCGAGTCAAGCGCCGGGCCTTTCTGTTCGGCCTGTTCTGTGCCCGCCTCGCTGTCTGGCGCAACATGCTCGCTGGCATCCTCTTCTGCGGCCTGGGCTGCGGCTTTCCCCTCTGAGGTATTCAACAACCCCGCATACCGCGAGCAATCAGACTGCGACCACAGCAACGCAAGTTGGGCCACTATGTCGCTTCGGATCAAGTACTCGCCGTCGTACTTATTCTTGGCTAGGTCCTGTATGTGTCGGCACGAATCGAGGCCGGGGTACATGTCGTGGGGTGCCTCGGGGTCCTGGTAGATGCGAATCATGGCGCTGTACATGACAAACACAGTGCACGACAGCAGCACTCGCAAAGCTTGGGACAATGTAACTGAGTTGATTCGCCGCAACATGCAACAGACCACCAGGCACGGTGAAAAGGTCGGGATCGTCAGTGGTAGGGCACCACGCGATAGAAAGCAAGGGGATAGGCCGCGGACTTTGTTATCTCTCTACTGCTTTTTGGAGTATATCAACGGGTGGATGGAGTGTCAAGAGCGCAATTAGAAGCCCCTGCAAGCCCCACGTCGCTGTCAAACTAGGATGGCAGCACCCACACTCTGACCTATCATCCTGAGCGCAGCGAAGGATCCGTAACGCCTACCAGATTCTTCCTTTTGGAGTACAGAGTTCCTACCCTGTCATTTCGAACGGAGTGAGAAATCTCGTCCTCCACCAGGATTTTACTTCTTTCTTACGGTACCCTGTGGCTGAAGGAAGTGGGCTGCCATGTGCCGAAGGACGAGATTTCTCACTTCGTTCGAAATGACAAGGGCCACCTGATGTGCTGTCAAAGGGGCTATCACGAACGGGCCGCTGATCCTTCACTGTGTTCAGGATGACGGGGGGGAGTGTGGTCGCCGCAAGTGGTATGGACTTACCTTGACACAGCCGTGTAGAAGCCCCGGCTAGCGTCCCAACCACCCGGCACCGCGCGTCTCTTGCAGGAAGAATCGTTGCGCGAACATGAACATGATTATCACCGGCACCGTGATTACCATGGCACCCGCGATAAGTAGCGGGAAGTTGGTGGGCTGCATCTGCTGGAGGGACTGCAAGCCCATCGGTAGGGTGTAGTTCTGCTGCCTATTCAGGTAGAGCACAGGGTCGATGAAGTTGCTCCAGAAGAAGACGAAGGCGAGCACGCCTACCGCCACTATAGACGCGCGGGAGAGGGGCATGGCTATACGGCCCCAGATGCGCAACGCCCCCGCCCCATCCAGCCGGGCCGACTCGTAAAGCTCGGCTGGTATGCGGCTGAACGTCCAGTAGAAAAGGAGCACGAACAGCGGGCTTGTGCCCATGAACGACGGCAGTATCAGCGCCCACAGGCTGTCCAGCACGCCTATCCACTTGTAGATGAGAAAGCGGGTGAGCCACAGCGCGGTCACGGGCACCATCAGCGCCACCAGCGAGGCCACGATGAGCCAGGTGCGGGGGCGCGGCGCTATCTGCGACATGGCGAACCCGGCCCAGCTTGCCGTGATAATCGTCAGTGGCACCGCCACCAGCACCACCTTGAGCGAGTTGAGGGTGTAGCTGCCGAGGGGCAGCAGCTCGAATATCCGCAGGTAATTGGATAGCTCTATCGGGTTGGGTATCCACTCAAGCTGGTTCGGCGGTGGCAGCCCCACCTTCCGCACCGAGGCACCCAGCATCCATATCAGCGGCAGGAGAAAGAGCACCGCCACCAGCAGGCTGAACACCACATGCCCCACGTGGCCCGCGTCCCGCTCAAGCCTGTTCAACCCATCGGAGATATCCTGGTCGGTCTGCGGTTCGAGAAGGCGCTCGCTGTCCCATTCTCTAATCATAGAACAGGCTCCTCCAGCGGCGAATGACCACGAATTGCAGCGCGATTATGGCAGCCGTGATGCCGTACATCACCCAGGTCATCGCGGCCGCATAGCCGAAGCGCTGGTACTCGGCGGCGTTCTGCCAGATGTATATAGGCAGGAAGCGCGTGGCGTGGTACGGCCCTCCGAGCGTGGTGATAAGCCCCGGCACGAAGTTCGCCTGGAAGCTAAGGACCGTATCGCGGAACAGCAGCAGCAGGATGGCGGGCGCGAGCAGCGGCAGCGTGATATGCAGGAAGCGCTGCCTGCCCGAGGCCCCGTCCACCTGCCCCGACTCGTTCAACTCCTGCGGTACCTGGTGGAAGGCCGCCAGCATCAGCACGAAGCCCTCACCGATGGGCCACAGCATCATGATCACGATGGCGAACTTGGCGGGCCACGGCTCCAGCAGCCACGACTCCGGCTCGGCCCCCAGCAGGCGCAATATCCAGTTGAGCGGGCCGTACAGCGGGTTGAAGATGTAGAGCCACAGCAGCGCGTAGGCCACGTCGGGGATGAGGGTCGGCAGGTACGCGATAACCCTGTTGATCTTGTTGCTTACCGTGGGCTTGTGCAGCAGGAAGGCGAGGAACACCGCCCCAAGCACGCGCAACGGTATCGCCAGCACGATGTAGAACATCGACGCGCCCAGCCCGTTCCAGAAGAGCCAGTCGCCCAGCATCTCGCTGAAGTTGCCCAGGCCGATCCACTCCGGGGCGCGCAGTGCGTTGTAGTCAGTGAAGGCGAAAGGGATCGAGAGCAGGGCAGGCAGCAGCACCAGGCCGATGAGGCCCAGCACGTAGGGGGCCAGCATCAGCGCCAGTTGCCGCTTGTAGCTAATCTGCGGGAGGCGCGCCAGTATCGAGCCTGTCTTCTCGGCCTGGCGTTCTGCCAGCAGGCTCACAGGTCTACCCCATATAGGTAGTCATGTTGCTGATTCATCGTTGGGTGGGATTGAGTCGCCCCGTAAAATGCCGGGCAGTAGATGGTAAGATGACGACACCGGGAGGGCAACTCCGGGGCGAATGTCGCGGGGTGGTACAGGACGGCCGAAAGCGGGAATGGTTAGGGCATTATACGTAATCACCCTCTGGCCCTGCAACACCGTCACGCATCCCGACCATGCGGTGCTGATGCAAAGCCACCGTGTAGAAACTCATCGGGTGAGCTTTGCATCAGCCTTGATTCTGGTGAACAGACCACTAACGTGTTGTGTGCTGCTCGCTTGCTAGGGCTCGCACGGGAAACCCCCCACTACACCCTCTTCCGACAGGATAGCCGTCTCCTGGAAGAATGGTGTGCCGGGGGCTACATCCTGGAACTTCTGAGGGCCAGTGTACGTCTTGCCGGGCCATGTCGACCGGACGACTATCTCCGCGCACTCGCCCCTCGTTAGGGGAGCATTTGGTCTGAAGTACGGTAAGTTCTGAGGGCCGCAAGGCTCCGGGCCGGGCACGTAGCCGCCTTGCTGTACTGGCGCTCCAACTCCGGCCAGCACGCCTTCCCACCAGGCTATGACGATATTAGGTGCATTCGAAGGCTTGGTATGGCTGGTAACGTAAATCCAGAGGTTGCCTGTTGCTCCGTCCAACATGATAGACACACTATCCGCCTTGCTCCCGATGCCGTTGGGGTCTACCTGCATGGTGGTCAGGTTGAGCAGGGGCAGGTCTATCTGCCAGGTAGCCACGGTGCTGCCACCGGGCGTGCGCTTCAATATCTGTGGAATCGCGTCCCACCCGTCGTCCCGAATGAATGCCAGGAATATAAAGCCCGCGCCATCCAGTTGACTAGCTGACGCTGAGAGATAGCTACCCTTAGCTATTACCTCCGCTCCAGTCGGCGTGGTGATTGGGTTTGCCTCCGCCTGTGCCCCTTTCTGCGTCGAGTCCAGCAGCGTCCACTTTACGTCCGACATGGAGTGTTCTCCTTTGCTCTACTACCAATAAAGCCTCATGAGCAATGCCACCGTTCTAGCCAGGCCTATTATAAGTAATCAAAGTTTCAGCGCCTATCTCTTATGTGCCACGCAGCCCGCTTGCCCGCCGCCTGGGGCTGTGTTATCCTATCGGAGAGCATGCGTTCTCTTCCTATAAGGAGCCGTTTTTGAGTCGCGTAACCCCTCTATACGAATTGCAGCAGGTAGACAGCGCCCTACAGAGTCGCGTAACGCGCATGCGGCAGATAGACGATGGCATGGCGGACAGCCCAGAACTGCTCGCCGCCCGTGCCGCAGCCGAGGAGGCCGCACACAACCTGGTCCAAGAGCAAGACCGCCTGCGCAAGGCTTCCCACGCCGTAGAGGACACCGCGAACCGCATCAAGGTCCAGGACAAGCGCCTGTACGACGGCTCGATCAAGAACCCGAAGGAGCTTGGTCAGGTCCAGGAAGAGGTGGGGCACCTCAAGGCCCGACTCAAGCAGCTTGAAGACGAGATGATAGACCTCATGCTGTCGGTTGAGCGCCTTGAAGAGACCAGCCGGGAGAAGCAAGAGGCCCTGGAAGCGGTTGAGCAGGAGAGCGAACAGTACCGCGCCGGGCTAACCGAGGAAAAAGACAAGCTACTGCAACAGGCCAAGGTGCTCCAGGTGAAACGTCAGCGCTTCGTGAACGAAGTCCCCTGGGCCGACCTTCAGACCTACGAGCGCCTGCGCCGCGCCAAGGGCGGGACCGCCGTGACTGAGGTGCGCGACGGTACATGCCGGGGTTGCGGCGGGCGAGTGCCCGTAACTCTCATGCGGGCAGCTCGCTCCGAAACCGATTTCGCCCACTGCCCCACCTGCGGCCGCATGCTCTACCCAAGCGGTGACCTCAAGTTCCAGGAGTTCGACCACAACCTCGACAATGTTGATCGGTGATTTGGGAATTAGGATTTCGGATTGCGGATTAGTTAGGTATCCAATAAATCCGCAATCCGAAATCCTAATTCCCAAATGGAGGAAAAATGCGTAATCCGGCGCTGGTGGCGGCGGTAGCGGCGGGCAAGGCTTCGGCGCTGGCGACTCGGCTCATGGGCAGGGGCGGGGGTACGGCGCTGCCCGGCTTGGTAGCCCATACCATCTACCCCAGCGTGTTGCGCGCCCTCACCTCGCAACTGCCCGAAGGCTCCCTCATGGTCACGGGCACCAACGGCAAGACCACCACGTCGCGCATGCTCGGCTCCATACTGGAAGCTGCTGGGCTTGACCCCCTCCACAACCGCTCCGGCTCCAACCTGGAGCGCGGCCTGGTATCCACGATGGTGGACGCCGCTACCCCCGCCGGTGGTTTGCCGGGTAGCCTGCGTGCGGGGCTGTTCGAGGTGGACGAGGCGGCCCTTCCCAACGTCATAAGTGCCATCCGCCCCAGGGTGGCCCTCTTCAACAACCTCTTCCGCGACCAGCTAGACCGCTACGGCGAGATAGACACTGTCTACCGCAAGTGGCGCGACGCTCTGCCTGCTATGCGGCCCCGCTCCACCGTCGTGCTCAACGCCGACGACCCCGCAATCGCCGCCCTCACGCTCGCCCCCGACCTGCGGGCCAAAGTCTTCACCTTTGGCATAGACGACCCGCGTTACGCCCTCGACGCGCTGCCGCACGCCGCCGACTCCATCTCCTGCCCCCGCTGCAACAGCCGACTGGAATACAGCCTCATCCTGTTGGGGCACCTGGGCCACTGGCGCTGCCCTGAATGTGGGCTGGAGCGCCCCACGTTGGACGTGGGAGCCAAACAGGTGAAACTCAACGGCACCGAGAGCAGCGAACTCCACCTTGAGACCCCCTCCGGCCCCATGCAAGTCACCCTGCACGTGCCCGGCCTCTACAACGCCTACAACGGTCTGGCCGCCGTCTCTGCGGCGCTCGCGTTCGGCGTGGCACCACAATATATAAAGGAAGGACTGGACCGCTTCACCGCCGCCTTTGGACGCATTGAGCGAGTGTCCATACCCAACAGCGACGACAATTCGCTTCTCATGGCCCTGGTCAAGAACCCCGTAGGCTTCAACGAAGTACTACGCATGCTCTTCCCCCTTGAGGAACGAGAGGGCTTCAGTCCAGCCGCGCCCAAGCACCTGATGATCGTCATCAACGACCTGTTTGCCGATGGCCGCGACGTTTCATGGCTGTGGGACGTTGATTTCGAGATACTGTCGGCCAACCCCGGTATGGTAGGCCGCGTGCAGGTGTCGGGCATCCGCGCTGGCGACATGGCGGTGCGCCTGAAGTACGCGGGTGTGGACCCCCAACTCATCAGCATCAACGTGGAAATACCCGGCGCGTTGGAAGAGGCCATCCGCGCTCTGCGCGCCGGAGAGACGCTGTACGTGCTGCCCACATATACCGCTATGCTGGCCTTCCGTAAGATGCTTTATGAAAAGGGCTGGGTGCAAAACCAGTTCTGGGAGCAATAAGACCTATGGACCTTAGAATAGCCTTCCTATACCCTGAGCTAATGAACATCTACGGCGACCGGGGCAACATCCTCGCGTTGACACGGCGTGCGCAGTGGCGCGACATCGACGTGACCGTGGACAAGGTCAGCATAGGCGACCGTATCGACCCCGATTACTACGACTTCTATTTCTTCGGCGGCGGGCAGGACAAGCAGCAAATCGCCGTCTCGCATGACCTCCAGGGGCAGAAGGGGGATGCACTAAAGGAAGCCGTCGAGCGTGGGGCCGTAATCCTCAGCGTGTGCGGCGGCTACCAGCTACTCGGCCATTACTACCGCCCCTTCGACTCCGACGACCTCCCTGGCATCGGCCTGCTGGACGTGCACACCGACGCAAGCAACAACCGCTACATTGGCAACGTCCTCATCGAGAGCGACATACCAGGCGTGGGACTCATCGTGGCGTTCGAGAACCACTCCGGCTGCACCTTCCTCGGTCCCAACGTCAAACCCCTCGGCAGGTCCCTAATCGGCGGCGGCAACAACGGCAAGGACGGCACGGAAGGCGCGCAGTACAAGACCGCCTACGGCTGCTACCTCCACGGCTCCCTCCTCCCCAAGAACCCCCGCCTGGCCGACTACCTCCTCACCCAGGCCCTGGCCCGCCGCCATGGTCCCATCCAACTCACCCCCCTGGACGACACCGCCGAATCCCTGGCCCACGCCCAGGCCACTGAACGCGCCCGCCTCACCAAATAAAAGACGGAAACGCAAAGACGCAAAGGACGCAAAGAACCCGCAAAGATGAGTAATTATTCTGTCCAACAAGGACAAGCAGGGTAAGTAGAAGTTATCTCACAAATAGCAGCCCCGAGTAGTGGCGACAAAGCCCCTCCCTTGTCATTTCGAACGCAGTGAGAAATCTCGTCCCCCACCAGGATGTTTCCTCTTTCTTATGAGCCTCTGTTGCTGAAGGAAAGGTGGTATTTGGGAGGTGTAGGAC
>JALZHG010000266.1 GCA_030914045.1 Chloroflexota bacterium | reverse complement strand
AGCCAACGCTCTGTAGACCACCAAGGAAGATCTCCAAGGGGCTGGCTGCGCAGGTTTACGTCCTTGACTTGCTGGGGCGCTTCTCCCGGCGGGGGCTTCAGGTTCAACACCTCGTGTGGGAACATCGAGATGCGATGGCCGTCAACCTCGCTCAACGCATTCAAGAGGTCTCCGGCCCGCCGGTTCGGAACGTGGAGCAAGACGAGGTCTACCGGCGACCCGTCGCCGTCCTCACCTGAAAAAGAGATCGCATCCGTGCCGCCGTGGCGGCGGGCCGTATCCCTTACCTGGTCGCCGGTTCCTTTCGGCACCCAGACGAGCAACCGCCGCATCCCTATCGCTCGCTTCTCATGACCGCTGATCTCCCAGGTCGACGCCAGAGTCCTGAGCGGGCTCACGGCGGGCATGCCTTCCATAGAGCCTAGTGAGCGGCGTGGCGCTCAGGCCGTGGACGAGTATGGAGGCGCATATGATGAGGCTGCCGATAACCCACGCCTCCTCCACCCCCGCCTCGCCGACCGAGAAGTTGGCGTAGTAGAGGGCCGCTACCCCAATCGGACCGAACCATCCCAGGAAGAGGGCGTCCCGCGTTCCCCGCACCCGTCCAAGCAGGGGTTTCAGCGCCAGCACCGCTGGTAGACGCCGCAACAGCAGCACCGCCAACGCCAGAAAGAGTCCAGCCCAACCCAGTTCCATCCACCCTTCCCACGGTATCGTAAGGCCCAAGAGCACGAAGATGGGCAAGATGACGAAGCGGTTTACTGCCTCCTGGACCCGTTCCTCCTCAGCGCGGTCGCTCTCGCTCACCGCCGCATCGAAGGCGAGCCCCGCCACGAACACAGCCAAGATCCCGTCCGTGCCCAGCAGCTTGGCGGCCCCCAGCACGGCCAGCGAGAGGGCGAGGGTATAAGCCAGAAAAGACGTACGCTCCATGGTGCCTCGACCGTAAGCCCACTCCAGGAGCCAACCGGCACCGTAGCCTATGAACACCCCGAAGACAACGGCAACTCCCACCTCCCACAGCAACGTGTGCATCAGCCAGTGCGAGAGCGCCTCCCCAGTGGGTCGTGCCAGCAGGAGTATGGGCAAAAGGACGAAGGGGTAGGCCAGACCGTCGTTGGCGCCTGACTCGGCCGAGAGGGTGTGCCTTACGCGATCTGGCAGGTTTTTCTCGGCCAGGTCGCCCGTGACTATGGTGCTGGAGACGACCGGGTCCGTGGGGGTAACGACGGCCCCCACGAGCAGCGCCACGAGGAAGGGCACACCCACGATCAAGTACACCAGCAAGCCGCTCATCAGCCACATAAGCGGCATCACCAGCCCCAGCAACACCGCCAGCGATCTCCAGCCGCGCAAAGGCTCCCTCTTTGGGAGGCGCAGCGCCACCCCCATGAGCGAGATGGCGAGCGTCAGGCGCGCCGCCTGCTCCAGTAATGTCTCCTGGCTCCCCCAACCGGCGGGATCGAGCAGCCCCAGCGCGGCTGGCCCGAGCAGCACGCCCACCAGCAAGGCCACCAGGGGCTCCGAGAGGATACTGCGTCTGATCGAACCTGAGAGCAGTCCGATCACTAGCACCACTCCCCCCACGGCCGTCAGGGCTACGTTCAGTTCACTCAAGATTTTCTCCTCAACGCTCTCTCCAATGTCTTAAGGTCTCCGCCTACCACCATATTTGCTCTATATGAAAGATGCGTACTGGCTAGCTCCCCTGCTCTGGGTCGTAACTTTTGTGCAGCGAACGAAGGTGGTCACGGGCGTAGACTTCCAGGATCTTGCCGGTCGAGGTTGTAAAAGAACCCCTATAGTATTGCGAAGTGACCATACTCGAAAATTCGTCGACCGCGGCGCGGAGCATTGCGGCGCGCCGGCGAACCTCCGTGGGACATTCTGGGCCGCTGGTCCTCGTTGCTAGGCGGTCGAGATAGGGCATGGCTACGGGAAGGGAAGACCGCGTTTCGTCGTCGTAAAAGTAGTACGTTACCGGGAACTGGACGACGTCGCCCTGGATGGCGACCAGTTGCGAGGCCAAGTCCTCGAGCGTCCGCCTGGCGGCCTCTGCGCTCGTTTGTTCAATTGGGGCTCCGGTGCGCTGCTCCGATTCGCGGGTAAGGTGGACCTCGCGAGCGAGGGACCGTCGCCGGGATAGAACCGGGTAGATCGAAAGGACCCACGAGATAGCGGCGGTCAACAGGCCAAAGCCGACCAGTCCTTCGAGCGGGAGGAGCACCCTGAGCCAGCCGCTCGTGGGCGTGATATCCCCGTAGCCGAGGGTAGTCAGGGTCACTAGAGAGAGGTAGAGGGCACTGACGAAACCGCCCTGGTTCGAAGGAACAAGCCCCGTGGCCAAAAGAAAGTCATTGGGTAGATGGGGCCACAGGATGAGCGCCCAGCCGGTCGCCAGGAGCAGAACCCAACTAAAGATGATGCTTATAAGGATGCTAGGGCCTGCGAATCCTAGCACACCCTGCTTTCTTGCCGCGGCTCGGTGGAACGCGCGCCAGATGGCGCGCATGAGCGACCGGCTTAGGGATCCTCCCCCACTCGGATGGAACAACTGTTGGAAGATGTCGCGCAGGGCCACTAAGATAAACACGCTTCCCACCAGCGTAGCGACCACGGTCATGTAGCACCTCCGGAGTGCAGGCTGCCTCTCTAGCCCGTCTCGTTTCGATCATCTCGCCGATGAGCGCGTTGTAAGCGGTGAAGGAGGCGATGTGCAACCAGAAGATTCCTGCCTCGGTAGAGTCTTCTTTGTCCACGGTGCGCCTCCTCCGACGTGAGATCTTGGCCGCTCGCTCCAGGCCATAGAAGGTTGCCAGGCCAACGAGGGCCACCAGGTAGACGTGGTACTCGAGAAAGGAGAAGGTCTCGCCCACTGCCTCGCGTATGGCCTGCTGCTCCTCGGCTAGATCCGGTAAGAGGTGGACGAAGACGTAGGCTACGGAGATGCCCCCGGCCATCGAGAGCCAGATGCTGCGGGGGGTGCCTTCGAGGAAGCGCAGCTTCCCGGAGAAGAGGTGGACTACGGCCAGTCCCGCCACGAGGAGTGCTGTGAAGAAAACTATCTGCAGTCCTTTCTAACGTGGCCGACACTTGACATGCTGTTCGCTCGACGGTTGAAAACCGAGCCGAAGACGTTGGTCAGCGCGGCCGCCGTGACCAGATCCCAAACTATTCTGTGGTTCTCTTTCAAGGCGTGCATGGATGCTCGCTCTTCGTCGCTCCGATGGGGTTGGATCACTAGTTGGAGAACGGCTCCTGTATAGCCTCCTTTACCCCGTCCAGCATCGCGTCGTAGGAGCCGGGCATCGCCCCCTGCCCCACGAGGAGGCCCAGAAACAAGGCGGCTGTACACAGCACGACGGCCACGCTCCCGAGCCCGCAGGCTCCCAAGGCGTAGCCCACTATCCCGAACACGATCCCCACAGCACCGGTAGCCACGGAGACGAACAGGATCCCCACCGGTACGCAGAAGATAATGGCTATCGCCGACAGAACGCGTCCAACCAAAACCTTGCCCGACCCCGACTCCCGTTTCACCCTTTATCTCCTTCAGCTTCTGGTCGCGCTCGACTAGGCAGTCGCCGCCCCGTCGTCCGGTTCTTGGTTGTTTGAGTCTGCGATGATTTCTTCAACGTGATGCCTCTCTGTTCATGCCTCCTCGATCTGCACCAGGAACGGGTCGTCTTAGAACTTTGCGAGCCTTCGCGTAATTGCTCGATCGCGAGAGCCTTTCCTCTTTGGCTCTCTTTGTGGCCACGGCTAAGGTTCTACCCCGGCACAATTAATGGTCCGTGAGGTTCCGTAAGTCCCCAGTAAAGAAGCGGTTAAGCCATGATCGCGGTCCACCCGGCACGCGGCGCTCGGCCCTTATCGCGATCCGGATCACAGCGACGAAGCAGACGAGGTTTCATAGCGCACGGACGATCCCTACAGCATAGGTTGCCAACAGACGCCAGGTGACGAGAATCAGGATCTGTTGGCCTTATCCAGTATGGAGCGTAAAGCATCCACTTCACGCTGGCTAAGCCCGATACCGTCTTCCACTTCCGGTTCCGGAGCTCGTTGGGCGTTCGACCCTACCAGCACAGAGGCGATCGAGGCTATGAAATACGAGAAGATCCCTACGGCATAGAGCATGAGCAAGAAACCCAGAATGCGCCCGCCTATGGTCTTAGGGTATAGCTCGCTGCCTACCGTGGTAACCAGGGTCGCCGACCACCAGAGGGCATCCCCGAATGTTCGGATCTGACCGCCAGAGGCCTTCCCTTCAAGCAAGTACCCCACAGCAGCCCCCAACAGGATCACCATCAAGGAGACAATGGCTAGCTGCCCGAGCCGGCGGCGCTTGAGCAG
>JALZHG010000006.1:14459-85903 GCA_030914045.1 Chloroflexota bacterium | reverse complement strand
ACTGCATAAATAGAATGACCTGATATTGTCAGCAGAGTCGGCCCTTGTCATTCTGAGCGCAGCGAAGAATCTCGTCCTCCATGAGGATGTTTCACCTTTCTTAGAGTACATAGTGGCTGAAAGAAAGGTGTTATTCAGGTGGTATGGGACGAGATTCTTCGCTGCGCTCAGAATGACAGAGGGGAGCTTTGGATGCTCGTCTCAGGTTCTAGATCTATTGTGAGACGGCTCCTGGTTGCTGGCGAGCTTTAGCAGTTGGCCTCAACGCCGAGCCCACGCTCCCACTAAGCACAAGCCCACCCCCAGCGCTCATACAGACTTCCCGACGATAGAGGATGTAGGGCAGGTTCTTCGTGATGGTCTGCGCAGCGTGCCATAGAGGAAGACCTGGAGTAATCCCACCCTTCATCGACGCAACCCCAGCAGCGAGCATCCCATGTAGCCTGTATAATGGACCTCCCAGACACAAGTGAGGTGACGGCCCTACATGGAAGCACTCGTCAAATATGACAACCTACCCGGCTGCGTCGAGATGCGCGATATGCCCCACCCCGAGATAGCGCCCGACCAGGTGTTGCTCAAGGTGCGGGCCGTCGGCATATGCGGCAGCGACCTGGAGATGTACCACCACCTTATCTCCTTCCCGGTCAACCCGCCGGTGATCCTGGGGCACGAGTTCTCCGGCACGGTTGCGGAGGTGGGCGAGCGCGTGCGCGACTTCAAGCCGGGCGACCGCGTGGTGAGCGAGACGGCGGCCTACATCTGCGGAGAGTGCCACGAGTGCCGTACCGGTTCATACAACCAGTGTCCCAACCGTCGCGGCTTCGGGGTGCTGGCGCACGGGGCCGACGCAGCATACGTGGCGGTAAGGCAGGGCGCTCTCCACCACGTACCGGCCAACGTGGACCTTGCAGAGGCCGCGCTCACCGAGCCGCTGTGCGTGGCGTACCAGGCGCTGGTGGTCAAGAGCCGCATCCGGCCCGGCGACACGGTAGTAGTGCTTGGCCCCGGCCCCATCGGCCTAATGTCCACGCAGGTAGCCAGGGTGTGCGGCGCTTCCACGATAGTGCTGGCGGGGCTGCCCAAAGACGGCATGCGGCTGGAACTCGGTATGTCGCTGGGGGCTACGCACGCGGTGGACCTCAGCGTGGACGACATTCACGCGCTGGTCATGTCGCTGACGCGGGGCAGGGGAGCCGACATGGTAGTGGACGCCGCTGGACCTTCGGCCACGGTAAAGCTCTCGATGGAACTGGTGCGGCGGGAGGGACAAATCACCAAGATCGCCTGGGGACCCAAGCCGCTGGACCTGAGCCTGGACCCTCTTATAGCAAAGGCGGTGACGTTCCAGGGCACCTTCAGTCACACCTGGGATACGTGGGAGCGGGTGCTGCGCCTGGAAGCAAGCGGCCAAGTAAAGCTGCGCGAGATGATAAGCCACCGCGTGCCCCTCAGCGAGTGGCGGTCCGCCTTCCACGCCCTGGAGAGCGGCGAAGCGGTAAAGGCCCTCATCTTCCCCAACGGGCTTGAGGGGTGACAACTCGAACGAAGCTGGATCAGAGTCTAATGCAGAGACGAAAGCGTACAACCTAAGAAAATCATGATCATGTCCGGAGAAGTGATGGATCCGACATTCACTGCATCTGAGCGTCTGAAACAAGTAAAATCCTTGATTGAGCTATGGCACATGCCAATCTCTGACGATGATGGTTTCTCATCCTCGGCAATAGAAACAAATGAGATGCGGCTAGGGCACAAGCTCCCCCTCATGCTCGCTCAATGGTATAGGTATCTAGGAAGACGATCAGACTTGACCTGTTCTCAGAATTGCCTAGTGCCGTTGGATGAACTTAGGATCCAAAACGGTTTTCTGGTTTTCTATGTCGAGAACCAAGCAGTAGCTACCTGGGGTATTCCAATACCCCAGTTGTCTTCGATAGATCCACCAGTGCTAGTTACATTCGATACCCTCGGACCTGATTCCCATGCTAGCTGGATCCAAGAGAATAGCTCCTTAACAGAGTTCCTATTTCAGATGATGGTGCTCGAAACTATAACGCTAAGTAGATTTAGCTTCACGGCAGAGAATGTGGAACCTACAATAACCATGCTCAAGCGAACTTATCCTATGTTAGATCTTCCAACATGGCACTGGCCCTCTTACCCAACGCGCTTCTATGGTGGACAAGATGTATTAGCCATGACTGCTGGCAAATTTGACATCGTTGTAGCTGCGCGATCTGCAAAAGCTTTAGCTCAAGCTGCCTCTGAGTTAGGTGTGGCCCTAGACTAGAGTAGTTTGTGTAGCAGGTCATCTCAGGCTTGCCATCAGATCTGAGAGGGTGACTAAAAACATTAGGCAGCGAAGTGGCGGGAGGTACAAGGTGCCACTTGGGTGCTGAGGGACGAGATCCTTCGCTACGCTCAGTGGATCATCTTGCAAGTAATGTACACGTTTGTAGGGGCAGGTCGGTGTGCCTGCCCTGGTAGAGATCAGCACCTGGTACGTCTTCCAACAAGGGCAGGCACACCGACCTGCCCCTACGATCTCGTCAGGAAATGAAACTTATTTGCAAGACGATCCACTCAGAGTGACAAGGTCCAACAGGGTACCGCCATCCTGCTCTGACACATCCCTGTAACTCGACCGCTTTCCACTTGACAGTAGCGAACATTTGTACTATTGTTAGCTCATGGAAACGAGCACGGGGGTAAGGGTCAGCGCGCTGGCTAGCGGCAGTTCGGGTAACGCCTTTCTTGTAGAAGCGGCGGGCCTCAAGTTGCTATTCGATGCCGGGCTGAACGCGGGTACGTTGGAGTATTACCTTCAGCAGCGCGGGGTGTCGGCGCGGCAGTTGGCGGCGATTTTCGTCAGCCACGAGCATACCGATCACCTGCGGGGCGCGGGCATGCTGGCGAGGCGCTACAGGCTGCCGGTGGTGGCGAGCGAAGGCACATTCCTGGCAGGGTCCGCACACTTCGGCGTGCTCCGCGAGAAGGTAGTGCAGCCGCCGGGCCGCGAGGTATACATAGAGGGTGTTGGTGTCGAAGGCGGTCGGGAAAGTGCCGGAGGCGTCACAGTGCGCACCTTCGCTGTGTCACACGACGCGGCAGAACCTTGTGGCTTCTGGATCGAGGCTGAGGGACAGAACATCGTGCTGTGCACCGACCTCGGCTGCGAGACGGCCTCAATCCGGGAGGCATTGCAGGCGGCCGACCTGCTGGTGCTGGAGGCCAATCACGACGTAGAACGGCTCTGGCGCGGCCCCTACCCCTACAGTCGCAAGAAGCGCGTGGCGGGACGTTACGGCCACCTCGCGAACGCAGACGCCGCCAGGCTCGTCTCTGAACTGGCGCGGGATGGCCGCCCCCGCACTATCTGGCTGGCCCATCTCTCCGCCTCCAACAACACCCCTGGCATCGCCTTCGGTACAGTCACCGAGCCACTAAACCTGGAGGGCTGCACCCACGTGGAAGTCGCGGTCCTGGCGAGGGACAGGCCAAGCCACGTCTGGCACGGTCCCTCGCCAGCGTCCGGTGCCCGCCAGCAAGAGCCGGTCGAGGTCGCGTAGTTGGCCCGTGCCCTTTCAGGAGCTTAGGGGCAACAGGTCGCCTCTGACAATAGCCTCAATAACTCGCTGCTGGGCCTTTGCATCGCGGGTGAGGTCTAGGTGGTCCGTCTCTATTTTGAGCACGGGCGTGTCGGAGTACCCCTCGAAGAACTGCTCGTACACCCTCGACAGGTGTTCGATGTAACGAGGGTCCATGTTGCGCTCGAAGGACCGGTCGCGCTGGTAGATGCGGGACATGAGGGTGTCGAGGGAGGCTTGCAGGTACACGACCAGGTCGGGCCGCGCCACCTGCTTGTTGAGAGCGTCATAGATCTGCTCGAACAGGGCCAGTTCGTCCCCTGCCAGGTTGATGCCCGCGAACAGCCGTGTCTTGGCAAACAGGTAGTCGCCTACCACGTTGCCCGCTACGACGGCGGGTTGCACCTCCGATTGCTGCTGGCGGTAGCGATTGAGGAGGAAGAACACCTCCGTCTGGAAGGCGTAGTGAGCGCGGTCCGAGTAGAAGTTGCTCAGGAAGGGATTCTCCTCGAACTTCTCGAAGAAAGTGCTGACACCCAGGCGTTCTCCCAGCAGGCGTGTGAGTGCGGTCTTACCGACGCCTATAACTCCTTCTATCACGATGTAGGTCATGGATTAATATACCTTCATCACATACGCGAGGAGCCGAAACAGGTCGTCCGCGACCTGGGCACAATCAATAGGTCCCCCGTGGCTCGACAGCATGATGAGGTGCTGCTAGGTTTGCAGGCGTTGGTCGGCCAGGGGCAGGCGCACCGACACGGACGTGCCCTCGCCCGGCTTGCTGCTCACCCTGTACTCGCCACCGAGCGCGGCCACCCGCTGCCCCATGGTGTTCAGGCCCATGTGACCCGCCCGTACCTGGCTTGTGTCGAAGCCGTCGCCGTCATCGCATATTTGCAGCAATAGGTGGTCGTCCTCCACTTCCATCTTTATCTCAACCCGTTTGGCATGGGCGTGCTTCACCACATTGTGCAATGCTTCCTGGGCTATCCTGTAGAGCGACTCCTCTGTGCCCGGTTTGAGACGCGGTATGCCGACTTCATCGGCGATTACCTGCACTGGCAGCATCTCACGACCCTGCACGGCGGCAGCATGCTTGCGCAGGGCCTGCAACAAGCCTTCTTCTTCTAGCGCACCGGGACGTAGCTCGAAGATGAGGGCGCGCATCTCAGCGAGGGCGCCCTGAGTAAGCTGTCGCAGGTCTACCATTTTCTCCGTGATGGAGGGCGAGCGCACCCCCTCGCGCTCAAGTAGCAACTGTATGCTGCGCGCTGTGAGACTGATGCTGAATAGCTCCTGCGTTACCGAGTCATGTAGCTCTCTCGCCAGCCGCTGCCGCTCTTCCAGCGCCGCCTTCCCCTGTACCTGCTCGAACAGCCGCCCGTTCGCCACCGCAACCGCTATCTGGTCGGCAATCGCCACGAAAAAGCTCATCTGCTCGGCGTTGAACTCGTGCCCAGGCAGATAGTAGTTCAGCAGCACACCCATCGGTTGGTCCTGGTAAATCATGGGTACCGCGACGACAACATCCCAGGGTACTTCGTGCATGAACCGGTGGATAGGCGCATAAGCTGGCATGTCAAGCACAGCCCGACGCATGTTGTGTAACACCATAGGCTTGCGACCATCAAATGCGGCCTGCGCCAGCAACCTGGTCCCGGACGCCAGTATCATGTCCAGCCCCTCGGCGTAACCGTCCGGCAGGTTGCAGGTGCCGCTCAACTGGAGCAGGCCGGTCTTATCGTTGAGCACCCCAATTGCGGAAGCCACCGCTCCGGTCGCGCCCACCACCGACGTGGTAAGGTCGTCCAGGGTGGGCCGTAGGGGACCGCCTAGTGCCACCCTGGAGGCTATCTGCGCGAGGGTGGCCGTGCGCCGGGTCGTCTCCTGGGCCTGCTCGTAGAGCCTGGCGTTCTCTATAGCGATAGCAGCCTGGTTCGCGAGGCCGGCAGCTAGCCTGGCGTGGTCGGGTGTGTAATAGTTCGGCAGGGTATGGGAGAGGGTTAAGTGGCCTATTACCTTGTCCTTCAGCATGAGACGCACGCCAAGGTACGAGTTTATGTATCTGAGGGTGGTATCGAGCACTTCCGGTCCCACCGCCGCCTGGTATTCCCGTGCTACATCATCGTCGCCTCGAACGTCGGGGATAGCCAGCCACCCTTGCTCCGATATAGTTGCCCAGATGCGAGGTATTCGACTCAACGGGTAGCGGCGTCCTATCATCTCCGGCTCGGAGCCTTTTTCGTCCCGCGAGTCGAGCCTTACAAGTTCGTCTCCATCCACAAGCAGGATGCTCGCTCCTGTGTAATCGACTACGCTCCTCAACTGGTCTAGCACCCGGCTCAACAGCGTCTTCAGTTCGAGGGTGGAATTTACGTTGCTCGATACCTCCAGCAAGGTGGATAGCTCGCGGGTGCGCTCATCTACGCGCTGCTCCAGCAGTTCGTAGGCCTGTACCCGCTCGGTGATATCCCGCACCACGGCCAGCGCGTGTACCTTGTCGCCGCGAATGAACTTGTTAAGTTGCACCTCGACGTGGAACTCGCTACCGTCCTTACGAACGTCCATAGCCCTCGCCAGGTACTTCCCGCCGGTCAGCACCGTCTCCAGCGATTCGCGGAGCTTGTCCTGGCTGTTGGGATGTACGAAGATGGCGGGCGACTTGCCGATTAGCTCATCGCGGGTAAAGCCGTGCATCTGGCAGAAGGCAGGGTTGGCGTCCACCACGGAACCCTCTCCCTCCGGGTCGGTTATCACAAGGCCGTCAGTGGTCGACTCGAACACGCCGCGATACTGCTCCTCGCTCTCGCGCAGACGTTTCTCCGCCGCCTTCTGCTCGGTGACGTTCCTGATCACTCCTAGCGCGCGTGCTTCGCCTTTGTGCATGAACCTGATGGCATGCACCTCGACGTCGAACTCGCTGCCATCTTTACGCACATCCAACCCCTCGCCCTCGAACGGCTTCCCGGCCTTCACTGCCTCGAAAGCCTCCATCATTCCGCCGTAGCCGCTTGGGTGGATAAAGATAGTCGGGTGCTGCCCGATTAGCTCCTCGCGAGTGCGACCGTGCATCTCGCAGAAAGCGGGGTTCGCATCCACAATATAGGCAGCATTTTCACCGTCCTGTATGCTGGTAATCACGAGACCATCGGTGGTAGTCTCGAATACGCCACGATACTGCTCTTCGCTGTCCCGAAGCAGTTTTTCCGCCTGAACTCGCCCGGTGATATCGCGCATTATCACCAGGGCGTGAGGCTGGTTGTTATGGATGAAGGGAACTCCTTGTACCTCGATCAATAAGCTGGTGCCATCTTTCCGAACGTCCCGCCCCTGGGCATAGGCCCGCTCTCCGGCTCGCGCCTTCTGCACGAAGTCTGCCTGTACCTCGTAGTCCTCGGGGTGGACGAAGGCGCTGGGGTGCATGCCGGCCATCTCTTCGCGTGTATAGCCATGCATACTGGCGAACGCCGGATTGACTTCGACTATCGTGCCGACTGTCAGCTCAGCGATAGCCAACCCATCGGTGGTGGCCTCGAACACCGCGCGGTACTGCTCTTCCTTGAGCTTGAGCAGGCTTTCGGCTTCCATGCGCTCCGTGATGTCCCGCACTATACCGAGGATATGGGACTCGCCCTTGTACATAAAGGTCGTGCCGTGTACCTCCACATCGAACACGGTACCGTCTTTGCGCACGTCCTGGGCCCGGCACTGGAACGTCTCGCCCCTGCGCACCGTCTCCACGAACTCGCGCAGCAGGTCATGGCTGTCGGGGTGGATGAACTGCGTGGGGGGCATCCCGATCATCTCTTCGCGGGTGTAGCCATGCATCTGGCAGAAGGCTGGGTTGACCTCCACCACGTTGCCGTCTGTATCGTTGATGACGAGACCGTCGGTGGTCACCTCAAAGACGGCACGATACTGCTCCTCGCTCGCGCGCAGGCGCTGCTCGGCACGCTTCTGCTCGGTGCGCTCCAATGCGTACAGGAGGGACCGCTCCAACAAGCCCGCGCTGAGTTCGCTCTTCACCAGGTAATCTTGCGCGCCCGCCTCCAAAGCCGCGATAGCCAAGCTGCCGTCATAGGCATCCGCGACTATGATGAAGGGCACATCGGGGGCATGGCCCTGCGCCGCCCGAAGCGTGCCGACCCCCGACCCTTGCAGCAGCCCCATATCAAGCAGCACAGCATCGAACTTGCTTGTAGCCAGGAACGTTACGCCCTCGGCTAAACCATTTGCGCCCACCAATTCGGGTTGCAGCCGCGTTGCTCGATCCAGCCTGTTGCCGATCAGGTCGATATCGTCCGGCCCGTCAGCGATGAGCAAAACACGAACAGGCACGCCTACAAAGATGTCATGCCTGCCTGGAAGGGTGTCCGTGCCCGTATGCGCGGTTTCTTGCATTGTCTTTCCCCAATCTAGGTGCAAAAAAGTCTGCACATCAATAACGTGCAGGGTGCAAGCATCGCCACGAGATACACTTACGTGACAGCAATAGTTACTACCAACTATAGATTATCAAAACATTGGAGGTTCCGCAACTACTATCTATAAATGGTGTAGCGACTTATATTTGTCCTGGCGTTCTGCTTGCCACGGTGCGTAACGCAGCCAGCAACACCTCTGCGGGTTCGTGCTTGCCGACGAAGGCAGCACCCACAGCCTGGGCCCGCTCCCGGTTGGCGTTATTGTCGTGTACTGTGAGTATCACTACCTTTATCTGCGGGTCCGACTGACGCAGTTGTGTCGCCACAGAGAAGCCGTCTAAGTTCGGCATCTTGATGTCGGTAAGCACTATATCGGGCTGGAGGTTGCGAGCGAGGACGAGGGCCGCGGCACCATCTGCGGCCTCACCGATTACTTGCAAATTAGGCTCGAAGGCCAGCCATTCTTTTATGGCGCGGGTTATGGTGGACTGGTCGTCTACTATGATTAAGGTTGTATTCATTGTTCCGTTCTTCTAATGATGAGATTTGATGTTAGACAATGGGCCATGAAAAAGAAGTCACAGGGTCCATCGTTCATTGCGCCCACGCATGCAAATTGCGGGACGTAAGGTAGTATGGTACATTACGCGCAGTGCCTATTTGTATCAACTGGAGTATATCCGAGGCGGCGTGTTGCGCAGTCTGTAAAAGGATTGGACTTCAGGTTATCTTTAGTCTTACCGCCCGGCTACATCTTTATATGTAGTTGCAAGGAGGCTGCGGCGATGCCCATACGTGTGCTTGTTGCCGACGACCACAGCGTGGTACGCAGGGGTCTGCGCGGGTTTCTCGAATTGAACGACGAATTTGAGCTTGTGGGGGAGGCCTCCAACGGGGAAGAAGCTGTGCAGATGGCGCAGCAACTCAAGCCGGACGTGGTGCTGATGGACATCCTGATGCCCAAGATGGACGGTATCCAGGCCACCGCGGCCATACGCAAGTTGCTGCCAGACACCGAAGTGATCGCCCTCACCAGCGTGCTAGAGGACGCTTCGGTGGTGGGCGCGGTGCGTGCCGGGGCGATAGGCTATCTGCTGAAAGACACCGAGGACGACGAGTTGTGCCGGGCGATAAAAGCGGCGGCAGCGGGGCAGGTGCAACTCTCTCCGCAGGCCGCGGCCCGCCTCATGCGCGAGGTGCGCGCCCCTGAAAGCCCCGAAGCCCTCAGCGAGCGCGAGACCGACGTGCTGCGCCTGATCGCACAGGGCTACTCGAACAAGGAGATAGCGGAAGCCCTCATCCTCAGCGACAAAACTGTGAAGACGCACGTAAGTCGCATCCTCGGCAAACTGGACCTACCGAGCCGCACCCAGGCCGCATTGTACGCTGTACGCATTGGCTTGGTGCCCGCCCAGGACAACCCCGCGACAAAATAAGAGACGAAAACGCCACGTATGCGCCAGCAGACGAAAACGCAAAGGCGCAAAGGACGCAAAGGACGCGCAGAGATTTAGTACGTGTGGTTCAATGGAAAAGGAGCAGGGTACGACATCACGTACCCTGCTCCTTTTGTATCCGCTAAACTAACATCCTCTTTGCGCGTTCTTTGCGTTCTTTGCGTTCTTTGCGTTCTTTGCGTTCTTTGCGCCTTTGCGTTTTTGTCTACTAATCTTCTGCGCTAGGGAGTCTGGCAGTTAGGGAAGAAGGCGTTAGAGACTATCTTAGCCGTCTGCCCTCTCGTGGCGTTGGCGTTGGGCCGGAAAGTGCCGTCTCCATAGCCCGAGATAATGCCTCTTGAAACCATGCGCTCTATGAAGGGGTAGAAGGGCGAGTCAGGCGCTACGTCTGAGAAGGTCTGCCCCGATACCGGTTCCGTGTAGTTCCTGGCGTTGGAGACAATCTTCGAGATTTGCCCCCTCGTGGCGTTGTTGTTCGGGCGGAAAGTGCCGTCTCCGTAACCACCGATGATGTCTCTTGAGACCATCCGCTCTATGAAGGGGTAGAACGGAGAGTCCGGGGCTACGTCCGGGAACGTCTGGCCGCTTACCGCTTCATTGAACCCTGCCGCGTTCGAGACGATCTTCGAGAGCTGACCCCTGGTAACGTCGTTGTTGGTGCGGAAGGTACCGTCCGAATAGCCGCCAAGGATGCCCTTACAGGCGAGGCACTGCACGTACTGGTAGAAAGTGGAGCCTTCAGGTACGTCTGTGAAGCTTACCTGGCAAGCACCCGGCACCTGCGACGTGGAAGTAGGTGAGGGATTGCTGCCCGTAGCCGTGCGGGTAGGTGTGGCGCTGGGATTGCTGCCCGTGGTCGTGTTAGTAGCCGAGGGTATAGCCGTCGCGGTACGAGTGGCCGAGGGTATGGACGTAAAGGTAGGAGTGGCGGTTGGAGGACCTTGCACGAGGAGGCACAGGGAGAACTCCGAGGTATTGCCGCCGGGGTCGGTGGCAGTAGCAGTTACGTAGGTGCCGCCGGGCACGGGCGCGTCGGGGTCGAAGGTGAAGCTGGCGTTGCCGTTGACACCTGTAGTGACCACCGTGGTACCCAGGAAAGTCTTGCCCTCGCCGTACCCACTCGCATCGCAGGTGTCGTTGGTGAATAATTCTATTGTGAAGGTAGTATTTGGCATGCTGTTGAGGCTGCCTTTAATCTGGCTCTGGGTGCTGTTGGCGCTCAGAACGGGGAAATTCTGCAACCTGTTTGAGCCTTCATCGGGGTCGAGCGCGTCGTTGGGTGTCGGGCCGCCCGTCCCCCAGTCGTCGTTCGGCCGGAGATTGATGCCCAGGTTGTCATTGCCATAGATGTAGTTGGTGTTGATAACATTGCCTGCACCGCGGAAGACCTCCACACCCTCGCCGTTATAGGCGATCAAGTTGCCCAGTCCAACCCCACCCCCGATGGTATTGGTGTAGCCATCAAACACACCGATGCCTGACAAAGTGTTGCTCACTGGGCCGGTAGCCGAAACGTTGGTGCCGATATAGTTGTTTTGTATCTGGTTGTTGCTCGTGTCGCTGATGAAAACGCCGTAGTAGTCGTTGCCGGAGATAAGGTTACGAGCGCCAGCTTGGGGGCCTCCAATTGTGTTGCCACGCGCCCCACGCAAGAGCACCACCCCGGCAATGTTGTTACCCAGGCGCGCCGTACCACTGGCATCGGTGCCCAGGAAGTTGCCCTGGATGAGATTGTTGGTGGCGACTTCACTGCTCCCCAGCACGTCAATCCAGACACCGCTATGGTTGCCCGAGAGGAGGTTGCGCTCGGCGGTATTGGTGCCGCCGATGGTGTTGTTCGAGGCGCTCTGAATTCTTACGCCGTTCTGGACGTTGCTCAACTTAAGGATGCCGCTCGCGTTGGTACCGATGTAGTTGGCCTGGACTTTGTTGCTAACTGACCCGCTGCCGGAGATGAGCACGCCGTTTGCTCCGTTGCCGGAGATGACGTTACGATGTCCCTCGACAAAGCCTCCGATATGATTGCTGGCTGCATTGTCAATAAATACGCCGTTGAGGGTGTTGGTCAGTGGGGCCATACCGTTGATATCCGTGCCGATGTAATTGCCGGAGACAGTGTTTGAATTACTGCCCACTTGCAGGCTGCCCGTGATTAGCACGCCATTACCCAGGTTGCCCGAAATGAGGTTACCTTCGGCCCCAACGCCGCCGACGTTGTTCCAGGAAGAGCCGTCGCGAATGGTCACCCCACCCGCGCCGTTCCCCAGAGAGGCCGTGCCGGTCGCATTGGTGCCGATAAAGTTACCTTGCACCTTGTTGGACGCGGCTCCTCCCGTAATCCGTACGCCGCTACCACCGTTGCCGGAGATGAGGTTACGAGCCCCTGCTAGGGACTGTCCAACCACGTTACCGCTGCTGCCCTGAATTGCTACGCCATGACCGCCGTTGCCGAGAGCAGCAGTACCGCTGATATTAGTGCCGATATAGTTACCCAGCACCTGATTGTTTACGCTCCCGTGGGTGACCCCTTGTATTGTGATGCCGTTGCCTATGTTACCGGAGATGAGGTTGCGGGCTGCACCGGTTGTGCCCCCGATTATGACGTTACTTGTCCATTCCGTGTAAACGCCGGGGCCACCGTTCCCCTGGGCTACGGTGCCGGCGGGGTTCGTGCCGATGAAGTTACTTTCCAGGGTGACATCGCCCGTTTCAATAATCATGACGCCGGCCCCGTTGAAGCGGTTGATAGCAAGACCCTTGATCAGGCTCCCGCGGCCGGACCCGCTCACCTTAAGCCCGGCCTGTACCGGACCGGCACTGGAGCCGTCCAACTCAATGAGGGGTGTACCCGCGTAGCCCGGCTGCGTAGTGGCATCCAGCTCGACAGGATCATTGATCGGGGGCAGGGCGGATATGGGTAGGATGGTCCTGACGCCGCTGCCCTGCGTGATGTTGAAGACGATCTTGTCCTTTCCTGGGTTGGCGTTTGCCAGGCTAATGGCCTCCCGCAGCGACCCTGTGCCGGAGTTGTTTGTGTTAGTCACTGTATAAGTGACGACATTGGGTTGAGACGGAGCCTTTTCGGTGCCGGCTGTTGCGGCGAATGCTGAGGCGACCGGCTGCGCAACCAGTGCCAACCCCAGCACCGCCAAACCTGCTAGATTGAGACCCTTCTGAATGTGCTGCCTTGCTTTCATCGTTACCCCCTACTCTTTAATGTTCTCTATATGCTTGTTTTGATATTTGCCGGATACTTTTTCTGTAATATCACCCGTCTGCCGGGCCTGTTCTCAGTCTATCCCAGCCTCTACGCGTAGACTGCCCAAAGAAGTACTAAACAGTTGACTACTTAGGTTGTGCGTTGCCATTACATACAAAGATGTAATGGCTGCAGTCATAGGTAGTAGTGGATCGATCTGGCCCAGCAGCGTTTCCGCGCAGAGTTGTCATAAGAGAAGCCCCGACTAGCAAAGATTGCTAGCCGGGGCTTCTGTTGACCCTACCTCTTCCTGCTCAGGTACCTTAGTACTTAACGAACAAATTGACAACTGCTAAGCAAGCGCAAACCGTTCGGCACTATGTCATCGTTGACCTTACGCGCTGTGAGGTGCTAGAGAGAAAACCAGGATACGCTCGTTATTGTACAGAGTGCTGTAGGTCTGCCTCAGATAGCTGTGGAACTCGTGATAGTAGCTGAGCCACCAGAACGAGGGCCACATGAAGACGATATACTGCGCGCCTTCGTTGCGTAGCCGTTCCAGTTCAGCGATGGCAGTACTACTATCGGCAGGCGGACCCCAGTAGCGGCCGTCTCGCTCCAGGAACGGCAGGGTGCGCCTGCCCACCAGCGCCTGCCCGCCGCCCCAGCGCTCTTCGTCCACCAGGATGAACGTTGCTCCAAGGGGGACCAGCCCCTCCACCTCCTTGAGCGCAGCCTGCATTTGATAGAGCCAGGGCACCTCCCTCAGCACCTCTGGGTCGGGCGCGAACCTGGCGCTGCCCTGTACACCACACTCATCTACCCGCCCCTGTTTCAGTAGCTCAAGACGAGCAACCAGTCGCTCAACGGCCTCATCTAGCACGGCGGTAGAGCTGAGTACCGGGTCGTGGCGGGTACCCGCTTCGTCGAGGAACCGGGCGAGGGCTTCATCAGGCGCTGCCCCTGACGGTGGCGATAACTGGAGAGGGCTGTATTCCATGCCCAGCGAACCGCACCAGTCCCGCCATTTGAGACGCCGTATCCGGTCCGACAGCCGTACCGGCAGCCACGGTACCCTCAGGGTATCGGCCACGATGGCCCCGTGCATAGCCTCAGCGATAATCTTGCCCGAGCTTTCGATGGCGTTGAGCACATCCTCTACAGGGCCTGAGGGGTCGATGTAGTTTATGCCCGCGCTAGCGCATACCAATTCGAGGTCAACACCTACCTCCAGGGCGCGTGCGGGAGTGCGAAAGTGAGGGATGAAGGAGACTTTGTGCCGCCTTTCGACGGGCGCTCTCCTTATGATGCGCACCAGGGCGGCCGAGTCGGTGACGGCCAGTTTGGACGGCAGGCCCAAAGCCCTGGCCGAGAGCGGGCCGCGCACGCAGCACACCTGCCATTCCTCGTTCAGCACAGGCAGAAGCCCGTACCCCACGCCCGTACCGAAAACGATCTTGTGGGGACCTTGCGGTATGCGCCGGTCCAGGATGCTGCCTATGCCGACGAACAGGGTGCTGCCATCGCCATCCAGCAACTCCGGGATGAGGCGAGGCCACACCCAGGCGTTGAGGTCGTCCCCGAAGTTACCGTCCGGGTCCTGGTAGTAGAAGAGCCTCACTTACGGCCCTTTCCGGCTATGTAGATGTGCCTGGCTTCCTCGTACAGCCCCTCAAGCTGGCGGCTCAGTAAAGAAATATCGAAGTGCACCTCTACGTGCCTCCGCCCCGCGCGGCCCCACTCGGCCCACCTGTCGCCATGCTCAATCATATACTCCAGCCGCTCGGCTATGTCCGGGGTGCTACGCTCGGGCACCAGGAAGCCAGACTGGCCGGACAGCATACCTTCCGGAAAGCCGTCATGTTCGGTGGCTAGCACAGGTATTCCGCACGCCTGGGCCTCCTGCAACACCAGGCCCTGCCCTTCAACGTCGCCGTTCGCTGAGGTAACGCTTGGAGCGACGAAGATGTGTGCCTCATCGAGCCTGCGCTGCACAAACTCACGCCCTGCTGCGCCGTAGAACCTCACGGTCCCCTCCAACCCTAGCGAGGTTACCAGCGCCTCCAGCCGCGAACGAAGCGGCCCATCTCCCACTATGCCGTACTGCACCTGCGGGTACCTGGCGCGCACCTTCGTCATAGCCCTAAGGCTATACTCGAAGCCTTTCTTCTCCACCAGCCTGCCCACGCTCAAGATGCGCACGCAACCATCGTCCGGTGCGGAACGCTCCCTAAAACCAAACTCATCCAGGTCCAGGCCCATCCTGAGCACGCGAATCTTGCCCGGAGGACAGCCAAGCGCCTCCAGGCGCTGCCGCGTATAGTGGCTGTTGGCTGTCACGAGAGTGGCCGTACGGAACAGTCGCTCGTACACACCGGTCCCTTTCTCCCTGGGCCATGTGGACACGTCATAACCGTGGAAGCTCGCGATTAGCGGCACGGACCAGAGGCGTGGGACGAAGCGCACTTTGTCGGCTACGGGACCGAAATGAGCCTGCGCCACGTCGTACTCGCCGCGGCCCCTGAGAAGCTCCGAGACGCGGTACATGGCCGATAGGCTCCTGGCAGCGTAGCCATACTCCTTCGGGTTCAGCGTGCTCAGGGTGACTCTGGGCGCGGCTGCGAAGGTACGAGCGAAACGGGGTAGTGCTTGCAGGAGTCGCCTCAAGTTGGGTATGGGTCGCGAAGCCCCCGGTAGCCAGGTCTGCCCCCAGGGAGGAAGAACAGGCATTTCCCAGTAACCGGACGCACGCGGAATGGACATGTATGTGGTATGCCCTAGCAGGTTGTGCGCGGCAACCTCCGGCTGCAAGGGCACCCCCGCTTCAGGTCGCCCCTGAGCGTAGATGTGCACCTTGTGCCCCAGTTCCATCAGCCCTGCAAGCTGCCTGGTAATGAACGTCTCCGACAGGGCGGGGAAGACATCTGTAAAGACCGCGACGCGCATAATGAGGCTCAGCTTTCGGGATATTGCGAGAGGTGAGGCGCGACCAGGAGAACATTCAAAGCAGTTGCTCCCCAAGCTGCATTTCGTTGCGGTTTCCTACTATCACACCTTAGTTTATGGCACCTGACAGCAGGTCGGACAGCACGTCCTCGGCGGCGAAGCAGGTTTCGGCTATCTGCCTGGCTGCGCGCCTATGTCGCTCGTAATCGGAGTTGATGCGGTCCACGCCAGCCACGGCCTCTTCGAGCGAGCGGAAGGTGACTATCCCCTCGCCTATGGGCAGCAGGTCCTCAATGCCCGTGCTCTGCACCAGCACCGGCCTGCCGGACGCCAGGTAACACACGCTGCGATCGCTGAACCAGCGTGTGCGCATCTCCACGTACAGGTGCTTTGCCACGCCGAACTCCCCTCGCGAACGCTGGATGAACTTCTGATATCGCTGGGGCGTCAGCGACTCGACCTCGCCCGACACCGCGTCCCAGCCATGCTCGGCCAGGCTCTCAAGGTCGGCTCCGAGAGCTGCCACGCGAAACGGCTGCCTGGTGAGGCTCGGTAGGTCTATGTAGTGGGGGAACTCGCGATCCCGCTGGCCGTACTTCACGCCGTTGTACTCGGCATCCCTGAAACCACGCCACCGGATTACCGTAGTGAAGTGAGTGGCGGTATCCTCTGTTTCTTCAGCCACGGGCCAGTAGTGCAGGGCCACGGGAGGCACCGTCTTGAGCCATTCTCTGCCTGCGGTAGGCATAAGGCAGTCGGGTCTGCCGATGCCCTGCCCGTAGGTGAAGAGTCGCTCGCAGCGGCCTACAGTGGAGGTGAGAGCGGGTTCGCCGTTCAGCAAGCTGATTTGCGTGAAGCCGGGGTCCACGTCTATAAACGCCCGGCGGAGTGGGAGGTCGTATTCCCTGCGCCAGACGGTCAGCGGCACGGCCCTCACCAGCAGGAGATCGGCCCCGTTGCATAGCTGCTCTAACTGCTCCACGGTCATGCCGCGTGCCTCGCTCCCTGCGCGGTATATCCACCTGTCATCGAAGCCGATTAGTGACAGGCAGCTACTTACGTAGGCGGCCGGGTAGTCGAGGTCGGTGGTGAGTTGCTGCTCCTCCCAGTGGTACACCCACGATTCCTCCCCGCAGTCCTCCAGGTAGTAAACGTCGTGGCCGAGGTCACGCAGTCCGGCCAGGTACTGCATGTACACCCAGGCTTGCCCGCCCACATAGGAGCGCCCTATCGCGCCGGACACGATTATGCGCATGGTTGCCGCTCCCCTCCGAGCGCGCCCGCAGCCATATCTCGGTACAGGTCAAGGTACTTACCGGCGACGTGCTGTATACCAAACCTGGCGGTTGCTCGATCCCGCACCCTAACCCGATCCAGCGACATGGCCCGCAGTACGCAGCTCGGCAAAGCCCTCTCATCGTCTGCGAGGTAGCCGGTGACCCCTGACTCCACAATCTCGGGCAGTGCACCGTTGGGCAGGGCCACCACGGGCGTGCCACAGGCCATGGCCTCGATGCTCACCATACCGAAAGGCTCAGCCTTTCGGAAGGGCAAGAGCATGCACGCGGCCTCGCCCATCAACTTGCACTTGGTCTCGTGATCGACCACTCCCACGTACCGTAGCTGCCCATCCAGGCGCGGCTCGATGCTGCGCTTGAAGAAGTCCTTATCTATCACAGGCCCGGCTAACGTGAGCGGACGCCCGAGGGCACGGGCCACGTCTATCGCGATGTCGGGGCCTTTCGCCTCCTCGATGCGCCCAACGAAGAGTACGCCGTCGCCCGGACGGTCGTTGAAGGGGAAACCCGAGGTGTCGATGCCATTGTGCATGACGCGGCAACACCTGGCACCTGCCTCCCGAAGACGCTGCGCCTGGAATTCGCTCACTGCGGCCAATCGTACGTCAGGGTGCTGCCCCACGAACCAACGCAGGTCTGCGTACACAGGGCTATGGACCGTGTGCAGCACGCGCCCACCCGCCTCAGCATGCGCGGAGAGCACGTAGCCGCCGGGGCCGACGTGGGAGTGCACCACGTCGAAACCGCTAGCCATACCATATGCCAGGCGCAACTGGTGCTGCTCGTAGTAGACGTATTCGCCCGCGCGGCCTTCGAGCATCAGGCTATACAGGTTGCGCTCCACCACGGGCACCACGTCCGCGGACGTACGGGAGTCGCCGCTGGCGAGCAGAGTCACAGAACAACCCTGCCGGTCCAGGGCCTCTATGAGAGAGTACAGGAAAGTCTCGATGCCCCCCTGCGCGTCTCTGGAGACCGGGTACCACAACGGGGCCAGCATGAGCACTCTCATACAGCCCGCACCTTCCGCGCATGTCCCTTGTTCTGTGTGGCGCGCTCAAGCAGCGGAGGCAGCACCACTTCCGGTGCGAAGTACGCGACAGCGAGTTCGCGCGCGGCATTTGCGTGGCGGGAGTAGTGGGCGGTCACGTTCTCCAGGCCGTCCTGGGCCTCCTGGAACGTCCTGAACGCGACCAGGCCGCTACCAGACGGCAAGTATGCGCTGAAGCCCGTGTCCTGCACTACAGCGGGTCGTCCTGACGCCAGATAGCAGGCCGTGCGGTCGCTGAACCAGCCGCTGTTGGTAGCCACGTACGTGTGCTTGGCGACGCTGAACTCCCCTAAAGAGGAGGCGATATAGTCGCGGTAGGCGCTGGGGTTGTGCGACACCTCGAAAGCATCACGGCACACCCAGCCGTGCGCCTCTAGGAAGGAGCGGGGGCCGTTCACCGCAAGCTCCAGGGGCGTGCGCACATGGCGCGGCAGATCGAGGAAGCGTAGCAGCTCCTGGTCCTTGTTGCCGCCGATTTCTTTGAAGCTGGCTATCCTCCAGGTCATCACCGTGGTGAAAGCAATGAGTGGCGTTTCGTTCGTGGGCCGCCACAGGTCAACTAACACCGGTTGCCAGGTATGTTCCCATTCGAGGCCAAGCGCGGGCACGGGAGAGGAGGGCGTGCCGATGTTGCGGCCAAAGGTAAACAGCGAGCCGTAGCGCGAAAGGAAGTCCAGCCGATCGGGTCGCCGGGAGGCGTCTAGCTGGGTGAAGCCGGGGTCGGTGTCTATGTACGCGGAGTGCGGGATCGAGGCGTACTCGTCGCGCCAGAAGGCGCAGCCACCCGAGAGATTGATTAGCAGGTCCGCGCCTGCGCATACGTCCAGCCACTGCTCCCTCGTGTGGCCGTGGTAGCGCTGCCGCCAGTCCACGTAGCACCAGCGGTCTTCCAGGCCGTAAGGTCGCAGGCAATCGCGGATGAAGTTGACGGCGTAGCGGGGGTCCTTCGACAGGGTGTTCTCCACCGGATCGAAGTTACACTCGCCCATGTCCTCCAGGTACCACACCCGGTGGCCCAGGCGCACCAACCCTAGCAGGTACATGAGCGAGCACCAGGCCACGCCCCCGTAAGGGTAGCGCCCCATGACCCCCGCCACGATGATGTTCATCCCGCCTCCGGCAAAGCCCCAACTTCGTCGTCGCCGTGTTGCGCGGCGTACAAACTGGCATACGCTCCGCCTCTAGCGAGAAGCTCCTGGTGGGTACCTTGCTCCACTATCCGGCCGCCCTGCATAACCGCGATGCGCCCGGCCAGGGCTGCGGTGGAAAGCCTGTGCGTGATCATAAGGGTAGTCCTCCCGTGCACGAGGTTGCGCAGGGCGCTGAGTATCTCGTGCTCGGTCTGGGCATCTATGGCGCTGGTCGGCTCGTCGAGGATGAGGATAGGGGCGTCTTTGAGCAAGGCCCTGGCTATGGAGATACGCTGGCGCTCGCCTCCCGAGAGAGTCGCCCCTCGCTCTCCGACCACGGTGTCGTAGCCCTCCGGCAAGCGCTCGATGAAGCTGTGGGCGTTCGCCGCCTTTGCCGCCGCCGTTATCTCCTCCAGGGAAGCGTCGGGGCGGCCATAGGCGATGTTCTCGGCCACCGTAATGGGCAGCAGCACAGGTTCCTGGCCTACGAGGGCCACCTGCTCGCGCAGGCTGCGCAGGGTCACCTGGCGTATATCGTGCCCGTCTATGCGGACGCTGCCTATCCACGGGTCCGCGAAACGAGCCACCATGCCCGCCAGCGTGCTCTTGCCCGCACCCGTTGTGCCCACGAGGGCCACCGTCTCCCCCGGCTGCACGTCCAGGGATACACCTTTCAGTACGGGATTGCCCTTGACGTAGCCGTAAGTGACGTTATTGAGCGCCACGTGGCCCCGCACCCGTGGCAAGGGGCGGGCACCTGGCCTGTCCTTCACCTCCTGCTCGGTGCTGAGGATTTCGATCACCCGGCGGGCGCTGCCCATGGCGCTCTGCACCGTCGAAGAAGTATACATGAGCGAGGAGATAGGCGCGTAGAGCGAAGCCAGGTAAGACAGGAAGACTATGATGCTGCCCACCGTAAGACTGCCGTCGAGGGCGTGCTGGGCACCTACGTAAATCAGGAGGGCTGTGCCGAGGGCAGTCACCAGCCCCGACAGCACCTTGAACTGCAACTGCACGCGGGTCGTGCGCAGAGTGGTATCCAGCACCTGGTCGGTGGTAGCGCGCAGGCGCAGATCGGCCCGGTCCTCCGCCGCGTATGCCTGCACCACCGGCAGGGCACCCAGGGTCTCCTCCACGTCGGTGTACATCCGGCCCTCGGTCTCCTGCTGTGCATAGCTATGCCGCATCATCGGTCCGGCGTACAACTTCAACACGAGGGCGAGCGCAGGTACCACCAGCAGGGCCAGCATGGTGAGCAGGGGGTCCAGGCTCCACATGATGCCGAACACCGCGCACAGGCTGAACACCGCCGACAGGGTGGGTATAAGCGCGTCCTTGACGATGACCGCTATGCTTTCGCTGTCGGAGGTCACCCGGTGTATCGAGTCGCCCAGGGGCTTGTGGCTGTGGAAGCGCAGCGACAGTCGCTGGAGGTGGCGGAACAGGTCGGCGGCTAAATCGTACTTGAGGCGCTGCCCGAAACCGATGTTGGTGTAAGCACGCGCCAGGTTCAAGAGCCAACCCGCGAAAAAGATTACCAGGGTGGCACCAACCGTCCAGGCCAACAGCCCTCCGGAGTCGGAGGCCCCTGGCAGTACCCCGGTGACGGCGCGGACGGCGGGATCGAGCGGCCTGCCCTGGAGCACGTTGTCCACCAGCACCTTCATGGGCCAGGGCTTGACCACGCTGATACCGACCCCCAGCAGCACGGTGGCGAGCATAGCCAGCATACCCTGCCACCGCCGGGAGGCGTACCTGAGCATCCACAGGCACACCCTCAGGGTGCCCGCGGAGCGGCTAACCGGCCGCACTCTTACTGCTTCCAAAGCGCAACGCCTCCACCGCGGGCCTGGACCCCGACTGTAGGTTGTACATCCTGCGGTACAGGCCCTTCCGGGCCATCAACTCGTCATGAGTGCCCTCTTCCACCAGCCTACCTTTATGTAGCACTATAGTCTTGTCCGCGGCTCGTGCGGCGGACAGACGGTGCGTGATGATAAGAGTTGTCTTGCCCTCTCGCAGCTCCCGCAAATGCTCCAGCATACGCTGCTCCGTGCGGGCGTCAAGGGCGCTGGTCGGCTCGTCTAGAATCAGTATGGGCGCGTCCTTGAGCAGCGCCCTGGCTATAGAGATGCGCTGGCGTTCGCCCCCGGAGAGGGTTGCCCCACGCTCCCCTATTTCGGTGTCGTAACCCTCCGGCAGCCTCTCGATGAAGCTATCGGCGTTCGCCTCCTCGGCGGCGGCTTTGACTTCGGACGGGTCGGCCGACGGACGGCTGTAGGCTATGTTCTCAGCGATGGTGCCCGACAGGAGGAAAGGCTCCTGCAATATGATAGCTACGGCGTCTCGAAGGCTCCGCAGATTGACCTCGCGCACGTCCTGGCCGTCCACCTCCACACGTCCCTGCTGCGGGTCGTACAGCCGCGAGATAAGCCCCGCCAGGGTGCTCTTCCCCGCCCCGGACTGCCCCACCACAGCTACCATCTGACCAGGCTCGATCTCCAGAGACAAGTCCCTGAGCACGGGCCGCTTTGGGTCGTACCCGAAGCTGACGTTGACCAACCGTATATGCCCCCGTACGTTGGCAATCTCTGGAGCGCCTGGTTTGTCCCGCACCTCGTCGTTTGTAGCCAGTACCTCGGACACGCGCTCGGCGCTGCCCGTGGCTTCCTGCATGGTTCTGTTGATCCCGGCGAACGTCTTGAGTTGGGCTTGCAGCACGCCGAGGTAGGCAACGAACACGAGTAGCTCGCCCACGGTAAGTCTGCCGCCCAGCACCTGCCCGGCGCCCACCCATAGCACGAGTGCCACCCCAACTGCCGCGGGGAGGCCGGAGCCCAGGTTGTACAGGCTCGACATGAGGGCGCTCTGCTGTTGGACGTGGATGGTCTTGCGGGCGTACTCCTTGAAGCGTCTTTGCTCCTGGTCCTCCCGCGTGAAGGCCTGCACCACCGAGATGCTGCCCAGGATGCGCTGCACGTGGGCCTGCATACGGCTTTCGGTCTGGCGCCGCGCCCTGCTCAGGGCCTTGATGCGACCCGAAAGCAGCAGGGATGATACGGCCATGAAAGGGGTCACCGCCACCGCCAGCACGGTCAGGGTCAGATTCATCGGCAGCATGATGGCTATCACAATCACCGTAGTGATAGCCGCCTGGGCGGGCGCGAGCAGCAACCTGTCGGCAGCCGTATTCACCACCCAGGCGTCGCTGGTGACGCGGCTCAGGGAATCGCCCACAGGCACGCGGCTGTGGAACACCAGCGAACGCCGCTGGATGCGCGCAAACAGGGTGCGGGCCAGCGTGTATACCATACCTTGCCCGGCGCGTACCCACTTGAGCGTAAGCAGGGCATCGAGCGCGCTGGACGCCAGGAACACCAGTATTCCGGCCGCCACCACCCACCACAGCAGTCCCTCCCGGTCGGTAGCCCCCGGCAGTTGGGCCGCCAGGTCACCCACGGGGCCCTGCAAGGCCTGACCGCCGAGCACGTTATCGACCAGCACCTTCATGGGCCAGGGTTCCAGCAGCGTGAATGCGGTGCTCAGTGTAGTCAGTATTACGATGAACAGCCAGGCTCTCCAATAAGGGCGGGCGTAGCTCAGCAGCATACGGTAAGGGCGGGGCCTCCGCGCCCTCCCGGCCCGGTCCAGGTGGGTGCCCGGTGATGATCTCACCGCCGTACGAAGAGTCTCCACGCCCGAGGCGCAATCGTACAGGACGCGCGCCCCGAGAAGCACAAGCATCGTGGTCAGCCCGGCGAAGGCAACCCATGCGCCGCTCAGGGCCGAGCCGGCACACAGGAGAGATAAAAGCAACAGCGGCCAGAGGCCAAGCCGTCCAACTCGGGGCCAGATGCGGAACCTTGCCAGTTGCTGCCCGTTGCCATGCTCCTCTATAGCCATGAGCAGGCGGGCCGAGCCGGTGAGACCTCCCTGGGCTTTCAGGTCCCAGTTGTCGTAGTCGCCACCCCGCTGCACGGTGCCGCCCCGCTCCTTGATGTCAGCTTCGATCCATTCCAGCCACGCTTCGGGCGGCTGCCAGGTCTCACGCCAGATAGACAGGCGGCGCACCCTGGGGATGGATAGACCCACCTTCACGGCCCCAGGGTTACGCCAGGGGGTGAGGCCATAGCCCACACGTCCAACCAGGCGAGCCAGCGGCTGCAACAGGTGGAGCATGAAGGTCGCGGCGCGCATTCTGACGTAACGCCCCACCGGCTGCTTGCCATGCCCATAACGCGGAACGCTAGCCCGTATGGCCGCCAGGACGGCCAGAGCCAGTGGCGCGGCTATGGCAGCAAGGAACAGCGGGACGGCCAGCACGAGGGGCGGCCAGAACATGCTCAGCGCCACGAGGATGGCAAGCAGTCCAATCACAGGGTACCACTCGGGCATCGAGGGCAGCGCAAGCAGGCTGTTGGTACCTCGATCATACAGACGCTGGAAGGGGGCGCTGCCCCATACTCCCTGGTAGACCCTCGAATGCTGCCACCCCAGCAGTGGCGCGAGGCCGCCGTATAGCCTGCCCACCCAGGTCACGTGCCCGGCCGCGTTGTACTTCTCCGGCCACTTCCTCTCCAGGAGCGCTTCCGCCCGGCCGTAGCCTAGCTGCTGCCGCCAGTAAGCCTTCACCGTGTTACGCCGATGGTGCCACACCACGGCCGCCGGATTGAAGCCGATCTTCCAGCCGCACGCTTGCAGCCGCCAGCAGACATCCACGTCATCGCCGGCGGCGCGATACGTGGGATCGAACCCGCCTATGGCCTCCAGCGCAGCCTTGCGGATAGCCATATTACAGCCGGGTATATGCTCTGCCTCGCGGTCGTTCAGCAGCACGTGCACAGGGCCGCCAGGCGAATTCTCCACCGCGCACGACATGACGCCACTCTGGAGAGGTAGGATATTAGGCCCGCCCACGGCGGCATACTCACCGGCCAGGAAGGTGTATGCCAGGTACTGTAGCCAGTGGGGATCGGGTCGGGCATCGTCGTCTGTGTAAGCCACGATCTCGCCCGTGGCGGCGGCGAGGCCGGTGTTGCGCGCGCTACTCAGCCCCTGGTTAGGAGTGCTGATGACCCGAAAGCCGTACTCGCGGGCTATGTGCGGCGTGCCGTCGGTCGAGCCGTCGTCCACCACAATGACCTCAAAGTTGGGGTATTCGAGTTGCAACAGGCCCTCGCAGCAGTCGCGCAGGGTACGCGCGCCGTTGTAGCTGCACACCACCACGGAGATGCGCGGCCACTCTATTCTGCCATCGCTGAGGGGAAACGGTACCTGCCCGAACGCTTCTCGTACGGCGGCCAGTGCGGGTTTGGGGTGCCGTTCCCGGTCCACCAACCCGAAGTCCCAATCTTCAACTTCGTTGCCGCCCCGGTACCACTCGTCCGTCCACGAGAATACAAATCCCCCCGCACAACCCTCCGCGAATACCGTGGCGACCTGCCAGCTAAGGACAGCAGCCTGCTGCTCCAGGCCGTTACGCCTGCTGTCCAAGCCTATCTCGGCCATGACCAGGGGCCTGTCGCCTGCCAGGTTCTGCAGGCGCGCAAGGTAAGCCTGCAGCCGGTCGGCTGTTTCCAGGTAGACGTTGAAGGCTACGAAGTCCAGGAAGGACAGGTCGAGGTACTCGGTGGTGGGAAAGTTCACGTAGGTGACGAGACCGCCCGGGTCTGCCGCCTTGGCTGCCTGGTAGAGCCTCTTGAGGAACGCCTCCACGCGCTGCCTGCCGTACCAGCGCACGATAGAGGCTGGGATCTCGTTGCCTATTACATAGCAGAGTACGGCCGGGTGACCCGCGCAGGCGCGCACCCCTTCCACGACCCGCCGCTCTATATCTGCCCTGCCCTGCCTGCTGTCCAGGAACGCGATGTGCTGCTCCCAGGGCAGTCCAACCATCACGTAGAGGCCATGTTGAGAGGCGTGGTCCAGGAGCCAGGGCGGAGGCACGGTGTAGAGACGCACGGCATTGATGCCGTTGCTCGACATCGCGGCGAAGTCCATCTCCACGCGGTCAGGCGTGCCATACTCGCTTCCATCAGCGCCGGGCCGGAACGTGCCGTAGGTGACACCGCGCAGGTATAGCTTGTGCTGGCCTGCATAGAAGAACTTGCCTTCTACACGGGGTCTGGGAGGGGGTTGTAGGGGTGCGATTCCCGCCGGTGGCAGGACTGGTAGAGGCTGTGTAATACGGGTCATGGGCGCTGCAGTCAAACGCGGACACCACGTTCTGGGAACATGACATACGCCTCACGGTTGTTTGAGGAAGTATAAGTGAGTAAGTTGGCGCGCCCATGAGCAGATTTCTGCTTGATGGTGAGGGTGCCAAGCACGTTTTATGCCATTAGGTAGCTAATCGTGCTTAGGCTGTGGGCTATCACGCTCTACCTCGCAGGCATAGGTGATAGCTTCGGCTAATGACATAGCTCGCCCTTCCCGTGTGGCTTTGGTGATAGCCGCTTCATCCAGGGATTGCCGCACCCGGCCCATCATCGTCTCGTAATCGGCCAGGTCATACGGTTGCCTGGCAAGGCCCTTAGTCTCGTACAACGCAGCGGCTGCCCCATACAGCCTGGCGGCCCGCTCCAGTTGGCCTGCCACTGTGGCTATACTTGCCGACCTCGCCAGACCTGGCGCCAGGAAGTCGCTTTGGCCCAGTTGTAAGTAGGTGCGCAGGCTCTCCGAGTTCAATTCCGCGGCCCGCGTAACTTCCCCTTCCTCTCTCGCCACCAGGGCAAGGTTGGAAAGCGTAAGCGCCTGGTTCTCTTTGTTGCCTAGCTCTCGATACACGCGCAGGTTCTCTTCCCACAGGCTACGCGCCCCATCAAGGTCACCACTGTGCAAGGAGATCACTCCGAGGTTGTTCTGTATCAAGGCCACGTTGTTGTGGGCCCCGGTCTGCCGCATGGCGTGCAAGCCTTCTTCCAGGTAAGTACGTGCTGCCTCGTTATCTCTGCCGAAGAAGATGAGGCCGAGGTTCGTAAGGGCTCCCGCGATCCCCCAGGTGTCGCCCAACCGCCTCGAAATCTCCAGGCTTTCTTTGAAGCTGGCTTCGGCCGCTTCCAGGTCGCCAGAGGCTCGCTGTCTCAAGCCCATGCCGAGGAGCACCTGGGCCACCCCACGGCCGGCACCCAGCTCGCGGTATATGCCAAGGCTTTCTGCTTCGAAATCGATAGCTTTGGCGTTGTCTCCCTGCACCTTAGCCAGAATGGAAGCACCGTAGGCCGCTCTAGCCCTGTCCGAGGTACGCGATGTCGCATGGGAAAGGACCATCTTCAGCCATCGTAGCCCCTCCGTGATGTAGCCCCTGATCCACCAGAATCGCCATATAGCACCCGCCAGCCTGAGGGCGGACTCTTCTTCGCCATTGGTCAGCGACCAATCGAGCACTGTCCGCAAGTTCTCATGTTCGTCTTCAATGCGCGCGAGCCATTCCTGTTGTCTGCTGCCTCTCAACTCGCTCTCGGCTGCCTGCGTCATCGCCAGGTAATACTCGGCGTGCCAGCGGCGTACCCTGTCGGCCTGATTGCTCTCCAGGAGGCGCTCGCAGGCATACTCCCGAATCGTCTCCAGCATGTAGAAGCGTGGTTCTTCGTCTGTGGCAGCATGAATCGGCATGTCGTGGCTATCGCTGTTGCGCTTCAGAAGGCTCTTGTCCAGCAGCGATTCCACGCCCGCAATGGTGTCAAATCCCAGGTCGCCTTCCGCGTTGCACACCGCATCCGCCGCGGCCAGGGTGAACCCGCCCACGAACACGCCCAACCGTGCAAAGAGTTTCTGCTCCCCTTCTTTGAGCAGATCATAACTCCAGCTGATGGCGCTGCGCAACGTCTGATGCCGGGCAGGTAGGTCCCTGGCACCGCTCGCCGCCAGCCGCAACGAGCGGTGGTCCTTACCCGCCCCGCTGTCTGACCCTTTGAATCCGGCAGCAACCGGTGCGGTGAGCCTGGTTAGTAAGGCTTGAGGCGGGAGTAGCTTGACCCTGGCCGCAAGTAACTCGATCGCCAGGGGCAAGCCATCCAGGCGTGCGCAGATCTCCGCCACAGGCGCTGCATTGTGCGGGGTCAGATCGAAGGAAGATACCTCCTGGGCTCGCTCTACGAAGAGTGCTATGCCGGGGTAGGTGGTCAGAGCCTCCAAAGACGGGAGTTTGCCGGGATCGGGTAGGGCTAGCGGCTGCAGACCGAATTGCTGCTCGCCTCTCAGGTGCAACGGCTCGCGGCTCGTCACAAGCACCTTCAATGAGGCACAACCGGCGAGCAGTTGTGCAACCACACCGGCTGCGCCGACCACCTGCTCAAAATTGTCCAGCACGAGCAGCAGCTTCTTGTTGCGCAGGTGGTCGGCCAGGAGGGTCTCAACACTCACCCCTGGTGCCTCCTTCAGGTCCAGGGTATGCGCGATTGTGGAGGTTACTAGCCCTGGATCGCTGATAGGCGCGAGGGGCACAAAATAGACACCATCCGGGAAGTCCGGCAGTGTTCTATGGGCGACCTCGACCGCCAGGCGCGTCTTGCCGATGCCTGGAGGACCCACGATGGTAAGCAGGCGCACGCTTTCCCGCAAAAGGCGGGCGCGAATTGCGGACAGTTCCTCGTCGCGGCCTATCAGCTGGGTAGGGGGAGGAGTGAGATTAGTCAGTGTGAGGCTTTGTGCTGCCGGCTCTTCTCTTTGCTCTTGCTGTGCGGGTGCCTGACCGCCGGGCTGCTGCTGCTCCTCACCACCGCTTCCCCTCGCCAGGCTCATGAAGGCCTGCCGCTTGTCAGGTGGGACTCGTAGCGCCTCTGCAAGCAAGCCGACCACCTGCCGGGATGGCCGGCGGACCCCCGACTCGATCTTCTGGACCATCCAGACCGAGCAGCCCACGCGCTCCGCCAACTCTTCCTGGGTGAGGTCGAGTGCCTTACGCCGCTCCCTGAGCCACTGGCCGAATGTCGTTTCTCCCATCGGAAGCCCCTATAGCTTTACCTGCGAAACGGCCTGTTCCAGCCTCAACCGTGACATGCGCGGTGGCCCTGCTCTGAAGCCGGGGTACAGGCCTTCACTGCCGGGGCATGGGGCATCCTCACCCCTCCATACCCCGACCCTGAGCAAGACGCCGCCAGGTACGGGAAACCGTTGTGCACATTTTTGTGCAGGTTTGTGCGACCTACTGTGCGAGCCATTATATCCCATCCTCTGCTCTAATGAATGTAGATAGTTACTCTGGTGACCCTGGCCTGTTCTGCAAAGCCTGGTGTCTTGTCCAAATGGGAGGCAGCGATGACGAACCCGTTACTCCGGTCCGACGAACCGCGCGATAGGACGCAACATGGGAAGCAGGGCAATGACACAGGGGAAGAGCGCAGCCCCTCTCAATTGTTCCTGGTGCGAGTGTGGGCCGAGCAAGACACCGGAGGCGGTCCTGAGTGGCGTGGCAGAGTGCAACACGTGACCAGGGGAGACGCCCAGGAATTCAGCGATTGGGGAACGCTGATAGACCTCTTTGTCACCATGGTCCCCGCCGGCAACCTTGAAAGCAAGTGATACCCCGTTAGGATGCGCACAAACGACAGTCGCTTAGTCAAATCACAACTAGCACAGGAGGTTTAGACATGGCCGCTAATCTTGGTATGTACAAAAGGCAGGCATTACGTTCGATTTCGGCGCTGCTGTTATCGATGTTCCTGGCGTCGGTATCCTGGGCGTCAGCAGGGGCCTCGACCATCGCTTCACCGGTGTCGAACCCTGAGGTTGTCACCGTCTATTGCGTGGATGACGACGGTGCCACCACAGGTCCCCCCTGTGCCAATGGCACTCCCTACCGCACCATCCAGGAAGCGATTGACGCTGCGAGCCCTGGCGACGAGGTTCGCGTGGCGGTGGGCACTTACGTGCGAGCGGCGGGCAGGGGCGCTACTCCGCCCAACAACGTGATCACCATCACGGGCGGTTACGCTGGCGGCTCCGCCGCCGGTGGTTGGACCGTGAAGGGTCCGGCCACAGGCACCGTGCTCGTCGGTACGAACTTCAATGTGCCCGCGGGTGTGGTAGTTACCCTCCAGAACCTGGTCGTCAGCAACGCGACCATCGACAACCAGGGGGGTACTGTCCAGGTGCAGAGCGGCGACCTCCACCTGCAGGGTGGGACGAGCAAAGGCGCATTCAACGTTGAGGCCGGGGCCAAGCTCGATTTCAGCCAGGGCTCTCACACGCTTGGCAACGGCACCACCTTCGCCGGTGGCGGCACGGTCCGGGTGAGCGGCGGCACGCTGGTTGTAGGAGGCAGCGCCACCGAACGCGTGGCAGCCCGCCGGGTAGAGCTGGCCTCCGGCACATTGAGCGGCCCGGCTACCCTCGCCATAAGCAACACCCTGACGTGGACGGGCGGCACGATGTCGGAAGCGGGCAAGACCGAGCTCGTGCCGGGTGCGACCCTTTCGATAAGCGGCTCGGCGGCCAAAACCCTGAACTCCCGCACGCTCAACAACCAGGGTACAGCCACCTGGCTGGGCACAGGCGCTATCAACCTGGAGGCGGGGGCAATAATCAACAACAGTGGCCTCTTTGACGCCCAGAACAACGCGACCCTCGCAGCCCCAGCCCCTGCGGCTTTCCGCAACACCGGCACATTCCGCAAGTCGGGCAGCACGGGCATTACAACCATCGCCTCCAACGTCAGGTTCGAGAACAATGGTGGCACGGTGGATGTAGCCGGCGGCACCCTGAGGTTCGGTGGTGCGAGCGGTGCCGGTGCTTCCCCCGAAGTCTCCAACCCGGAGATCAGGTTTGACGATCCTAACTTTATGAACTCTAACATACGGGTCGGCAGTACTTCGGCAACTTCCAGCCCGCAGGCGACAAACGCGGTGCTTGAGTTCGCGGGTGGGACGTACAACTTCCAGGGCAGCAATACTGTCGTGGGCGACGGGATTGCCAGGGTGAACGGGGCTTTGCTACAGGTGCAAGGCACGCTTGCCGCACGGAACCTGGAATTGGCAAGCGGCGGGATTGACGGTGCCGGTGCCCTGACCGTTAGTGGCGCGCTCAACTGGAGCGGCGGGCAGATGGCCGGCGCGGGAGCAACTAACATCGCCAACGGAGCCTCCCTGAATTTGAGTGGCAGCAACAGCAAGAACCTGAGCGCCCGTACTCTCAACAACCAGGGTACGGCCACCTGGCTGGGCACGGGGGCTATCAACCTGGAAGCCGGTGCAACTATGAATAACAGCGGCCTGTTCGATGCGCAGAACAATGCCTCTATTGCCTCAGCCGGGCAAGGCACCTTCCGCAACACGGGTACCTTCCGCAAATCGGCCAGCACGGGCATTACTACCATCGCCTCTGCTGTCACGTTCGAGAACGACAAAGGCACGGTGGATGTGGCCGGGGGCACCCTGAGGTTCGGCGGCGCGAGCAGTGCCAGTGCTTCCTCTAAGGTCTCCAATCCCGAAGGTGCAGCCGGTACCATTTGGATCAGCTCAGGGCTGAAAATCGGCAGCACGGCAGCGGCAAGCGCCGCAGTGGAGTTCGCGGGAGGAGCGCATAGCTTCGAGGGCGAGAACACCGTCACGGGTGACGGAAGCCTGCGGGTGGCGGGTGCAAACCTGTCGCTTCAGGAAGTGCTGAGCGCCCAGAACATGGAATTGGCCGCCGGTACGGTCCAGGGCACGGGCACGCTCTCGATCAACGGCAGGCTCGCCTGGACGGGTGGGGAGATGCTCGGTGCGGGCGTCACGGAAATTGGCATGAGCGCAACCATGAACGTGAGTGGAAACTCCAGCAAAGTGCTGCGCGCCCGCACTCTCACCAACAGGGGCACGCTCAACATGGCAGGCACCTTCTTCGGTGTAGCCGACGGCGCAACGCTCAATAACACCGCAACGGGCATTATCGACCTGAAGGCTGATGGTAGCGTGCAGGCCTCGGGTGCGGCCTCGACGTTCAACAACGCGGGCAGCATGCGTAAATCCGGCGGTGCGGGTACTGCTCTCTTCGCGGCGGGCATCAACGTCACCAACAGCGGCACGGTCGAGTCGCAAACAGGCCGCCTGGAGTTCGCCTCCGGCTATACCCAGACCACCGGTACAACCAGGCTCAACGGGGGCAACATAGCAGCCGGGGGTGCGTTCAACATCGCTGGGGGCAATCTCCTGGGCGTGGGTACCGTCTTCGCGAATGTCTCCAACTCGGGCGTCGTTGCCCCTGGCGCTTCTCCGGGCAGCCTCACAGTAAGCGGCAACTACACACAGATGACCGCGGGCGCGCTGAACATCGAGATAGGCGGCCCTACTGCGGGCACCCAGCACGATGCGCTCGTAGTGACGGGCATAGCGAGCCTGGCTGGCAAGCTCAACCTCAGTCTCGTCAACGGCTTCATGCCCGCCGACGCCGCCGCGTTCGAAGTGACGCGATATGCCTCCCACGCCGGTGCGTTCGGAGAGGTCAACGGGGCAAGCCTCGGCAATGGGCGCACCTTTGCGCTCAACTATGGCAGCATGAGTATGTCGGTCGTGGTCCAGGCCCCCGCAGCCACCGAAACGCCGACGGTCTGCAACATGCAGTTTGCAGACATCCCTGCGACGGGCACTGGCTCTACCTTCTACAGTTTCGTGCAGTGCCTGGCGTGCCGCGAGATCATCAGCGGATATGCATGCGGCGGCCCTGGCGAGCCTTGCAACTCCAGCAACGACAAATACTTCCGCCCCGGCGTGAATGTCACTCGCGGGCAAATATCCAAGATGGTGGCTCTCGCTGCCAACCTCACCGGACCAACGGGCGATCAGATGTTCGAGGACGTGGCACCCGGTAGCACCTTCTACGATCCTATCCAGCAGCTTGCTTCCAGGGGCTACATAGGTGGGTACCCGTGTGGCACGGCCCCGGCGGAGCCTTGTGGAGCAGGTAACCGCCCCTACTTCCGTCCTGGGCAGAACACGACGCGGGGGCAGTTGTCGAAGATAGTGAGTCAGAGTGCTCAGTTCAATGACGAACCTGGCACGCAGAAGTTCAGCGACGTACCCGCCAGCAGCCCGTTCTTTGAGTGGATCAACAGATTAGCCAACAAGGGAGTTATCTCAGGCTACTCGTGTGGCGGAGCAGGAGAGCCGTGCGATGCACAGAGCAGCCCTTACTTCCGGCCAGGGGAGAACGTGACCCGCGGACAAACTGCCAAGATTGTAGCTAACACCTTCTACCCAGGCTGCGTAACCCCCTGAAGTAAAACCTGATGCGTACTGTTGAAAGAGCTTGTAAAGCACGTAGGGGCGACGTCGAAACCGCCCCTACGTCTTTTCGTTCTTGTCAGCTACTGGGTAATCGTAGTGTCAAACGCGCAGAGGTCCGCAGCTCTACCGATGTCACGGGGTTGCGAGGACATCCAAGACGAAGTCAAGACATCTCTCCATAATCGAAATGGAGAGATGTCTTGCACTAGATTATAGGTTGGTAGGTTGGCCAAGCTCAGGACTGGGCGCGAGTCTGTGTCAGGCGTACTCCCAGCAGTATCATGTAAACGGCTACCAGCGCCAGGCCGAGGAGTATTGCGTCACCCGCAGCGCCACCCGTGCGGGGCATCCCGACCGGGGCAAGCGCCAGGCCCTCCAGGATAGGAATGTCCCCATAGGCCACTACGTTCCCGGATTGGCTGATGGTTATGATGTGCTCGCCGTCAGCCACGTCGGCGAGAGGGATAATTTCTGTCCCTCTGAAGAGCACCTTGCCGGTTGCCGTGCCGGTGCCTGAAGCATCTACCGTGAGTTCGGGCAGCGCGGCGGCGCTAGCGCCAGGTGCCGTGCGGGTACCCGCGTTCAAGGTAGCCTGGGCGGGTGTGCCCGGGGTCAGCCCCGTCACATGGAACGAGATACTGGTGCCACCCTCCACGCCCGTACCACTCAGGATTGCCGCACCCTTCACCTTTGAGCCGTTCTCAGGCTCGAATCGAACGACAGCCACCGATTGGCCTAGGCCCGCATCGTTGTCATCTGGAGCGAAGGGCAGGGTTGGCACTGCCGGGCTATAAGGCAGCCGGGCAAGACTCTCCGCGCTTGGCGCGAGGCTGAGCAGCTTGGCGAGGCTCTCCATGGTCGGGGCGATGGTAATCGACTTGAACCTGTGGTCGTCGGTGGTCGCTGAGACGCTGAACTCGATGTAGTCCACGTTCAAGTCTTTGAGGAAGCCTGCGGTCTCCCTCCAGGTCCAGGTAGCGGTAGTCGCGCCTATCTGTAGCGACCTATCGACTATCTCAAGGTGGATATCGGTCGGCACGTCCGGCTGGTCGGGGCGCTGCCTGTCCGCGTATTCGGCGGCGGTCAGAGTCCGGTTGGCAGCATCGAATACCGAGGTGTCAAACGTGACGCTACCGCCCTTCACGAAGTGGTCTAGCACGGCAGCGGCGTCTTGATTGTTGATAGCCTCGGTCAGGGTGAGCGCGTAGATCGGGTCTATCGCGTCCGGCCCCGGGGCTTGCGCACGAGCACCTGACGCGCCTAGTCCGAGCCACGTCAATGCCAGTGCGGTTACGATAACAGTTAATTTTTTCACTTTATTTGCCTCCAATGATTGTGTATGGTTTTTTATGAGATTGAATGTCAACCATTCGGCTGGCGCGTAATGCTGCGTATTCTGTGGTCGAGCAAGTCTCTTATGCACAAGAGTGTAGCACCGCGTTCGAGCAGATGCAGCGAGCAGATGGAGTAAGCACGTCACGACCTTTAGCTAATCATCGGTTCCGCCCAAAGTCTTAGGACGGCTACAAAGCTGGCAGGGTCTGCTGCCCCATATGAAGAGAAGTCCCCACAAAGGACTTCGTGTTAGTAGCGCGTGGATTTACCTGTCGGGAGGAGCAGTTAGAAGCTATTTAATAATGACAGCATGGGATATGAGCACATGGCTCCCCCTTGTCATTTCGAACGCAGTGAGAAATCTCGTCCCTCAGCACACAGTGTCACCTTCCCTTCAGCCACAGGGTACCGCAAGAAAATGGAAACATCCCGGTTAAGGACGAGATTTCTCACTCCGTTCGAAATGACATGGTGGGGCTTTGGTGAGGATGTTCGACAGTTTTGTTTTTGAGATAGCTTCTAGCTACTTCGTGGCTTTTGGCGCGTCCAGCCGCCATTCCCCCAAAGGCACACGCACCGTCACCCTGGTGCCCTCGCCTGGCTTGCTCTCGATGGTGTATTCGCCGCCCAGGGCGGTGGCGCGCTGTCCCATCGTGCCTAGACCCATGTGGCCCGCGGGTACCTGGCTCTTATCGAAGCCCCTACCGTTGTCAGCTATGCACAGGCTGACAACCTGCTCGTCCGGGTCGTGGTCCAGGTATATCTCCACTCTCGTAGCGCGGGCGTGCTTCACCACGTTGTGCAACGCCTCTTGCGCTATGCGGTAGAGGGCTTCTTCAGCCGCGGGTTTGAGCCTGGGCAGCCGCTCTTCGGGCGGGCAGACCACCTCCACTTGCAGCATCTCCCGCCCAGCCACGGCAGAGCCATGCTTGCGAAGCGCTTGCAACAGCCCCTCTTCCTCCAGGGCGCGGGGGCGCAGCTCGAATATCAGCGCCCGCATCTCCGCGAGCGCACCCTGCGTAAGTTGCCGCAGGTCGGCCAATCTAGCGACGGCGGTATCGGTCTGTGGGGTATCCCTCTTCAGCAGCGACTCTACGGCGCGGGCCGTGAGATTGATGCTGAAGAGGGCCTGCGAAACGGAGTCGTGCAGTTCGCGGGCCAGGCGCTGGCGCTGTTCGAGGGTGGCCTTGTCGTGCACCTCGGCCAGCAGGCGGGCGTTCTCAACGGCCACGGCGGTCTGGTCGGCTATGGCGGCGTGGAAGGCGATCTGACGCTCGTCAATGTCATTCGAGGGCACGTAGCTGGCGAGCACCCCTAGCTGCTTGCCCTGGTAGATCATCGGTACGGCGACGACCGACTCCCAGGGCGCGGTTGGCATGAACGGGTGGAGAGGGGCCGAGACTTCCGACTCTAGCACCTTCTGGCGCGTGTCACGTGTGACCACAGGTTGCTGGCCGTCGAAGGCCGCCTGCGCGAATAGCACCGTGCCCGAACTCAGTACGGTGTTCACCGCCTCTTTGTACCCATGCGGCAGCCCGTACGCGCCCACCATGCTCCGCTGCCCGGACCCGGCCTCGTAAAGCACGACCCCGGCGGCCGCGGCCCCCGTGGCGACGACTACATGCTGGCAGATGTCGTCCAACGTCTTTTGCAGAGAGCCACCATAGGCTACTCTCGACGCTATCTGGGCGAGAGCAGCCGTGCTGCGGGACGCCTGCTGGGTCTGCTCGTACAAACGGGCGTTTTCGATAGCTAGCCCGGCCTGGTTGGCTACAGCCATTGCCAGTCCGGCTTGACGGGCCGTATAGAAGCCAGGCTCATTGTGCGTCAGGGTGAATATGCCAACAACTTGTTCCTTGACAATTATGGGCACAGCCAGGAACGAGCGGTCGTAGGAGAAGGGGCCGTGGAGCATTTCAGCCACGGCCTCGCTGGTGGTTTTCAGCAGCGCAGCCACCGATTCCCGGTAGGCTTGTGATATGGCGTCACCGCTCCTGACGTCGTCAATAATGACAGGCTTACCCGAACGCAAAAGGGGCCAGATTGCGCCCAGGCTCTCCTGCGACAGCTTCCGCCCCACCATTGTCTTAGCGTCAGGATTAGCTCCCCGAATATCCAGCAGGGTCAGGGCATCGCCCTCTACGAGCAAGATGGCCGAGCCGGTATAGTCGGCCACTACTTTCAACTGCTCGAGCACGCTGCTCACCAGGCGGTTCAGGTCGAGGGTGGAGGTTACGTTGTGGGAAACTTCCAGCAGCGTGGACAACTCGCGAGTGCGCTCCTGCACCCGTTGTTCGAGTAGCTCGTACGCGTGCACCCTCTCGGTTACGTCGCGGGTCACCCCCAGGATGTGGGGCTCGCCCCTGTACATGAAGGTGGTCCCGCGCACTTCGACCTGGAACGTGGTACCGTCCTTGCGCAAATGCGAATGCATCTCGTGAGTCTGGAAGTTACGATTGTTGCTTACGGCCTCCAGGTAATCGTTGTAGGTAGGCTGGTCGTCGGGGGGATGGAGGCTAGCCAGGTTGCGCCCGATAAGCTCCTCGCGCGAGTAGCCGTGCATTTGGCAGAACGCGGGGTTCGCCTCTACCACGTTGCCGTCCTGGTCGTTGATCACCAGGCCCTCGGTCGTGGCTTCAAAGATGGCGCGGTACTGCTCCTCTTTTTCCCTAAGCCCCTCGGCGGCCTTCTTCTGCTCCGTGATGTCCACCATCACGCCGCGCAACCTCACGGGCCGGTCGTTCTCCACAACCACCGTCACTATATCCCGCAGCCAGACGATTCGCCCGTCGGCGGCAATCATCCTGTATTCAAACTCGTGGTCCCGTCTCTGAGCCGTGGCGCGGGAGCAAAACTTCGGCGCCCAACCCCGATCGTCGGGGTGCATGTGGTCCTGCCAGAAAGTCGGCTCGGTGGTCCATCTTTCGGTGGGGTAGCCAAGCAACCGCTCGGCCTGCTGGCTCACAAACAGGAACTCGACCGTGTTCGCGTCCGCTTCCCACACGATGCCGTCGAGCGAGTTTACCAGTTGCTCGTAGCTACGCTGGGAGCGCCGTAGAGCGTCTTCCTTCTCCTTAAGGCGCGCCAGCATGCCCGAGAAGCCTTCGAGCAAATGCCTGGCCTGAGAGCCTTCCGGGAAAAGGTCGATGGGCACGTCGGGCAACTCGGCAGGGTTCAGATTATCCCCTACCTGCTGAAACAATCGCAGGAGGAGTTGCTCCGATTCGTGGGGTATGCGGCTCGCTAAGGGCGTAGGTGTGTCCATTGTGTGCCTGTCTATAGGAGGGGATGTGTGTAGGGCGTAGTATGTAAGTGGTTGTAATGCAGCGAAGCTGGCTACTTTCAGATACATCACGTCAATCCGGTACATAGGACCGGGTGATGAGTTTCAGGCTGACCAGTCGAATCGCAAACGCTCGAACGGTACATCAGGGAGCGCCTGGACCAGTACGTGAAAAGTTTACCAAACCAGCATACGAACTACAAGAGGCAGTATGTATTTTGCTATGCACACCATGCCGGTGCGGGTGCCGGGTAGCAATACCACATATCATGTTACACCCAAAGTATTAGCGCAGCCGCTGCCAACAGCGGATTGCAGAAGCCCATCAGTAGGGTATCTTCAACCCAGACTCCACTCTGTTCGACAGCGGAATGAAAGTATAGTCCGGGCAAGCTCCGGAAGGACAAACACATGACCAATACCGCGAACGGCCCACAAGGTGCGTTGATGATCCTGGTGGCCGGACCATATCGCACGGGCACAGGCGACGACCCGGCGCTGATTGCTGCCAACATGCGCGCCATGAACGAGGCAGCCTTGCGCCTCTTCCGAGCCGGACACCTGGGGGTAACCGGGGAGGCCTTGGCAATGCCCCTGCTGGAACTGGCAGGGTCCAAACAGGTAGGCGATGCGGTCTTTGACGAGATAATGCACCCCGTTGGTCGCTTGCTGGTAATGAAGTGTGACGCGGTGCTGCGCATCGGGGGCGCATCGAAAGGCTCAGACGAGATGGTGGAAATCGCCTCGTCGCACGGGAAGCAGGTCTTCTACAACATTGAGGACGTGCCAGGGGTATCCAGTAAGACATAGATAGGTAGCGAATAGGGGTGCATCCGTGGCCTCTTACTTACCCCCCGTACCATTCCTCAACGCCCGCGCGATCCTGGGTATCGCCAACTGGCCGTAGATAGCCGCGCGCCGGGAGAAGACCGCCGACGATAGGCTGATGACCACGTGCCGGACCCCCACCTCCCCGAACTCCCTGAGCCTGGCCGTGACCTCGTCCAGCGTGCCTATGATGAAGCCATGCCCAACCAACTGGGGAGGTACGGCGGCTATCGCCTGGTCCAACGTTCGGCGATCATACTGCTCCGGCACGAAGTCTACGTAGCCCCGGTACTGGTCGCCGAATGGGTGCTCCAAGCCTAGCTTTTGCCATTCACCGGCAGGCGCGCCTATCAAGGTGGCGAAACGAGCCACTTTAGTGTGCAACATCGCCCGCGCCTCCCGCTTTGTGGGGGCAACCGCGACAAACTGGTGGAGCGCCGGGGTGATGGATGCCGGGTCCCTTCCAGCTTCACGCGCCGCGGCTTGCACCGTCTCCAGCTTGGCCTTGTACTCCTGTGGAGAAGCTAACATGGTGGGGTACCAGCCGTCCGCGTACTGCCCGGTCAGCCGTAGCATGCGCGGGCCGTGGCCTGCTATCCATATCCCCGGCGTTCGGCCTTTCGGCGGCTGTAGGTCCATAACGGCCCGATCGAGGTGGTAGTGTTTGCCCGCAAAGTCGAACGTACCCCGCGACGTAAAGCAGAGCCGGATGATCTTGAGGGCCTCCTCCAACCTGCCCACCGGCTGGGAGAAGTCCAGGCCGTATGGCTCGATGTTCTCACGCTCGCCCGCGCCGATGCCGAGAATAGGAGGCCGCTTGGTCATGTGGGCGAGCGTCATCATGGCCTGCGCGATGAGCACCGGGTGACGGCGCACCGGCTCGGTCACCCCAACCCCCAGGCGCAGCCCACCTGCGCTACGGGCGAGGTAGCCCAGCAGCACCTGGTAGTCGAAGACCTCGTGCGGGCTGGCGAACTGCGCGGCGGCCCAGGAAAGCTCGCGGTCCCACAGGGCGGTCGGTACAAAGCCCTGGAAGTGGTCCACGACAAAGGCGGAGTCGAGACGGCTCAACCGGGCAAGCAGGAGCATGATGCGGCTCAAACCCAGCGGGGGACTCGCCCCGACCTGCAACCCAACGGCCATTCGTGGATAGACCATGACTCTCCTTCTCCCTTTAGGTTACCGCTACGAACTTCGCACCACCTTGCCGGGTGAACGCCCTCGTTGCGCATTATCGCTTATTTGCAGCACCTTGTAGAACCTGCCTCGCACTGCTCTCCTTATTAGCCGCCAACCCGCTCCTCTTTAGGGCATAGAAGCCATCTCACAAGCACCAGAGTCGAATACAGGCAGCAGAGTCGCCCCTTTGTCATTCTGAGTGGATCATCTTGCAAGTAATGTACACGTTTGTAGGGGCAGGTCCCTATGCCTGCCCTGGTAGAGATCAGCACCTGGTACGTCTTCCAACAAGGGCAGGCACACCGACCTGCCCCTACGATCTCGTCAGGAAATGAAACTTATTTGCAAGACGATCCACTCAGAATGACAAAGGCTGCTTCGGCCCTGCAATTCTGCATAGCATCATCCGGTATCGAGAGAACAAGACCTATAAGTATTCCTTGCTGCTAAACCGATAGACGCCGCTAGTAGTGTTAACAGCGAAGGTCCCGCACATTTCCTAACCACTATCCACTATCCACTATCCACTAACCCCGCGCTTCCTTGCAGCCCCTTAGCCAGCGTGGTACAATAACATGATACCCTGAAATCCCAAATCTCCTAGATAGGAGCCGAGCAACCTCACTTATGCAAATGCAGCAAAACTTGGTGCCCGCGATGCGCCGCCGGGTGGGAATCTTCCTCACTATGGGCGCTCTCTTACTGGGCACCACCTTCGCCATTGGGTGCGTGGCACAGGACGACGGCAGTTCCGGCACCGGCCTCGCGCAGGCCACCACCGCACCATCAGGCACCGAGACGGTGCTCCCCGCCGCTACCACAGCAGCCACCGGCACCCCCGGCACCCCGGCCACCACTCCGAGTTCCCCAGGCACGAGCACCCCGGCTGTAGCCGCGACCACAACTACAACTACAACGGCCACCTCCGCCACAGGCACGGCAGCAGCCACGGAGACCGTCAGCGTAACGGACCCGGTCAGCGCCACCGCCACGGTCGTGGAGGGCACGCCCACGCCGAGGCCCACGCCAGAAGGCCCTGCGCCCGAGCCTGAGGACCAACTGGACATGTACGGGTTCTTCCCTGGCACCAGCATCCTGGTGCGCCGCGACCTGATGCAACTCGACGGGACCGGCCCTAACGAGGTGCTGTACAGCCTCACAGGCCCCGACCCCGCGATCACGACCGAGTTTCGCAGCAACGTCAACGTGCTCACTTACGACACTGTATACCGCGAGTGGCTCCCTTTATGGGCTTCCGACCCGGTCAGCGGCACGGCCACGCCCCTGTTGAGCGTGGCACAAGCGGAGTTGGGCGGCCTGAACGGGGGCGACCTGCTGCGCACGGGCGCGCCGGTCTTCATCCTCCGTACCACAACCGCCGATAGCCGCGCCCACCTCTTTCTGTACCGCTGGGACGCTGTCGGGAGTAAGGCAGACCCCCTCAGAATGGTGCCCGTGGGTGGCGGGGCCGAGCAGAACGCCGCTTTCACCGCCGACCTCGACCTCAACGTGGCCGACCTGGACGATGACGGCATCTACGAAGTAGTGGCCGATAACGTGGCAGGGGTGCAAGTCTGGAAGTGGGACGGTCAGAAGTACGTACCGGAGGTAGCGCGCTAATGTCTCAACGCAACACCCAAAGGCGCGCCTCGAGTACGGTCAAGCCCGGCAGGACCGCGCCCGCAAACATCACCAGGCCAGGCACCGACGGCGCGGCCCGCACCCGCCCGGCCTCGGCAGTCCAAAATCGCAGATCGAGATTCCAGAACCTCCCCATCGAAGGCCATCGCCTGGTGGCTTCGGTCGCACTGGTGGCCCTGTTGCTGGTCACGCTCATCCCGTCGCCTGGTGCGATGAGGACCCCCGACCGGGCGGTATTCTTTACACCCGGCATGGGGGGAGAGGGTTCGATACCAGGCGACATACAACTGGGCACGGGCAGCATCGACCAGTACGCCGCGCTCTTCCCGTTCAGGTCGTTGAGCGAGCGGAGTGGGGACAACCTGGCCTCGGTGTGGCCGGAGGCCGACGACATCCTCTCGTACGATCCCGCGAGCCTGCGCGCCCGCCGGACGATCCTGGGGCAGATTTACGCCTCTACTACGGGCGGCCTGGGTATGAAACTCAGGGATACCGGCCTTGAAACCGCACCGACGACTGACAAGCTCCAGGGCATCGAGCAAGCCTATATCGATCTACAGAGTGACCCCGATCCGAGAAGGTCCGCAGCGGGCATAAGCGGTCAGGGAGCGCTCGTGCTGATGCGCACCCTGACGCAAAGCCCCGCGGAACGTGCCGCGCGGGAAAGAGAAGTGCTTTTCGGGCTTCAGGTGGCGATCAACATGAGCCCCTCAACGTGGCAGCTCACGTACAACTGGGGCCTTATCAACCTGATGGTGGGCAACTACGCCGCCGCCTTTGAAGCTATGCGAGGTGTGCGCTTCACGGCCCAGGGCGAGAACAACCTGTGGCCCTATCTCTGGATGGGCACGGCGGCGGTGCGGGAAGGCAAGCCCGCAGTTGCCATCACCACCTTCCGCGAGGCCCTGGCGATACAGCCCCCTGAGGATGCCGCGGAGGTCATAAGGGTACAGTACGAGCAGGTGCACAGGCTGGCACGTGAAGGTCTGGCCGACGCTCAGTGGGCCAACCGCACCCCCGTAGAGGCTTACAACTCGTACCTCGACCTGATAAAGCTTGGCACGTCGGGCATGGGCGTGTACAACAAGTGGCTCAGGCTGGGCGTCCAGCAGCACGCTTACGAGACGCTCGTGAGCGACATGCAGGACATCTACGAAGTGGGTGGGCTGGACAGGGGCCTGACCGCCCGCATCCACCACGACCGCGCTCGTATTCTCAGCTTCCTCGGCAGGCAGTCGGAAGCCATGTCGGAGTACAGGCTCGCGGCGGGCGTCGGTGAGGGCGACCCGCGCCTGGTCATCTCGTACGCACAGGCGTTGGAGAGCGCGGGCGACCACCGTGCTGCGCTGGGCCAGGCGGAGCTTGCAATCACCAGGCTGGGCAGAGACCCCGCCGTGGTGGACCTCACCTCGATAGCCGCCACGGCCGTCATGACCAACGCCACCCTGGAGCAGGAAACCTCTGCTCAACAGCTACTCGACGCCAACCTCGTGCGAGCCAGGGCGTGGAGCCGAACCGGACAGGCATCGCTGGTAGAGAGCGTAGTCGGCCAGATACGGTCGGCGGCGGGCGGCGTCTCGGCGGGCGAAGCGGGGCTGCTCAACCTGTATGGCGCTTTCATGTACGAGGCCGCCGGCGAGGACGCCAAGGCACGCGATAGCTACCGGGCGGCCTGGGAGGGGCTGAAGGGCCTCCCCGCCGAACAGCCGGGCAGGGCAGCGGCACTGGCGGGCCTGGCTCGCATGGAAGGTGCGGTGGACGGCCCTAACAAGGGGCTGGAAACCTTGTCAGCCAACGGCTACAACATGGCGAGCCTGCCGACTAATATCAGCACCGACCCCGATGCGCCCGACATACTGACCCAGGGCAGTCTGCTGTTGGAGCAGGCCGGGCAAACGCGCGAAGCCGCAAACGTGCTACGGGTCGCGGCCATCTCGCGCAACCTGCAAGACGCACGCGGGCTGACGGGAGTGAGCAGGACCCTCTGGGCACCGAGCAGCACGAGCACCCCGGCCAGCGGCATGCTCGCGGTGGGCGATGAGTTGCGCCGCCTGGGAGACACCGGGCTGGCGAAGATGCGCTACCGGCAGGCGTACGGTATGGAACCGGCCCTGGCCCCAGCCCTCAACAACCTGGGCGTGCTGTACGCGCAGACGGGCAACAGCGGCCTCGCCTCGTTCTACCTGAGAGGCAGCAGCGCGATCAGCCCCGGTTACGTCTGGGGCGCTCAGAACCTGGCCTCGTACTCTTACAAGCAGGGCCTGGGCGGCTTCCTGACGGGGGAGCGTGCGCAGGCGGAAGTGGTCAAGACGGCCGGGGCACCCTCGGCGGCCTGGGGCTTCCCCGTGAGCGCCGACGAGCGCGGCCTGGTGCCCGGTCCCTACACGGCGACCAGCGACTTCCTGGGCAAGGTGCCGGTGCTCGCGCTGCTGGCCCTGCTGCTGGCTCACACGCTCGTGGGCCGCGACACGGCAGCCAACCGGGGGCTGATACCGACCAGGGGTGTGTTGGGCAGGCTGGGGCAGATGCTGGACGCCCGCTTCAAGGACGCAACCCCCGCGCTCACAGCCGCGAGGCCCGGACCTCGGGGTGCCATGTTAGCCATCGCGGTACCGTCCCTGTTGGGCACGCTGGCCCTTGCCTGGCACGCCGGGCACGGCTGGCTCGACGTGGCGCTAGTCTTCCTGCCGGTGGCGCTGGTGTCCGTGGTAATCGCGCTGGCGGCTAACGAACTGGCGCAGTGGATGGCCGCCCGCCGCAACCGTGGCGTGACTTTGCACCACACCTCGCTTCTGGGCACGGTCCTGGGCCTGGTGAGCATACCCTTCGGCTTCATGTACGGCTGGGGCGCGACCACACGTGTGCAGCCCGCAAGCGTGGCGGATGGCAAGGTAGGCAAGAGCGCGGCAGCGAGACGCACCGTAGCCGACAACGACCTCAGCTACGAAGCGCAGGTGGAAGCCGCGGCTGACGAAGGCACCATGGCGGGGGCACGCGGGGGCGGCAGCGGGCTCGGTCTGAACAGGGCCGCGACGATCATGCTGGCGGGCCTGCTAGCGAACCTGACCCTGGGCCTGGTATTCGGCCTGGCGTACCTGCTGGCCGGGTGGCCCTCGCTGAGGCTGGCGCTGCTGGCGAACATGCTTGTGCTGACCTTCACCGCCGTGTCTGAGCCGCCCGCCGACGGCTGGACGCTGTACCGCCGCAACCCGGGGCTGTGGCTGGCGCTGTTCGTGTTCGGCGCGGTGATGTCGGTGTTGCTGGTGGCGGGGGTGATTTAAGGAAGGGGCTGTTCGCCTGCTTGTAGCTTTGATCCGGAGGCCAATCGACAAGGCCAGTATGGTATAATTAAGCGGCTAACAGCCATGCGCCCGTAGCTCAGTGAACTAGAGCATCTGACTTCGGATCAGAGGGTCGGGGGTTTGAATCCCTCCGGGCGCGCCAGCTTTGCAGCAACGATAGGCAGGAAAACACCCCAGGAGAGCACTCTCCTGGGGTGTTTTTGCAGCATGTTCCGACTGCCCCTATCAACACTGCAACAGCACCTAACCTTCCAATAGCGTCAATCCAGAGTCTAGTGAGTCTCTATGATGGGTATCCAACCAAACGGGACATGCGCACCTTGCTGATTTCGCCTGAAACCTCCGTCTGCACGCCGAGGCAGATTACATCGTTAGTCTTGCTAGATTGTAGCCTCTTGACGGTATAATCGTGGGACGGGCGGCCGGTTCGGCCGCCAATTTCCCCCTGCCGAGGGTTATCCCCATAGACTCAACTATCTCGCCTGGGCCTACAGCACACAATCCCGGCCTCTACCGTAGCCTGCTAGCCAACTACCTGGCCCCACAGCGGCTGCGCGTGGTGCTGCTGGCTGTTTTGTTATTGGGCAGCATCGGATTGCAGTTGCTCAATCCACTGATCCTGCGCAACTTCATCAATACGGTGACCAGCCCTGGACCGCAGCAGGGCGTACTCGGCATCGCCGCTCTCTTCCTGTTGATTGCCGTATTCCAGCAGGTGCTCAGCGTCGGTGCCACCTGGGCGAGCGAGCGGGTAGCCTGGACCGCCACTAACTCCCTGCGCGCGGACCTCGCCCTCCACTGTCTGCGGCTCGACCTGAGCTTCCACAAGGCGCGCACCCCCGGCGAGTTGATAGAGCGCATCGACGGTGACGTGACAGCCCTCGCCAACTTCTTCTCGCAGTTCGTGGTGCAGATACTCGGCAGCCTCCTGCTCTTGATGGGCGTGCTCACCGTGCTATGGACCATCGACTGGCGCGCGGGCGCGGCGCTCACCCTGTTCTCCTTCGTTACGTTGGGCGCGATGCTGGGCCTGCGGACCATTGCCACCCGCTTCTGGAAGGCCCACAGGCAGGCCAGCGCCGAGCTATTCGGCTTCATCGAGGAACACCTGGCGGGCACGGTGGACATACGCGCCAACGGTGCCCAGCCCTACGCCCTGCGCCGCCTGTACGGGTTCATGCGGGAGCGCTTCCAGACCGGGCGCAAAGCGAGGCTGGCGAGCAGCATCCCCTGGAGCATACCGAGCCTTGCGGAGGCCATCGGAGTAGGCATAGCTTTCGCGCTGGCAGTGGCGCTTTATACCGGGGGAGCGGGCCTGGGCACGGCGTTTGTGGTCTACTTTTACACCCAGGCGCTCTTCCAACCTATGCACATGCTTTCCAACCAGTTGGAGGACTTCCAGAAGGCGAGCGCCGGGGCCATCCGCGTGCAGGAGCTGATGAGCACTCGCAGCGCCCTCACCGACGGCAACTTGACCGAGTTTGCGCCGGGCGCGCCCGACATTGAGTTCAGCGATGTGACCTTCGCCTACGAAGGCGACGATAACGTAATCCATGACCTGTCGTTTCGAGTTGCGCCGGGCGAGGTGGTGGGCCTGCTGGGGCGTACCGGGTCGGGTAAGACCACCGTCACGCGCCTGCTGCTGCGCCTCTACGACCCGACGGCGGGGAGCATCACATTGGGCGGCGTAGAGTTGCGCGATGCGGAACTGGCTGCCCTGCGGCGGCAAATCGGCATGGTAACGCAGGACGTGCAGCTTTTCCGGGGCAGCATCCGCGACAACCTGACTTTCTTCGATGACACCGTACCCGAGGCGCGGATATGGGAGGCGCTGGAGTCGTTGGGGTTGGTGGAGTGGTGCCGGGCGCTGCCGCAGGGCCTGGACACCATAATCGAAGGGGGCGGCGGGTTGTCGGCAGGTGAGGCGCAGTTGCTGGCCTTCACCCGCGTCTTCCTCAAAGACCCAGGCCTCGTCATCCTGGACGAGGCTTCATCGCGGCTCGACCCCGTAACCGAGCGGCTGGTAGAGCGGGCGGTGGGCGGCCTGTTGAAGGGACGCACCGGTATCATCATCGCGCACCGCCTCTCAACCGTGGACCGTGCCGATACAATCTTGATACTGGAAAGAGGCGCTATCGCGGAGCACGGCCCGCGCGCGGCGCTCGTCTCCGACCCGGACTCGCGCTTCTCGCAGCTATTGCGCACGGGTGTCGAGGAGGTGCTGGTATGACAGGCGCAACCGAAGTGCCAGCGTCCGACACGCCCCGCATGACCAGGCTGCAAACTCTGCGCTTTCTGTGGCGGCTGATATGGTTTCGCGCGGAGCTTTTCTGGAGCAACTGCTTCTCCATCATAATGCTGTTCATCGTGGGGCTGGTGCCCGGCTTTGTCGCACAGCAGTTCTTCGATCAGCTTTCGCAGGGCGGCAGTCCCGACCTCCTGTGGCTGCTCGCGCTGCTGGTGATGTCGGCGCTTGGGCGCATCACCTTCCTCGTAGGGTGCCAGCTAACTAACGCGCCTTTCATGCTCAGCGCCGAATCGTTGATGCAGAAGAACATGTTCCGGCGCATACTGAGCCTGCCCGCGGCGCGCGCCCTGCCCGACTCGCCGGGCGAAGCGGTGAGCCGCTTCCGCGACGACACGTCGGGCGTTACGACAGGCATGATTACCCTCAACGACTTCATCGCCTCCACAGTATTCGCCATTATAGCCTTCATAATCATGGCGCAAATCAACCTGATGATTACGTTGGGCGTATTCTTGCCGCTCTCGGTCGTGGGCCTCATAGCAAACCTGGCGATGCGGCGCATCGAGATTTACCGCCGGGCCAACCGCGAAGCGACCGGCAAGGTGACCGGGTTCCTGGGCGAGGTATTTGGGGCGGTGCAGGCGGTGCAGGTGGCCGGGGCGGACGAAGCGGTCAACGCGCAGTTTCGCAAACTCAACGACATCCGCTTGCACATGGCCGTGCGCGACCGGGTGTTCGACCAGATGCTCCACTCGATCTTCTGGAACGCCGTCAACTTCGGGCTTGGCTTTATCCTCTTGTTCTCCGCGCAAGCGATGCAGGACGGCAGCTTCACGGTGGGTGATTTCGCGCTTTTCGCCTATTTCCTGGGCTGGATCACCGATTTTACGTCGCTATTTGGCGTGATAGTGGCGCGCTACAAGCAGGCAGGCGTGTCGTTCGCTCGGATGATCCGGCTCCTGGGGGGCGCGCAGCCGGAGACTCTCGTGGAGCCGAGTCCCGTCTACCTGAGCGGCCCCTATCCCGATCTGCCGGGCTTGCCGCCACACACCAGGGGGAGACTCGACAGCCTGGAAGTGGCGGGCCTCACCTACGTTCACCCCGAGAGCGGGCGCGGCGTGCGCGAGGTCAGCTTCCGCATCGAGCGGGGGTCATTTACCGTGATTACGGGGCGCATAGGCTCCGGCAAGACCACGCTGTTGCAGGCGCTGCTCGGCCTGCTGCCGCCCGACGCGGGCACAGTACGCTGGAACGGCAAGCCTGTGGACAATCCTGCCGCCTTCTTTGTGCCGCCGCAGACCGCCTACACGCCGCAGGTGCCCCGGCTGTTCAGCGATACGCTCGGCAACAACATCCTTATGGGCCTGCCCCAGGACGGGGTGGACCTCACCCAGGCGCTGCACCTGGCGGTCATGGAGCCGGACATCGAGGGCATGCCCGATGGGTTGGATAGCCTTGTTGGCTCGCGGGGAGTGAGGCTGTCAGGCGGGCAGGTGCAACGGGCGGCAGCGGCGCGCATGTTCGTGCGCCGCCCTGATCTGCTGGTCTTCGACGACCTCTCCAGCGCCCTCGACGTTGAGACCGAGGCCACGCTCTGGCAGCGCGTCTTTGCCCAGCCCGATGCCACTGTGCTTGCCGTCTCGCATCGTCGGGCCGCCCTCCGCCGCGCCGACAAAATCATTGTGCTCAAAGATGGCGCGCTGGAAGCTACAGGCACTCTGCCGGAGCTTCTCGCCACCTCCAGGGAAATGCAGCACCTGTGGCACGGCGAGGAAAGGGCCGAGCTAGAAGGAGAGGGTATCAAAGAGCCAAGTCATGAGAGCGCGTTAGAGGTTCTCACACAGGGGTAGTAGTGCGCGCCGGTAGACTGAAGTGGAAAGTAGAACCCTCCCCTTCCCGGCTCTCGGCCCAGACGCGGCCACCGTCCTTTGGATGCTGCGGGCAAGCTGTGGCAGGTGCTGCTACTTATCGCTCAAAGAGCAAATTGAGCGGCATTAGACCCCAACGGGCCAAGAGCCAGATAGCTGCCGGTCAGAATAAAGGTGGAGCATTGAGGGCCGAACTGGCGGCTACTTAAACGGCTAAATGCCGAGCCTCTCCAGGAGACGCTGTATAAGCCACAGGAGCATGGGGAGCAGCGCGGCCGTGATGACCAGGCGCGCGGTCTCAGTCTCCCACGGCCACGTGCGCAGTTTCTCAAGCACTTCGCGTTCGGCCACGAGGCTGTTCACTACAGCCTCTATTTGAGCCGCCTGTCCGTATTCTCCCGCCCCTGCCCGCCGGTGCAACTCCGCTACGATATGCTTTATCTGTTCCCCGTTTTCGTCCTGTAGGCGGCGTTTCTCCTGGGCCAGCAGTTCATGCAGGACCAGCAGGGGACGCGCGAAGGTGACGATGGCGGCAAGCCCGAACACGGCTACGGCGCCCGCGAATGGTACGTTAGCGAGTAACGGAGAGGGATCGACCGCAAACCACACGTACAAGGCGAACATGATGGACAGTGCTGTGCGAGCGGTTAGCGTGGAAAACGCGTAGAGCGGGCCGAGCCTGAACAGGTCGATGCGAGTGTGCTGCGCATAAATCCGGCTCACTAAGTGCAACTGCCTCACCGTCCGGTACATTACGGTAGCGAGCAGCGCCCACAACACGGTTATTGTCGTGACCTCAAGAAGGGTCGCGGCCTGCGACGTGAACAACTTTTGTGCTTGCGTTATGCTGGGGGGCAAGAGCATGCTCACGAGTGCGCCACCCGCGGCACCAATCAAAGTGGCAAGTAATGCCCCACGGGCAGGTATGGTAGTGAGTTCGTAGCGCAGTCGCTCGTAAGTTGTTTCATCGCCTACAAATACACTGCGGAACGCCTGCATCTTGTCCGCGGCGAGGTTATCCAGGTAGTGTGCGGTAGCCAACACGTATAGGGGCAGGCCCGTGTGCACGGCATGTATGGGAAATACGGTGCCTACCGGATAAGCGCCGTCAATCCATTTGATAATGCTTTCGGCCAGTATCAGAGGGAGCCAACAGACAAGGTAAAAGACCCACGCGGGAAATGGCAATTGCTCTACCCAGGCAAAGAGACGGTCCAGCCATCCCGCTCGATACGGTGGGCGCACTACAGCACCACCTTCTGTAGGTTGAGGAATCGCGACGGCGTGTTCTGTTCCCCGGATGTCTGTTTGTGGCAGGCTGGTCATGCGGCCGAGTCCTCCGGATGTATCCTCATCTACATATACTTCACGCAGGCAGTCAGTTCAACTCCTTTAAAGGGGATCGCCGGAATTCTTTGCAATGCTTCACCAAAACAGCATATGGTGAGGTACTTAGAACTCTTTTCAAAGCTCTTGAAACGCGTTCTTATTAGCGGTCCGCGCAACTTGCAGCGTGCGTAGCCAAGCAAATCTCTGCGGACCGAAAAGCTTTACCGAGGGCTGCTAGCGGCGTTCGCGGCGTGTGACACCCCGCCCAGGGTGCCAGGTCTCGATGACAATGTGGTCGGCGGGCTCGCCAAGCCGCACTACGGCCAGCTCGGTGATGTCGGCGCGAAAGAGGTGCGAGGCACCAGGGGATGCTTCATCACCCAGGACGGCGGCCACACGCTCGGGGTCGGTGATCTCCTCGACTAGGCCGGAGAGTTTAGCGTCGCCCTTCCAGTCAGGCGGGTCCGCCGATCCGCTGTGCAGCGCAAAGCGGGGGTCGCGCCTCAGGTCGAGCGCCTTCACCGACCGCCACATGCTGCCAAGCCACAAGTCGCCCTCACTGAACACGACTTCGGTGCCGCTGATACGCGGGGAGCCGTCCGCGCGCAAGGTAGCTAGTGTCTTGTGCTTATAGGCATCGAGGAACTCGCGAGCAAGTGCGGCGAGGTCGGGCACCTCAATCTCTACATCTCTCCAGGCGGGCATCTATATACCTCCAATTGACAGTGCTGTGCTGTAATGATAACTGGACGCACCCTCCCCTTCAAGAAGATGGAAGCGACTCCACAGCCAACAGTCCGCCTACAACGGGGTTCCCTGGAAGCAGCGCGTAAATTGTTGAGCGGACAGCCGGAACTTGCCGCGTAATGCGAACAAAGTGCCGGACCTCTCAGTATTATACTTGCCAGGCACAGTCACGATAACAGATTCGACCGGTCAGCAAAGCGGCAAGCAGGAAGCTTCCCCGGAGTCGTAGCATGCAGAGCTTGAACGAGCACGAGGCCATAGTCAGGCTGAAGAAAGGTGACGTTGCCGCCCTGGAGGTGTTGGTCCGCCGCTACCAGGTGTCCGGCATGGACACAGCTTACCTGATCACCCGGAATCGCGAGCTAGCCGAGGACATTGTGCAGTCGGCCTTCGTGCGGGTATACGAGCGCATACACCAGTTCGACATCACGAGGCCCTTTCGTCCCTGGTTCCTGCGCATCGTCATCAACAGCGCGCTCACTGCCATGCATGCCGGTAAGCGCAATACCTCTCTAGAGCAAGAGGGCGAAGCAGAGATCGAGCTACCGAGCCTGGAACCTGGAGTTGAAGAGTTGTTCGCGGCGGTAGAGACGCGAGAGCAAGTCCTGGCGGCGCTGAACCAGTTGCCGCCCGCCCAACGCGCCGCGATTGTAATGAAGTATTATCTCGACCTGAGCGATTCGGAGGTCGCGCAACGTCTCGACATCCCGGCGGGTACAGTCAGGCGACGGTTGCACGATGCGCGAGAGAGGCTGCGAAACCTGCTTCCGATCAAGGTAAATTAGGAGGGATGAAACACCCCCGGTACCGGTAGCTGGAGGCCGGTGATCAACCGGGTCAAGTCACAAGGTGCTAAGGGGGTAAATCCAATGAACGAGGAACTTGTCAGAGATGCGCTAAAGGAAGATGCGGAAAGTAACCGTGGTGACGTTGACGTGTGGCCCACCGTCCGCGACAGGTTGCTTGCAGAAAAGAGCGGCCGCCACACCAACGTTCAGTCCAGGCGGCTGCCTTTCCGCGCTCCGGCCTTATACGCGGGTTTGGCACTGGCCGTGGTTGTGCTTGCGGCGTTGGGCTGGGCTTCGTTCCTGGGGCCAAAGCAAGTAAGCGCGGGTGAGGTGATGGCACGGCTGCACGAGGCGGCGCAAGACCCCAACGCCTTTGGCATTCGAAGCTTGGAAGGAGTGTACACCCAGGAATTCACAGGGCCGGGCACGGAGAACGCCGACGTCGCGAAGACGGAGAACCACATCTGGTACCAGGCCCCGGACAAGCAACGCACCGAGACACGCACGAAATCCGGCAAGCTCATGATCTCCATCCAGAACGGCAACTCCGGCTGGCTGTACGATCCTGAAGCGCAACGGGTAACACTGTATAACTGGACATCTACCTGGATAGATTACGCGACGGTCGGCGGACGCGAGTTGCAGAATCTACTTACGAATACCGCTGAAGGCTACGACGTGCAAATACTCGGCAGCGAACGTATCGCGGGCCGCGCCACACACGTCCTACGGCTTAGTCCCAGGGTGGAAAGCTCTATCGGGTTGCCTGGCACTCCCAACCGCAAGAAGCTATGGGTGGACCAGGAGACATACCTGATTCTCAAGTACGAGGAGGAGGACGACGACTACGGCCACTACAGGACCTGGACGTACACGAGCGTCACGGTAAATCCCGACCTGAGTCCGGACCTGTTCAGTTTTAGCCCGCCCGCAGGCGCCGAGGTGATAGACGAACAGGACGAGACCGGCCCGACCGGCCTGTTGGTCCAGGAGCAATGGCAGCAGATGGCCGCACGCGTCACCTTCCCGCTCTTCATGTTCGTCACGCTGCCCGACGGCTTCGCGGTTGTAGAGGGGCCGGTGCAGGACAACAATAACCCCAACAGGGTCGTTCAGCGATTGCGGTGGCTCCCCGATGAAGAAGATACTGTCACTCTTATCCAGGAACCGGGGCCGTTACCGGACACGTCAACGCTTGGCGAGCGCATCGTGCTACCTGGCTTCGTGGGCTATTTAAAGCGAGATGGCAACGTCAAGTGGCTTACCTGGGAGGAGCAGGGTACGGTGGTTACGCTCATAGGACGACGTGGGATTGATGTAACGATCCTGCTCCGGTTCCCCGAAAACCTGCGACGTGTGCGGGTGCCTTGAACATCGACACTAACTGGATTACCCGGCATAGGAGCCACTAGCCTATCAAGAGAGGGAAGGTCTGAGTACGACCTTCCCTCTCTCCTTGTGTTACCCACCAAATGAATATCAGCGCCTCGCATCAACAGGTCACGGTGCCGGTTCCGCAGTAGGTACGGCAGTGACATCAGCCGTTGCCTGGGGTGTAACCACCGATTGAGCCTGGGTTGTCTGAGAGGGCGCAGCCTCTGCGGGCGTGTTGGTAGGCGGTACGGGCGTGGGGGTAGCAGGCGCTTGCGTGGGCGGCGCGGTTGTAGCTGTAGGCTGCGGCGGGACCGGGGTGGCCGTTGCAGGCGGCACCGTCGGAGGCACAGGGGTAGCGGTCGGCTCCGGCGTAGCGGTGGCCGGTGGAGTAGTGGGTGCCGTAGTAGGAGCCGTCGTGGACGCCGTGGTCGGTACTGTAGTAGGGGCCGTAGTAGGCGCTGACGTGGGGGGTGGTACCGTGGCCGTAGCAGTGGCGGCCGGAGCAGGGTTAGTGGGAGCAGGGCCGGGCGTGCCTCCCTGGCTCGCCGGTGTGTTGGTGGGCGCTACGTTGGCTGCGGTCGGGCTGGCTTGCGGCACCTGGGTACCCTGGACCGGCTGTGTAGCTTGCGAGCTTGGAGCAGGCGTGGCGGAAGCACCAGCCGAGCGTGTGTTGGTCGGGGCTGCCGTCCCTGAGGTACCTGGCGCACCGGGGGTGCCCGTGGAGACCGAGGTGCCCGCTGCCCCCACCGTGCCGGTGCTGACGGCCGTCGCCGCTACCATACCGGTGGCAGAGGGCGTTGGCGTGCCTGCCGCGGTGGTCTCCTGGGAGGCGTCATAGAGGTACTGGGAGAACTCCTTGAACTGGGAGATAACGGCGGTAATCCGGTCGTTGGCTTCCTTGGGCGTCCTGGCGGTGCGATTGATCTCGCCCAGCGCGCGGTCCATCTCCTTGAACAGGCGGTCTATGTCCCTGGGGACCTCCTGAAGGTTGTCCACAGGGATGACGTACTGTATGGCCCGCGCCACCGTGATGCAGCGCGTGCAGTTGATGTTCAAGGCAACCGCCGCGTTCTGGGGAGCTACCTGGGGCGCGCCACGCTCGTAAAGATTGATCTGCAAGGCCGTGGCGAAGGTCCGGCAATCGACACAGGAGCTTTTCGCCTCGGCAAAGTTCACCGGTCCGACCTTGGGCGCGGGTATCCGGTTCATTTGCAGGTTGCCCCTGACGACTAACTGGCCGTTATTGGTATTGTTGGCGCGGACGACATTTCTTCCGCCCGCCCCGTTCAGGTTGGCGTCGGGCGCCGTCTCACCCGCGACGGTGGTAGCGGTGGGCGCACCGGGCGTACCCTCCGGCTGGGGGCTGCCCGTGCCCTCAACGGTGGGGCTGCCGACAGATGCGGCGGTAGAGGTAGGCGCACCGGCTGTGCCTGTAGCGTCCTGGCTGGAGACCTCTCCGGGGGTAGCTACACCGCCGGAGGGCTGGTCCGTGGTCGTGCTAGCAGCCCCCTGGGTGGTTGTGCCCGCCTGCTCGCTCAGGATGAGGCTGCCCCCACCAATGACGAGTGCGCCCAGCAGCACCACGACCAGGGCCACCAGTGCGAGCCTGTTCCATCTCAGTGCTATTGCTCTCAACGCTCTTATAGGTTTCATGTCTCCCTGTCCCTTACGCGCTACACGCGCTCTTGCTGCAAGTTTGCTTTCGTCCTGCCCTGCCATTATTAGGACTTACGGTGTGGGCGTAGCCTCCTGACCTGCCAGGGGTGGCGAAGTGGCGGTGGGTCCGGTATTGGTGGCGGGCGTGGCCTCCTGTGCGGGCATAATAGTGTCCGTGGCGGTCGGCTCGACCAGCGGCGCCTGGGTAGCGGCGACCGCCACTGGTGTATTGGTGGGGATAGGAGTAGATGTCGAAGTAGGCGTAGACGTGGCTGTACGTGTAGATGTAGGTATGGGCGTGCTGGTGGGTATCACCACAGGCGTGTCGCCGGAAGAAGGCGAGGTCGGCTGCACTACTGGAGTGTTAGCGGGCACGGGTGTGTTCGCGGGCACCGGGGTGCTGCTCGGCGGCGGCTGCGACACCAAAGGCGTAGCCGTGGGCACCGTGTTCGCCGTCGGCTGGGTGGCCGAGGTGGGAGCGGGCGCTACAGGCGTGCTTCCCGTTCCGCCGACGGTTGTTGGAGTGCTGCCAACTGGGGCCACTGTGGCCCCCGACGAGGGCGGCGTCGTTGGCGTAGTTGCTCCTGGGGCGGTTGTCGGCTGGCTGCTGACGCTCGTGCGGGTCGGCGGCACAGTCCCGTTCACAGGTAACGTGGCGGTAGTAGCCTGCGAGGCTGTCGTGGCCGTACCCACCACTCCACCCGGCGTGCCAGTACCAACAGGGCGAACTGTGCTCGTGCCCTGTGCGGCCTGAGTACCCACCACACCTGTAATCGAGGGTGACGCAGAGGCAACGGGCGAGCCGGAAAGTGCCGTATGAGTGATGGTCGCAGTTGTAGTTACCGGCGTCCTTGTGGCGGTAGTGGTAATGACCACCGTCGGAGTGCCCGCGCGAGGGGTGCCGGCAGCCGCAGTGCGCGTGGCCCAGCCACGGGGCCGTGGCGTGGCAGTGATGGTTAACACGTTGCTTGCCGTGATGGTCCCTGTGGCCGTCACTGTTGCGGTCGAGGTAACGATGCTGGAGGGCGAACCGAAGTCGAGGCCGAACTTCGCCAGTCCGGTACGCCTGGTGGTAGTGACCACCTGCCCGTTAAGAACGTCACCGACGGCAAACCGCTCCTGCTCGCCGATGGGCCTGAATTGGACCAACTGCTGCAAGGGGCCGCGCTCCGGCACGCCACCCTTGACGAACAGATTGAGCAGCAACGAGGGCGACCAGAGGAACACCAGGAGCAAGGCCGCCGCCACGGTGCCGAGGCTGGCAATCACGCCGTTGCGAGGCGATTTCTTGCCCCAGTTCCACAGGCCTACCACCAGGCGCTTGCCCAGGGTGAACAGCGTGAACAGCAGCGCGAAGGTGGGCAGCGCGAGGAGCAGCAACTGCCCCCCGGCAGCCGCCACGCCCAGGTAATCGCCCCCATCCCACGCCTTGCCGATGTTGCCTACCTGCTGCCAGGCGGCGTCCACGAAGGTCGCCAGGAGGCGCGGCACGCCCACTATCATCATAATCAGGAGGAAGGCGAGCAGCGGTATCGTGATGGCTATGTACAGTCCGAACACCCACTTGGCCCAGGGCTTCAGTTCGGGGCACTCGCGGCCCTTCGGCAGCGGCAGCCACTTGAACGGCGCGTGGCTGCGGCAGTACGGCCCGACCATCGAGAAGAAGTCGGGGATGCCGGTGATGTCGGCCAGCGTCCAGTAGCCGTCGAGCCTGACGAAGGGCAGCAGGTTGTGGAAAATCTCGAAATTGATGAATAAGACAACCATCAACAGAAACGCCGCGTCGGTGGCGACGTACAGCGCCATGAGGATGACCGAGAAGATGAGGCTGAAGTAGATGCCGCCCAGGTCGGTGCGCACCCTGGACCAGCGGGGCAGCCTGTAGTTGTCGGTTACGTCGGTGTAAAAGGCGGGATAAGCGATGTAGATGCCCGCGCCCATCTCACCGACTTTGCCGCCACCGTGCTGGAGGGCCGAAGCGTGGCCGAATTCGTGGAACGCGGTCGCCACGATCACCAGCGCGAACACGGCGATCAACAGGCCAGGCGTGTACAGCGCGTCGTGGATACCCCCGCCCATGCCGTGCACGAAGAACATCCAGCCCTGCGCGGCGAAGGCCAGCAGCAGCGTGAGAACGAGCACCGGCTTGAGGTAGAAGACCTGCAACAGGTGGCTCAGGGGTGAGAAGACGTGCGGGGGGATGCGGAGCATCTTGGCGTTCACCGAGAGCGCACCCGCCGCCGAACCCCGTTTCTTCGCGCTTTCGGGCAGCCCCGGCACGTCCACGATGCCCATCGGTATCAGCTTGGCGACGAGCGTCTTTATGTTGTCGGCGGTGACCTTGCGGTCTATCTTCTGTCCGACGACTTCCGCCATCTGCTCGTGGGTCTGGTCGCCTGTGCACTGCTCGGCCACATGGTACAACAGCTTGGGTAGCTGGATGTAGCCGCCTTCCCGCTCGATCAGCCAGGGCGGCTCCACGAAGGCGCTCTCCTGCATCTCACCCTTGAGGGTGATGTTGTCAGCGAGCTTGGGCTTCTCCGGCACCTCGATTTGTGCTTGCTGTTGCCCCTGCTGTCCTTGCTGCTGTCCTTGCTGTTGCTGCTCCTGTGGGACACCCTGCGCGTTTCCGTTCTGGCCTGTAGCGGCGGCAGAGGTGTTGCCGTTAGGGCTTGCAGCCTGACCACCCTGCCCGCCCACGGCCTGGTGAGCCTGCGTCGGGGCGTCGGGGGAGGCGCTCTTGACGGTGCCAGACACAACAGCTATGCCATCGCCATTGCCGTCGCCGCTATTCCTGGCGGGCACGTAGCGGGTTACGCTGCCCTCGGAAGGCGCGCGGCCGGCGTAGGCGGAAGTCTTGTCGTTGGCATCGTCCGCCGGTGTGGGTTGCCCACCAGCGGGCGGGGTGCTGTTCAGCATGGTCTGAAACTTCCTTCGACTAAGCTACTCAAACTTCTGCTGCGACTACTCTAAGAAGGTGCAAGGGGGAACAAAATAGGGGCCAGGAACTGCCGCGATGCAACGTCCCAGCCCCCACGGTCAATGACAGGTCACGTGGTACCGAAGGCTTATCAGCCGCCGGTAGGAGCGTCGTCCGCCAGGTCGGTCCAGTTGCCGCCGCCTGTGCTCTGGTCGATAAGGGCCTGCTGGTCAGCGTCCGCGTATGCAATCGAGCCGTCGGACAGCACGTTAGCAGCCACGGCCGCGTTCACGGGCAGTGCCAGGTTGGCGTTGATGAGGGACATCGCCTCGCGGTCGGGAAGGGCATTCGCGTCCTGGGACTGCAACTCTTCTTCGGAAAGTCCCTGGTCCTGAATGCTATTGTTGTCAGCCATCTGGATTCTCCTTTTCAATCACGTAGATGAAACGTAAAGGCCGAAGGTGTTACCAGACTCCTAGCCGGTGCTCTGGTCGATGTCGACCGTCTGCTCGGCGTTGGCATAGGCCACCGAGTTGTCGGACAGCACGTTCAGGGCTACGGCCGCGTTCACCGGCGCTGCAAGGTTGGCGTTGATAAGAGACATCGCCTCGCGGTCGGGAAGGGCGTTTACGTCCTGGGATTCCAGTTCTTCCGCGCTGAGGCCGTCGTTTTGAGAGTTCTTCTGGTCAGCCATAGTAACCTCCTCTTGTGTCTCTGTATGCTTCAAGATGAAGTGTACTGATCGAAGCAGTCACGACATTGCGATATGTCGTACGTTATTACGTGCTCTGGTCGATCTCAGCAACCTGCTCGGCGTTGGCATAGGCCAGCGAGCCGTCAGACAGGACATTGGCTGCCACGGCGGCGTTCACCGGAGCGGCAACGTTAAGGTCGAGAAGGGACATCGCCTCGCGGTCGGGGAGTTCGTTCACGTCCTGCGCCTGCAAATCGGCATCCGACAGTCCCTGGTCCTGGTTGTTCCTATCCTGATCTGCCATTTCAACCTCCTTGTGCTGTGCTTACTTGGTCTTCCACGTCTCCCGCATCTCTCACGCCTTCCAGGTCCCTGGAAATCGCTGATGCGAGCATCGCGCCCACACATGGGTAGGTGGCGCTTCTGGGCGCCGGCTCACGTTCCGCACGGGCAAGTTGCCGGGGCCACCGGGGCACGCCCAAATAGGGCTTTGCACCCACGGGGTGAGAAATGGAGGCCCTGCGCCCGGCCTACACGTGCGAGTGGGAAAGCTACGTTTGCCTGGGGCCGCTCACATGCACGTCGGTACTTTCGTACACTTCTTCTGTGCCCCCAGGAGTCTGCTTGATCCTGACGTGCTGCCTGGAGGATGCGCCCTGTGCCGTGTTCGGCTCGCCGGTATTGATCGTCGCAGCTTTGTTAACGCGGGTGGCTATGTTGACGTTACGCCTTCCGGCCTTTTTGCCTCGCGCGATCTCATCCACATGCTTGAGCGAGCTTTCCACGGTATCCCTCATGCGATTCAGCTTGTCGAGGTTCTTTCGCAGTTGCTCTTTTCCTGGCATGGTCCCACTCCACAGGAAGGTGAAACGGTCGTCCGGCGCAATCCAAAAAAGCAGAAATTGTGCCAATCAGCCGCTTGTTCTCGTGCTTGTGAGACAGCGAAGCCCCTGTCCGATTGCAGGGGCTTCTACTGAAAAATAGCTAGCTCGCGTCGCTGTCCGTGGCGGACGTATTGCTCTGTACGCTGTTGGTGTCGGAGGTGCTGTAGGCAGGCAGGTCGGTTGAAGTGGACCCACCAGCCGCGTCCGCACCGGGGTAAGACTGCGTATCCAGGCCCTGCGCGTCCAGCCCCGGCAAGGTCGAGGTGGCGGGCAGGGGCATGGGCGAAGACGCGCCACCGAGCAGCGACATCACTTCGCGGTCCGGCAGGTTGTGCGCCTCCTGGCCTTGAAGCTCTTGCTCGCTCAGTCCTGAATAGCTCCAACTTTCCTGGTCAGACATGATGCCCTCCGCATGAGCTATGGTTTGGGACCACCGTGGCGATTACGTGCTCTGGTCGATATCGACGGTCTGCTCCGCGTTGGCATAGGCCAGCGAGCCATCGGACAGCACGTTAGCCGCTACCGCCGCGTTGACGGGGGCTGCGATGTTGGCGTTTATGAGAGACATCGCCTCGCGGTCGGGGAGCTGGTTGGCCTCCTGGCCCTCGAGTTCCTCCGCGCTCAAACCCTGGTTCGTGTTGTTGTCCTGGTCAGCCATTTCATTACCTCCTAGCTACTCATCGGTTTGTTATACACTCGGTTGGCGAGCAACTCACCACACCGGCCTCTACGATGAGGGTGTCGGCGTTAGGCCGTGGGAAGGTCTACCGGGTCCGTCTTGTAGGTGGGGTCGAGGTGCCGGTCCAGCACCGGCTCGTCGAAGTAGTAGACGGGCGTAGGATCGGGTGTAATCAGGGACATAGCCTCGCGGTTTGGAAGGTCTGATATTTCCTGCTGGTCGATCTCCTCTGGAGACAAGCCGTCGTTGTTCTTGGGATCGTTCTCTGCCATGTTACCCTCCTATACTCTGTATGCCCACCGGGCCACGCGAATGGGGTATCGTGCGCGCCAGCCGTCCCGTAAGAACGCAATCGCAGCGTCACTTCGCGTCTACCTCTGCCGAGACCGGCGACCTCCGCAGGGTGCACCCTTGCCCATGCGGGGCTTTTCGGTACTGCCGTTGCAGTTTCATTAACGACTCCGGCCGCTGCTGTGTTATGCGAGGTGGTTAGTTATCTCGGCGGCACGAACGAAGTCGTGAGGCGGCCCCTGTGCAGGGTGAGTAGACGAGTGTTACCTCTGCACAGCCTATGCCACGACTGCTTTACTTCCTTGGTCGCTGGATTGTACGCAGGTCAGCACTATATTGGAGAACATTGGAGAACGCAAAAGGAGCCACATGTAATCACGTGGCTCCTCTTAGTTACGAGTCTTCCTGTTGTGTGACGAGGGTTATGCCCTGCCGAATGCGGCCTTCACGGTCGGCTGGAACAAGTAGAACAGGATGGCTGCCGAGATTAGGATGGGTATGATCTGGCCTGTGAAATCACCTGTGCTGACGATAGCCAAGATACTGAAGATCAGCGAGATCACCTGGCTGACCACGCCCAGCATCCACGCCCAGGGCTTGAGCGTCCAGGCACCGAAGCCGAATGCCAGGTAGAGGACTGCCAGCACCAGGGGTACCAAGCCCAAAAGCCCCACCATACCGCCAACCGCTCCCGATCCAGTTTGTCCGGTTCCGGCTAGGAGTGCCCCACCCGCAAACGCGAGAAAGGCAAGCAGCAGAAAGAATAGCCCGGCGAGAATAGCCAGTATCGCCAGAATAGTCACACCCGTTGGTCGTTCCCGTTGTACGCTTCCCTGCATAGTATTCTCCTCCTGATGTTAAATTAGTAATCGCCAGTTTCCACGGGCACGGTTACACAAACTGAGACACATAGGTAGAAGGACGTTCAGGAAAGATGTGCCTCGCTGCAACCGAGTATATAGGCACTTTCACACTATGTCAATAGGCTTAAGCCACTTTTCCACACAACTCACCGCACGCATGGCGCTGCCCGCTTGCAGGCACACCAGGTCGTTACGGAGCTATCGGCGGGGCCGGGGTCTTGAGCCGCAAACGGAGCAATTCAGGCAACACTTCTAGTACAGGAGTTCATAGCAAACGTGGTACAATATGAATGTAGAAAATATATCCAGGGCGCGGGCTGGAGTGTTAGGCTGCGCGTTCTTCTTGAAGTCCAAAAGCATCTTTGAGTGGTCGTATCCGCCGCTCCCCACGATTGGCATCTCCCTATGAGCGACGAGCATTCTTTTGGCGCCTATCTAAGGCGGCGCCGCAAGCTATTCGGCTATACCCAGGACGAGCTTGCCGAGATGGCGGGCTGCTCCAAGGCCCTGATTCGTAAGATCGAGGCGGGAGAGCGCCGCCCCTCGCGCCAGATTGTAGAGCTGTTGATGGAGGGGTTGGAAGTCCCGCCCGATGAGCAGGCCGAGTTCATGCGACTCGCCAGGGGGGAAGCACCTCCGCAGGCTACCTCGACCCTGCCCACGTCGGCCCTCACGCCGCCCTCGGCCCCGTTGCCTCGTACAGCAGGTATGCCCACTGCAGCCCCACCTGCCGCGCCCTCTTTCCCCGGTTCGCCCGGTCCCACCGAGCCAGGCCAAGCGCCATTTGCCACGGCTTCGCTTGTCGTGCCTTCCGCAGCCGCCACGGTGGACACGCCCAGGAGCGGGGCCGCGGACGCGCGCCCTGCCTCGGGCCTGCCGGTGCAACTCACAGCCCTCATTGGCCGCGAGGAAGACGTTGACAACATTGGCGCTCGCCTGCTGGACGAGGACGTGCGGCTGCTGACGCTGCTAGGCCCTCCCGGCATTGGCAAGACGAGATTGGCGATAGAGGTAGCATCCGAGTTGCAGGGCAAGTTCCGCGACGGGGTGTACTTTGTCGGGCTGGCACCTATCAGCGACCCCGGCCTGGTGATAGCCACGATAGCCCAGGCGCTCGGCCTCCGCGAGACAGGGGGGCAGCTATTCGCCATGCTGCTCACCAACTACCTGCGCGATAAGCAGACCCTGCTGGTGCTCGACACGTTCGAGCAGGTGATAGAGGCCGCGCCGCAGGTAGTGGAGCTGCTGACGACGTGCCCCGGCCTCAAGGTGCTGGTGACCAGCCGCGAGGCGCTGCACGTGAGAGGAGAGCGCCAGTTCCCGGTGCAGCCGCTGGAAATGCCGCCTCCCGGCAGCCGCCTCCCGGCCAGCGAGTTGTCGACCTACCCCGCCGTGCAGCTTTTCATGGAGCGGGCGCAAGCGGTGAAGCCCCAGTTCGAATTGAGCGCGGAGAACGCCGCAGCGGTGGCCTCCATATGCGCCCGGCTGGACGGCTTACCGCTAGCCCTGGAACTTGCGGCGGCCCGCATCAAGCTCTTCCCAGCTCACGAGATCGCTTCCCGGCTGGACCGCAGCCTCCCCCTGCTCACGGGGGGCGCAAGGGACCTGCCCGCCCGCCAGCAGACCCTCAGGGGCGCCATCCAGTGGAGCTACGACCTGCTGGACGCGGAGGAGAAGGAGCTATTCGTCAGGCTGGGCGTGTTCGTGGGCGGCTGCGACCTGAACGGCATAGAAGCGGTCTTCCAGGGGGAGGAAGGCGAAACCTACCCCGACATAGTGGACCTGCTCACCCAGGTCGAGTCGCTGCTCGACAAGAACCTCATCCAGCAAGTGAAGAGGCACGCGCGGCAGAGCGACGAGCCTCGGTTCTCGATGCTGGAGACGATACGGCAATACGCCCTGGAACGGCTTGCGGAAAGCGGGCTGGAAGCGCAGGCGAGAGCGGCCCACGCCCACTACTACCGGAAGCTGGCCGAGACCGCCGAACCTGAACTGAAGGGGGCCGGGCAGGCGGCGTGGCTCGACAGGCTGGAGGCCGAGCACGACAACCTGCGCGCGGCCATGACTTGGTTCGCGGAGCGAGGGGAGGCGCAGTGCGGCTTGCAGATGGCGGGCATGCTGTGGCGCTTCTGGTACGTGCGCGGCTATTTCTCCGAAGGGCGGCGGTGGCTGTCGCAGTTCCTCACCATGCCGGGGGCCGAAGCCCGCAACGCTACGAGGGCAAAGGCTCTGAACGGGGCGGGCAACCTCGCCTACAACCAGGCTGACTACCCTACGGCGGAGGGGCTGCACGAAGAGAGCATGGCTATCTCGAAGGAGCTGGACGACAGGCTGAACTTTGCCGCCTCGCTGAACAACATCGGCATCATCCTGCGCAGGCGCGGGGAGTACGCCAGGGCGAGGCTGATGTTCGAGGAGGCGATAGAGGTCAACCGCACGATTGGCAATCCCCACTGGCAGGCTATCAACCTGAACAACCTCGGCAACGTGCTGTTCGATCAGGGCGACTACGTGAGCGCCCGCGCCTACCAGGAGGAGAGCCTGGGCATCTTCACCGCGCTGGGCGACGAGTGGGGCATAGCCATGTCCACCAACGACCTCGGCAGGATCGTGTTCGACCAGGGCGATTACGCGACGGCAAACATGCTGTACGAGCGGAGCATGGCCTTGCAGCGCAAGATGGGCGACAGGCGCGGTATCGCAAGCTCGCTGGTGTCGATGGGGCTTGCGGCGCACCACCAGAGCGACTACGCCAGGGCGCGGGAGCTATATGATAGCGCTCTCTCGGAGTTCCGCGACCTGGGCGACCGGAGGGGCATTTCGGAGGCGTTGCACAGCATCGGCAAGACCGTCAACCGCCTGGGAGACTACCCGGCGGCACGCGCCCTGTTCGAGGAGTCGCTCCAGATACGCCGCGAGCTTGCCGACAAGCGTGACATCTCGGAGTCGCACAACAACCTGGGTATCGTGTTCCTGGCGCAAGGCGAGCTCGAACAGGCGCAGGAGCATTTCGTTCAAAGCCTGGCGCTACGCAGAGAATTGGGCAACCGCTCGACCATACCGACCTCGCTCAACAACCTGGCGCTGGTGGAGACGAGCCGGGGCAACCACGAGCAGGCACTGGCATACCTGGACGAGGCGGAGGCGATATTTCGGGAGCTTGGGCGCACGCTCGGCACGGCTATCGTGCTCATGAACAAGGGGCTTGCTAACCTGGGGTTGGGCAACTACCAGCAGGCGCACGCCCGCTACAGCGAAGGCCTGGGCCTCTTCAACGAGCTGAGCGACAAGTTGCACGTAGCCACGTCGCTCGCCCGCATGGCAGGTCTGGCGGCGCACGCTTCTCAAAGCGAGCGGGCGGCCACACTCTCAGGCGCGGCCGAGGCGCTGCTGGAGGCGATCAACTCGCCAATGCCCACGATAGAGCGCCTGCACTACGGACCCGCCATGCAGCTAGCCCGCACCAACCTGGGAGAACCCGCCTTCCAGCAAGCCTACGCTAAAGGCCGCGCCCTCCCCCTGGACGAGGCCATAGCCTACGCCCTGCAAGCCGCCGGGCTGGAAGAGGCCACGGCAGCGCGGTAGGAGTGGGGAGTAACACGTAACACGTAACGCGTAACACGTAACGCGGCTAAAGGGACTATATACCCTGTGAGCCGCTTTGTTGCTTATTGCACCTTTACGTGTTACGCGTTACGTGTTACGCGTTACGCGTCAGTTCCAACTTCTCCCCGGTGAGGGCCGTGCGCTCTGCCAGCCATTCCTCTGTGGGGCGCTGGGTGATGGCGAAGGTGAAACCGTCTCTTGGGTCGGGGTAGATGTAGAGGGTGTCGAGGCCGCTGGCGGCGTCCGGCAGGCGCGAAACGTCTCGGCCGGACGTGGCGATTAGCTCTTCTGCTTTTTCCAGGTCTTCGGCTAGCAGGTGGATGACCGCCATCTCGGCGTATGAGTGGGGAGGCTCCTTGTAGCTCAGGCCGAGGTATTCCTGGTAATGGAGCGGGGTTAGCCAGCGGGCGAAATGGGGGCCTGTGCGTACTTCCGCGAAGTTCTCTTCCTCTCGCACCTCTTCACCGGGTGCCAGCAGGTCGCGCCAGCGTTGCGCCCGCTCTCGCGGAGAGTCTGACACGAAAGTCACGCCCTCTATGGCGTAGGTGGTGTTGGGCGTTACCTGCACCTTGCGGACATCGTCGTTACGCCTCGAATGGTAGGTCAGCGCGAACAGGACCACGCCGCCAACGGTGTCGGACGGTATGGGCTGGAAGCTCCACACAGGCTCGGTGCCGGGTGCGGCATCGGCGGGCAGGCCGTCTATTACTTCCGGCAGGGTGTAGCCGCGCGACGACCAGCTTTCACGCAGGGCGCGCACGTCTTCAGTCGCCAGGCCGATACCCCACGGGCGAGTACCGGCGCGTAGCTCCGATAGGTCGGGGAAGAAGCTCTTGTGCTGCCCTGTGCTGAACGCCGCCTCGTCTTCCACCCAGGTAAACTCCAGGTACTCAGGGCCGAAGGAGACGAAGCGGTTGCGCAGGCCGGGTTCGTGACGAGCGGACTGCTCCACTACATTGAAGCCTGCCCTGCCATATTCCTCCATGTAGTCGTCCACGTTCTCGACCGTAACGGCGGTGATGAAGTGGTCCAATCTGACGTTCCCCATGAGTCCCTCCTCGGCGGCATAGCGGGATTATACAGACAAGTCGCGCGCCCGTCCACGCGGATTGAACCTGCGCAAAATACCTCCGGCTGATACAATATGCCGTATGATGTGTCCCAACATGCGCATACCAGGGCAAGCGTCCCAATGACAGGCAAACAGAAGAAGCCACCCAGGCAGCCGAAGCCGCCCGACATACCCGACGACCCCGACAGCGTAGGCATACCGGGTGACACCGTGCAGGGCCACGAACGGTACGAATACCTGGCGGTGCCAAAGGTGGACCTTAGCTGGCAGGAGGCGGGATACGCACGCTTCGAGGCGAGCACGTTCACGAAAGTAACCCTGAACGACACCCACTTCAGGGGCCTCACGCTGGTGGACGCGCGGCTGGACGCCTGCGACATGGCTAACGCGAACTGGCGGGAGTGCGAGTTTACGCGGGTGGAACTGCTGGGGTGCCGCATGCTCGGCTTCCTGGTGGGCGAGGGCCGCTTCCAGGACGTGCTGTTCAGGGAGTGCAAGGGCAAGTTCGCGCTGTTCCGCTCCGCCCACCTCAAGTGGGTGCGCTTCGAGAAGTGCGACCTCACCGAGGCCGACTTCCACGGTGCCGACCTGTCGAGTGTGGTCTTCGCGGGCTGCGACCTGACCGGCTGCGACATGAAGGAAGCCAAGCTATCCGGCGTGGACCTGCGCGGCTCCATCGTAGACGAGATGAGAATCGGGTTGGAGGAGCTACAGGGCGCGACGGTAGACACCGTGCAGGCCGCGACATTTATGAGGCTGCTGGGAGTAACGGTGAAGGAAGCGGACGAGGAATGAGAGGTAGGAGGATGGAGGGTATAGCGAAGTGAGCAACATGCCGGCTGAAGAAGGAGGAGGCCCGCTCGTGGGCATCATCATGGGCTCGAGGTCGGACTGGGAGACGATGCAGCATGCCGCAAGCACGCTGGACCGGCTGAACGTGGCCTACGAGGTGCGCGTGGTGTCGGCCCACCGCACGCCGGACCTGATGTTCGAGTACGCCGGTAGCGCCGAGGCGCGTGGGCTTGAAGTGATAATCGCCGGGGCGGGCGGGGCCGCTCACCTGCCCGGCATGACCGCTGCACGGACCGCCCTCCCGGTGCTGGGCGTGCCTGTCGAGTCGAAGGCGCTCAAAGGCATCGACTCGCTGCTGTCGATAGCGCAGATGCCAGCCGGGGTGCCGGTCGGCACGCTGGCTATAGGCCAGGCTGGTGCCGTCAACGCCGCGCTGCTCGCCGCCGCCATCCTCGGCAACAAATACCCCGCCATACGCGAGGCCCTCCACCGCTTCCGCACCGAGCAGACCCAGTCCGTCCTCGACAACCCCGACCCCCGCGACCCAAGCTAGATGACCCCCACAAATCCAAAAATCCAAAATCCAAAATCCATCGGAGTGCTTGGCGGAGGCCAGCTAGGCAGGATGCTGGCGCTTGCCGGGTATCCGCTGGGGCTGCGCTTTCGCTGCCTGGACCCTTCGCCGGATGCCTGCGCCGGGCATGTGGCCGAGCATCTGGTGGGCGGCTATGAAGACCCTGCTATACTTGAACGGTTCGCAGAAGGATTGGAGGTCGTCACCTACGAGTTCGAGAACGTGCCGGTGGAGACTGCACGGCTATTATCGCGGTGGGTGGCTGTGTATCCACCGCCTGCCGCCCTGGAAACTGCCCAGGACCGGCTGACCGAAAAGAGCTTCTTTCGCGAACACGGCATACCCACGCCCCCATTTCTCCCGGTAGGCACCCGCGAGGAGTTAAGCAAGGCGTTACGCACGCTGGGCACACCGGCCGTGCTAAAGACGCGGCGCTTCGGCTACGATGGCAAGGGGCAGGCGGTAATCGGAAGCGCGACAGACGCCGAGGCTGCATGGACCTCGTTAGGTGACAAGCCGCTCATCCTGGAGGGGTTCGTGCCGTTCCACCGGGAGCTCTCAATCCTGGCGGTACGCGCGAGAGATGGGGAGATGGCTTTCTACCCGCTGGTTGAGAACCACCACCGAGAAGGCATTCTGCGGCTGAGTATAGCCCCTGCCCCGAACGTCAGCAACGAAATGCAAGCCACAGCAGAAGGGTACGCCCGGCGGGTCGTGGAGGCGTTGGACTACGTTGGGGTGCTGGCGATAGAGTTGTTTGAGGTAGCGGGAGAGTTGCTGGCGAACGAGATGGCCCCACGCGTGCACAACTCCGGGCACTGGACCATAGAGGGTGCCGAGACCAGCCAGTTCGAGAACCACCTGCGCGCTATTATGGGGCTGTCCATAGGCTCGACAGCCGCACGCGGCTACAGCGCCATGCTGAACATCATAGGCGACTTTCCCGACATTGAGAAAGTGCTACGTCTGCCTAATACCCACTTGCACCTCTACGGCAAAGAACCGCGCCCAGGCCGCAAGATAGGCCACGTGACGCTAAGGGCAGACGACACAGGCGCGTTAGCAAAGGGAATCGAAACGTTGAAAGCAATTATCCAGGCCAACGAGCAGGACTAGGATTCCTGCTGAGCCTCCAACTGCTCGAACTGGCCGATGCGTAGGTACTTGCGGCGGCGGGCCTCAAGTAGCTCGCGGGGGCCTTTCTTGGTCTTGAGCGAGTAGAGAGAGCGCAAATCTTCGAGGTGGCGGACTATGGCATCCCGGACGGCGTCTATAGCCGTGCCTGGGTCGGTGTGCGCGCCACCCTCCGGCTCCGGGATCACCTCGTCCACCACGCCGAATTCCAGCAGGTCGTGCGCGGTGATGCGCATCGTGCTGGCGGCTGCGGGGGCCTGCCCTGCGTCCCGCCAGAGTATCGTAGCGGCGGCTTCGGGGCTGGCTACCGAATATATCGAGTTCTCCAGCATCAGGATGCGGTCGCCCAGCCCTATAGCCAGCGCCCCACCGCTACCGCCTTCTCCTAGCACCGTGGCGATGAGAGGCACCTCCAGGTCGAGCATGGTCACCAGGTTCTCCGCGATGGCCTGCCCGATGCCGCGCTCCTCCGATTGCATGCCGGGGCTTGCGCCGGGCGTGTCAATGAAGGTGAGGATGGGGAAGCCGAAGCGGGCGGCATGCTCCATGAGCCGCTTGGCCTTACGGTAGCCCTCCGGTTGGGGCATGCCGAAGTTGCGGGCGATATTCTCCCGAGTGGAGCGTCCCTTCTGCTGGCCGATGACCATGACCGTCTCGCCGTTGAAGCAGCCCAGGCCGCCAATAATGGCCGCGTCGTCGCCAAAGAGCCGGTCGCCGTGCAACTCCACGAACTCGGTGCAAATGCGCTGGATGTAGTCGATGGTGTGAGGACGGTCGGGGTGGCGGGCGATCTGCACGCGCTGCCAGGCGTTCACCTCGGCCTGGGCCTGCCTGGAGGCCGTGGTGCCCTGCTGGTCCGCCCCAGAGGCACCATTGACGTGGGGCGCGTCGGGCTTGTGGCTGATGCCGGGGGGCACCGCCTGGCGCAGAGCCTCCATCCCCTGGTGGCTGCCGTTGCTCGTGTCGATATTCGCGGTGTCTTGCTTGCGCTCGGTTTCCATAAGCCTCTATACCATGAGTGGCCGGGGTTCACCCTGCCTCACATGCGTAAGTATCTAGCAGTTGCGGTATAGCCTCAGCAGGCGACTTATCGTGGTGCGCAGCTCCCGGCGGGGCGTCACCAGGTCCACCATGCCATGCTTCATCAGGAACTCGGCGGTCTGGAAGTCGGGTGGCAGCTTCTGCCTGATCGTTTGCTCGATCACACGGGGACCGGCGAAGCCAATCAGCGCGCCCGGCTCGGCCATGACAATATCGGCGGAAGTGGCGTAGGAAGCGGTCACCCCGCCCGTGCAGGGGTCGGTAAGCAGGGAAATATGCGGCAGGTGGGCCTCGCTGAGCGCGCGCAGGGCGGCGGTGGTCTTAGCCATCTGCATCAACGAGAATATGCCCTCCTGCATGCGCGCCCCGCCCGAGGCCGACACGGTGAGCAGCCCCACCTTCCGCTCTATAGCTAACTCCGCGGCCTCAACCAGCCCCTGGCCGTACACGGAACCCATGCTGCCCCCGAAGAAGCGGAAGTCGGTCACAAAGACGACGGCGGGCACGTCCTCGATGAGGATGCTGCCGTAGACGACCGCATCGGTCAGGCCGGTCTTCTTCTGGGTTTCCGCGAGCTTGGTGGAATACTTCTGCTCAAGCGAGACGAAGCCGATAATATCCACCGGGGCGACGTTGGGGCCATGCCGCACGAAGCTATCCTCGTCCTGGAGGAAGTCAAGCCGCTCCTCGGAGGAGAGACGGAAATGGTAGGCGCACTTCTGGCAGACCTTCAGGTTGTTCTCTAGCTCGCGGGTGTAGAGCAGTTCGTTGCACTTGGGACACTTGGTCCACAGGTCGTCGGGGAACTCCCTGTTCGGTGCGTCCTGCCCTCTCGTGTCGGGGCGCTTGTCTTGCCCCAGCGAGAAATAGCGACGCTTGCGAAAGATATCCTGCAAGGTTGGCTCCTGGTGTTGGTCCTGCTGGTTTATAGCCGGATTTCGGTATTATACCACAATATTGTAAGCCCCTGAATCGAACCGTCGCACTCAGCAAGCAGGACCGAGAGCAGCAACGGCATAGTTAAGCATTTGGTCGCTCAACTCGTAGAGTATGTAGTTGCGATGCAAGCGGGTAAACACGCGCGTCAGAGGACAGGACTATACGAGGGAGGATATATTGAACATCCTCCCTCCTGGTCCTAGCTTAGACAATACGATGCAAGCCTACCTACCGGGGTACTTCTCGCTATAGCGGAACGTACCCAACTGGGAGAGCAGCACGTCAAACGGCGGTTGGTTCTCCGTGTGCATCTCAAAGACAGCACGCTCGAAGTACTGCACGCGGTAGGTCTTGCCGTCTAGATCAGACTTCTCCATGAACTCGTCGGAGATGGGATAGCCCTGTTGCGGCAGCCCACCGTTCTGCTGCCAGTATTGCAAGAACCGCCCGCCAACCCGCTTGCCCGTTTGCGCGAAGAGCATATGGCCTCCTGAAGTGTTGGGCTGCTGGTTGGGTGCGCCGCTGGGGTACTTCTTGCGGTACTGGAAGGTGCCTAGCTGGGAAAGCAGCACGTTAAACGGTGGCTGGTTCTCCGGGTGGTACTCGAACACGGCACGCTCGAAGTACTGCACCACGTAAGGCTTGCCGTTGAGGTCCGACACCTCGTTGATGAGGCCGGAGATGGGGAAGCCTTGCTGCGCCAGCCCCCCGTTCCTGTCCCAGTACTCCAGGAAGATGCCGCTCACCGTCTGCTTCGTTTCGGGGAAGGTGCGGCTGCCGCTGCCGGGTATGGTGGGCGCGCCGCCGGGAGGCTGAGTGGCGGCAGGGGTCGGTACCGGCGTGTTGGCGGCGGGAGGCTGCCCCGGCCCCACGAACCGCTTGAGCGTGCCGGGCGAATACCCTCCGCCCTCCATGAAGTAGAGCGCGCCGTCCGGCCCCGTCTCGATGTCCATGTTCACGTCCACGCCCTGCACGATGTTGGAGCGGACGAGGGCCGTACGATCCTGGTTGAGGTAGAAGTGGCGCAGCCTGCCGCCCTGGTAGGCCGCCATGAAAAGATGGTCTTTCCACTCCGGTATCTGCCAGCCGGTATACACCTCGATGCCGGTGGGCGCTTCGCAGCACTCCCCGCGCGGCTGGTACCAGAGCGGCTGTATGGTGTTTATGCCTGGGTCGATACCCTCTTCATTGCAGGGGCTGTCCGGCCCCCAGCCGTAGTTGAAGCCCGCTTCGATGCGGTTCATCTCGTCGTCGCAGCCGGGGCCGTTCTCGCTGGCGAAGATGCGGCCTCGCACCACCGAGTCGAAGGTAAAGTCGAAGCTATTGCGCAGACCGTAGGCGTAGATGGAGCGCTGCGCGTTGGGCACGTTCCACCTGGGGTTGTCGTCGGGTATCGAGCCGTCGGGGTTGAGGCGGTGAATCTTGCCGTTCTTGGTGGTGAGGTCTTGCGAGTTTGCGCGGTTGGCGTTGTCGCCTACGGAGATGTAGAGCTTGCCGTCCGGCCCGAAGTGGATGTTGCCGCCGTCGTGGTTGCCCGCTGTCTGCGGCGAGGCGAATAGGGTCGTCGGATTGGAGCCAACGCCGTCGCGCTCCACGAAGCGCACTACCCTGTTCTCGGTGGCGCTACCCGGCGCGGTGTAATAGACGTATATGTAGCGGTTCTGGTTGAAGTTGGGGTCTATGGCGATGCCAAGCAGGCCGCGCTCGGACGAGGAGCTAACGTCGAAGTGAATGACCGGGTTGGGTTGGAGCTGGCCCCCCGCGAACACGCGCACGTTGCCGGACGCCTTCTCGGTGTAGAAGAGGCGGCCCGTCGGGTCGAACGCCATAGCTATGGGGTCGTCCATGTTGGTGAGCACTGTCTCTATTCGCACACCCGGCGGCAGACCTTCCGTGCCGTCCTCCGGCACTGAGGCAAGCGCGCTCGACGCGGGAGCACCAGGCAGAAAGGCCAGCATGGTAAAGAGTAGCAGCACCAGGGTAGAAGCGATAAGTGTGTGTGGTTTTCGGCTGTAGCGCATTATGTCAATATCCTTTCGTGGTGTGAGCCGCGATATTAGCGAGCAGGGTTCAGGGC
>JALZHG010000006.1:0-14449 GCA_030914045.1 Chloroflexota bacterium | reverse complement strand
GGGCACAACAATCCCCTGCTTTCGAGTCCGTAGCTGAGTTACACCCGGCCTGAAACAAGGTTTTCGATCATTAGTTAGAGGGCTTTGCACCTAAATAGCCACTGCTCCACTAATTTTAGTAGAGAACGGGATTCTGCACCAAGATTCTGTTCACTTCCAAGCGAAAATCGCCTGAATGAGCACGCAGATGTTGTGGCAGAGCACCTTACACAAAGCCGCGTTAGCCTGTGCAGTATTGCTCTTGGACTTACTCAGGTCATTGAGTTTGCCATTTACCCACGAGAAGGCTGGCTCGATGTTCGAGCGCGGGCCGAGCAGCGAGTCGCGTCATGGCGACCCGAACCATGTAGTCAGCGCGTCGCGCAACCCGGTATCCGTGCCGTCTCCCACCCAGGCGATGTAGCCATCGGGTCTGATCAGCACGGCAGTCGGGGCTCCTACCTGCCCCAGGACAGGAAGCTCCCAATTGCCGTTATATTCGGCATTTATCGCCATGACTCGGTCTGCCCAGGGAGTGATATCGAAGCCACCAAGTCCGCCCGGCTCCCCGAGGTTGAGTAACACCGGCCGGGCAGCGTGCAACAGGGTGAACACCCGTATTGGGCCTGAATGCGAAGCAGAATCGACGGCGGCAAGGTCGAGATCGGGCATGCGGCGTCCGAGCAGCGGGTGGCCTTCGCCGAGGTCGTAACGAATGTCCAGACCAGACATCATCCCACCTAACCGCTTGCGCGGCTCGTCCATGCTTAACAGCTCAGAAACGGTATCGCGTAAGGCGTTGGTGCGGTCATCTGTGCGGAGCAGGGCGACTTGCGCCATAGTGTCGCGCAGCACGCGGGCAGCGACAGGGTGGCGCTCGACATGGTAGGTATCGAGGAGGCTTTCCGGCGACGTCCCCTTGACCACCTGGGCCAGCTTCCACCCCAGGTTCACCGCATCTTGCACTCCGATGTTGAGGCCCTGACCGCCCACCGGGTAATGCACGTGTGCGGCGTCGCCCGCCAGCAGCACCCGTCCCTTGCGGTAGGAAGCTGCCTGACGAGCCACATCGGTGAACCTGGAGATCCAGGTGGGACTGTGGACCCCATAATCGGTCCCGTATACGGCGATGAGCGCCTCGCTGAGATCGCGCAGGGTGGGTTCGCCGGTGCGTCCGAGGTGCGGCTCGGTCAGCATGACCCGTACCGGCCCCCTATCCTTGTAGACCACCTCGCCGTCGCGGACCTCGTACTCCACCCTGCTGAAGCCGTGGATGCCCAGGGCGTCGCGGCGGATTCCCCATTCTGGTTCCTCGGCTAGCTCGACCTCGGCGATCAGGTTGCTCGTTGTAGGATCCCACCCGGGGAACTCGATACCGGCCGTCTTACGGACCAGACTGCGTCCTCCGTCGCACCCGACGAGATAGTCCGCCCGCAGCGACCGAGGGGACTGGCCGTCGGACAGCGCGACCTCGACGCCGGTGTCGTCCTGCGCGAAACCTGTCACTTCACGCCCGCGATAGATCGGCACCTGTAGCTCCTCTACCCAGCCGGCCAGTATGCGCTCAATGTGTTTCTGCAACAGCGCAAGCCCGTAGGGGTGCCGGGTGGGAAAGTCGCTGATGCTTAAGGGGATCCAGGCGAAGCCCGCGACCTGAGCTACCTGCCCCTCTGAGAGGAACCGGTCTGCGATTCCACGCTGGTCGAGTACCTCGATAGTGCGTGCATGCAGACCGCCTGCGCGCGAGCCGGCGAGGTCCTGGTTGGCGCGCCGCTCGACAATGGCAACGTCGACCCCCGCCAGCGACAACTCGCCCGCCAACATCAGTCCTGTCGGACCTCCTCCAGCGATCACCACCGCATCCTCGGTCATAGCCACACTCCCTCCGCTCATAGTTAGTCAGGGGCACCACTTAACCTCGGTCCCGCTGAGACATTGTAATCCTGGTGCAGGATGGAATTCAGGTGCAAAGCCTGGTAGGGGTTTACTTAGAGGCGGACGGCATGGTTGCGCTGCCGCCGTTTTCTCAGAAGGTCCTGAGCCCCTCTCAATCCGTAAGATACAGCAAGCGCGAGGATAAACACCAAAGTGGCCGACGGTGGGGAGAGTATAGCCACAAACGTGATGAGTGCTATCGCAAAGACTGCAAAGGCAGTGTAAAGCCAGGCAAGAGCAGTGGGCAGATCAGCCATCGCAGTACCCAGGCGTACCGGCGGTGTATAGAGGGGTATTAGGGTCATGTAAAGTATCAGGATCCAAAAATACCAGGGCATCTCGGAGGCCGGACGCCTCGTGTTGAGAAGCGCCAATATAAGTGCCGCAAACATAGCGAAGATACCGGACAGCACGATAATGCGATTGACAATCCGCACCGTCCGAAGAGGCATCCTATCGAAGTACTTGTTCATAAGGTGTCCCTTGTTCAACGGGCACGATGGGTTACGCCCCTACTCCTCATCGTCGTCGCTGAACCAGCGACTATCACTGCCGTCCGTTCACTCAGGGCACTGGATGAGGATGAACTCCAGCCAATCAAAGGCGGACCGGGGAGGAGGCAGCTCGGAAGTAGACGTACCCACCTCCAGCGAGAAGACCTGCCCGTAGCGGTCGGTGACGCAGAGGGCCGCGCGGTTGTTCTCGCCCAACATGCGCCGCGTGGTCTTGCCGCCGTCGTCCGCCAGCAATGGGAATGGCAAAGACAGCTTGCGCACAAGCTCACCGGCCTCTTCTAAGGTGAGGGGCACCACCACTAGTAGACGCGCTTCAGAGGCCAGTAGCTCGGCGTACAGTGCGGCCAACCCTCGAAGGAACTCCTCGGCTTGCGGCCCGGCATCCAGGAAGGCCAGCACGGCGTTGTACTTGCTGCGGAGCGCGCCCGGCCCCGATGTGCCACCCGCCGTCGAGGGCAGCGCAAAGAGGGGCGTCTTGCCTCTGCCCTTCAATTGCGGTGCCTGGGCCGGGGGCTTGTCGATGAGTTGCGACATGATGGAACGATTCTAGCATGTTACGGTCCATTATTCCACACGAGCAAATCAGGAGCTATGGAGGCGAACGTGCAACGGCAACCCAAACCACACAACGAGAAACTGGTCTTCCTGCTGGACGTGGACAACACCCTGCTGGACAACGACAAATCGAAGGCGGATATGCAAGCCGCGCTGCTGGAGGTGCTGGGCGAGGAAGGGGCCGAGCGATTCTGGCACCTGTACGAAGAGGTCCGCAAAGAGATGGACGTGGTCAGCTACCCGGAGACGCTCAAGCGGTTCGCTTCGAGTTGGAAGGACCGGGAGGTGGCCGAGAAAGCCACCCGGCTAATCAATGACTGGCCCTACCCCGACTACCTGTACCCTGGCACACTGCCTGCCTTGGAACACCTCACCAGGATGGGCGACGTGGCTATTCTTTCGGACGGCGACGAAGACTACCAGCCGCGCAAGATCATGTGCGCCGGGCTGACCCAGGCCGTGGGAGGGCCTGCCGACGTGCTCATCTTCACGCACAAGGAACACTCGCTCGACGAGGTGACGCACGTGCTGCCCTCACGGCATTACGTGCTGGTGGACGACAAGCAGCGGATACTGGCAAGCGCGAAGGAGCACCTGGGCGACAGGCTTACCACGGTATGGGTGAAGCAGGGCCATTACGCCACCGACCCAAGTTATTATCGCAAGCCCGACCCGGATATTGTGTTGGAGAAGATTGCGGATTTGTGCCAGTTAGAGGAGGCCGATTTTGGCGGTAAAGGTACGAGACAACCGGATCAGCAGTGGAGATGAAGAAGACAAGCCCAAGAAGCTAAGGCAACAAGACCAGAAAGGCGACGACGGCCACGACGAGACCGAACTTGGCGATATGTTGCAGGAACTGAGGATACTACTCCAGGGCCTGCAAGTGCTGACGGCGTTTCTTATCATCCTACCCTTCAGCGAAGGCTTTAGGCAGATAGACCAGGTGGAGAAATGGGTCTACATGACCACCTTTCTCTGCGCCATCACCGGGTTGGTACTGCTCAGCGCCCCGGCGGCCCAGCACCGCCTGCAACGACCCCTGATGGACCGCGTGCGCTTCAAAGAGCTTGCCACCCGCATGATCATCATCGGCCTGATACCCTCGTCGGTCGCCCTCGTGCTGGCAACTCAGCTCGTCATCTCGCAAGCCATCGGCCTCACCGAATCGTTCGTAGCGGCGGCCCTGGTGACGGTGCTAATCGGCCTCCTCTGGTGGATTCTGCCCCTCGCTCACAAGGAGAAAGCGTAGACGGACGATGGACAATGGACGATGGACGATGGAGAAGTTGTGAGTTATGAGTTGTGAGTTTTGAATTTTGAGTTGATGGATGATACCCAACCTTCAACCACTTGGCGCGTCCTTGGCGTCCTCTGCGCCTTGGCGGTTCCGTCTCCTACTATCGTCCATCGTCCATCGTCTATCGTTCACTAGCATAAACCACGTTCAGTATGCGGCCCTTGGCATCGGTGGGGTCCTCGTGGCCCCAGATGTTGCTGAGGAAGACTACTATGAGGTCGTATTCGGGGTCTATCCAGAGCAGGGTGCCGCTAGCGCCGTGGTGCCCGAAGGCGCGCTCTGACGCCAGTATGCCGCCGTTAGAGGGGTAGGACGGTTTGCCCCAGCCTATGCCATAGTTGAATGGTTCGCCGGTGAGAGTGCTGACCTCACCCAAAGTGTAGTGCCGAGTCATTATCTCTACCGTGGTTGGCGACAGCAGGCGATAGCCGTTGTAAGTGCCGCCCCGCAGGTATGCTTGCCCGAACGTCACCAGGTCGGCGGCGGTGCTCCATAGACCACCGCCCGGTTGCTCCATCGCATTAAAGTTCGCCAATAGCTCCGGCGGGGTCTCGTGTTCGCCGAAGAGCATGTGTATAGGGGCGGCTTTCGCGGGGTCAGGAGGGCTATACCCCGTGTTGTGCATGCCGAGCGGCTCGAAGATGTGGCGGCGCAGGTACTCGGCCTGTGGCACACCGCCTAGCCTGGTTAGAAGCTCGGCAAGCACGCTGAAGGTGAGCGTGGAATAGGTATGCTGGGTGCCGGGCGCGTAGTTCAGGTAGCTGCGGCAGCATGCTTCGTAGAGCCATTCGGGTCCGGGCGGGCTGGTGCGTTGCGCCCAAAGCTCGTCCCAGAATTTCTCTTCTTCCAGGCCGCTGGAGTGGGTCAGCAGGTGGAAGGCGGTCACTTTCTCCTTGCCGTTGGCGGCGAACTCCGGCAGGTAGCGAGCCACAGGGACGCTGAGCATCAGCTTGCCCTCTTCCACCAGCCGCATCACCGCCGTAGCCACTATAGGCTTGGTTATCGAAGCCAGCAGGAATATGCTATCCAGGCTGACGCCCTCCGCGCCCGGCACGACATGCGTCCAGAGCGTCTCCCGGCTGTTGGCGACCGCCACCACGGCGCAAGGCATGTTCCCCGCCTGCACGCGCTCCTCGGCAATGTCCACTATGTGCTGAAGGCGCTCGCGATTGATTTCCATAAGAACCTCTTTTCCGCTCGTCTACGGTAGTAAGAATTGCAAGGGTACGTCTGTGCCAGAGTAGGATAGCAGAACCAAGCACCCCCTGTCATCCTGAGCGTAGCGAAGGATCTCAAAAAGGTGAGTAGGGAGGCTGTTGAACACAAGGACAGGGGTGCTAGCGGTTCGGCACAGGACCAATGCCAGCATTTGAGATCCTTCGCTGCGCTCAGGATGACAGGGTGGGGCTTTGGTTCGCGAGATGGAGAGATAGGGGCTACCCACCAGGACATGATAAGCCTTCAATAGGCGACTGCTAACCGGTAAGGTTGCTTTACCTAGCGGTCCACGCCTGCGGGCACCCGGTCGCGGTCCATTTCGGCCTGGTCGAAGGATAGCTCTAGCTGGCCCTGGATGATGGCTTCGTGCTCGCGAGCGGAGAAAGTGCGGACGCTCTCACGACCTTCCATCGCCAGCTTGCCATCGAGGCCCGTGAACTCCAACTGCACGGGCACGGGGTAGTTGCCCGTGAAGCAGCCGGAGCAGAGTTTGTCATTGCCAAGATTCACGGCACGGAACAGGCCCGGCAGTGACAGATAGCCGAGCGAGTCGGCCCCGATGTGGTGGGCGATCTCCTGCACCGACAGGCGGTGGGCGATTAGCTCCTCGCGGCGGGCGGTGTCCACTCCCAGGTAGCAGGGGTGTGACATGGCGGGCGAGTGGATGCGGACGTGCACCTCGGTGGCCCCCGCCTTCTTGAGCAGTTCCACGATCGGCTTGGTCGTGGTGCCGCGCACGATAGAATCGTCCACCACGACCACGCGCTTGCCGCTCAACACGCCGGGCAGCGGGTTGAACTTGAGGCCGATGCCGCGCTCCCGCAGGTGCTGGTGCGGCTGGATAAAGGTGCGGCCGATGTAGCGGTTCTTGATGAGGCCCTCAGTGTAAGGTATGCCCGACTCCATCGAATAGCCGATGGCGGCGGGAGTTGCCGAGTCGGGCACGCCTATCACAATGTCGGCGTCGGCGGGGTGCTCCCTGGCAAGCTCACGGCCCATGTTCTGGCGAGCGGTGTAGAGCGGCACGTTCTCAATCACGCTGTCGGGGCGGGCGAAATAGATGTACTCGAAGACGCACATCGCCTGCTGGACCTGCGGCACGTCGGCGTATGAGGTCATACCTTCGACACCAATCGTCACGATTTCGCCCGGCGCTATCTCGCGGATGAACTGCGCGCCCACGGTCATGAGAGCGCACGTCTCGGAGGAAACAACCCAGCCACCGCTTGGCAGCTTGCCCAGGCACAGGGGCCGGATGCCCATAGGGTCGCGCACGGCCATCAGGTGCGTGGGCGAAAGTAGCACCAGCGAGTAGGCCCCGGTCAGGCGCGACATAGCCCGTCGGAAGCGGCTCACCCAGTTGTTGCCGTGGGACGACATGGCTAGCTTGCCTATCACCTCGCTGTCGGAGGTGGTGTCGAAGGGCATACCGCCTTCCTGTAGCTCCGCGCGCAGGGTGGTGGCGTTGGTGACGTTGCCGTTATGCCCCAGGGCCAGCCAGCCGAGCGTCGGGTCATCGAAGCGGAGGGGCTGGGCGTTGCACAGCTTGGAGGAGCCGGTGGTGGAGTAGCGGGTGTGGCCTATGGCGGCGTGGCCCTTGAGCTTCGCCAGCCCTTCCTCGTCAAAGGAGGTGGACACGAGGCCCATGCGGGTGCGCACGTGGAGCCTGCCGCCCTCGGTGGAGGCGATACCGGCGGACTCCTGCCCTCGGTGCTGCAAGGCGTACAGCCCGAAATAGGTGAGCCTCGCTACGTCCTCCCCCGGTGCCCACACGCCGAACACGCCGCATTCCTCGTGCAGCTTGTCGTCTTCGTATGCGGCCTGCGAATTCAGCATCTCACCCACGTTGTTACCCCTCTACTGCCTTACGTACGACCACAGCTATTTACTCGCGCCTGCGACTGTGCCACCGAACCGGCACCTTACGACTTCCTGTCATCCTGAGCGCAGCGAAGGATCAGTGCCCCGCTCTTGACTCTTCCTCTTGTTGCACGATTGGTTCTATCGCCTAGAGCATCCACAATGTTGTAGAGTCTCGCCTACCCATCTGATCCTTCGCTGCGCTCAGGATGACAGGGAGATAGCGGTGCAAATATCCAAACCCAGCCCTAGCAGTCTCACCCTAGCCAAGCCCATTGCGCCAGGCGCTGTCCACCTCCGGCAGGGGCAAGTCTACCACAACCTGGTTGTCACCGCGAGTGACGATGAGTTGGTCGCCCCCGCTGAGGCCCAGCAGGAAAAGGTCCACCCCATAAGAACGGGCGAGAGCCTGTAGCTCCGGCCACTTCTCGACAGTGAGACCCACAAGTATACGGGACGGCTCCTCCGAAAACAAAACCACGTCGGAGCGCGTCCTGGGGCTGAGATACTCATCGCTGTTGCTCAGGAAGTCGTCTCCCCTGGCAAGCGCGGCGGTGAGGCCCTCCGTCTCCACAGGGTAGCCACTCTCGGCGGTGGCGGTTTCCAGGTCGGCGCGGATTGTAGACATCGCCTTATGCTCCAGGGCTTCAGCCAATCCCTCGAATATACGGGTCTGATCCTCAAGGGGCAGGAACGCCATGAGGCCGAGGCGAAGGATGGAGCTAAACCGCTCGGTAGCAGTAAGTGGGTGCCTGTGGTGGGGGTACATCAGCTCGTTGAGGATCACGCGCGCCCCGACGCCGCCCGCTATGCACATCTCCGAGAGGGCCGTAGCTAGCCCGCCGTCGCTAGGGTCGTGAGCCGCCTGTATCAGCCCGGCCTGTATGCCCGCCCGGCAAGCCTCCTGCACGCGCTTCTCAACGTCCATATCCACGCGTGGAGGAGTGCCCACTTTCTGCCCCAGGCAAGTTTCGACATACTGGCTCGCGCCCAGGAGAGGTGCCCCGGTCCCGTAATGCTCGCCGGTTGACATGCACCCCAGCAAGCCGATAATCAGCCCTTCGCGCAACGCCATGCCCACGGCCACGTCCGCGTCTTCCAGCAGGCCAACCATACCAATCACGGGCGTGGGCAGCACCGCTACCCCGTTGGTGTCGTTGTAAAGCGACACGTTGCCGCTGACCACCGGGATGCCGAGGGCGTTGCACGCATCCGCGATGCCGTTGACCGCGCCTTCCATCTGGTAGAAGACGTGAGGGTTTTCGGGGTTGCCGAAGTTGAGGCAGTCGGTCACAGCCAGGGGTTCGGCACCCACGCAGGAGAGGTTGCGGGAGGCCTCGGCCACCGCGTGCGCCCCACCACCATAGGGGTCGAGGTAGCAATAGCGGCTGTTGCAGTCGGTGGTGAGGGCAATCGCCTTGTTGGTGCCTTTGATTCTGAGGACGGCGGCGTCGGCCTCGCCCGGTTGCAGGACGGTGTTGCTGCCAATCGTGTGGTCGTAGGTGCGGAACACGCGCTCCTTGGAGGCGACGTTGGGGGAGGCTAGTACATCCAGCAGCGCCCGGTCGTAGCGAGCCTGCTCGTCCTCGTGAGGAAGCAGGGCGTCCCAGTCGGGGTGCTGTAGTTCATCCATCGCGGGGTCGGGCCTGCCAGTGACGTAGCGGATGGGCACCTCGTCGGCCAGCAGGTGCGCGGGTAGCTCGGCGGCCAGTAGTGGGCCATCGTACACGCGGACCATGCCGTCGCCGGTCACGCGGCCTATCACGTTCGAGTGCAGGCCCCAGCGGGTGAAGACCTCCCGCGCTTCCTCCTCGCGCCCCGACGTGACGATTACCAGCATGCGCTCCTGCGACTCGGACAGCATGATCTCGTAGGCGTTCATGCCGCGCTCGCGCCGGGGTACGTGCGCCAGGTCAATCTCGATGCCGCTCTCCGCCCGCGCCGCGCATTCCACGGACGAGGACGTGAGGCCTGCCGCCCCGAGGTCCTGCATGCCGACCACCAGCCCCTCTATTTCAAGCACTTCCAGGCAGGCTTCCATGAGGCACTTTTCAAGAAAGGGGTTGCCCACCTGCACGGCGGGGCGGTCTTGCAGCGAGTCCTCACCCAGAGTGTCGGAGGCGAAGGTCGCGCCATGTATGCCGTCGCGCCCGGTGTCCGCGCCCACCAGCAACACGGGGTTACCAAGGCCGGAGGCGACCGCCCTCATCAGCCGCTCCTTACGCAACAGGCCCACGCACATGGCGTTCACCAGGGGATTGGCGGCGTAAGAGGAGTCGAAGTATATCTCGCCGCCGACAGTAGGCACGCCGATGCAGTTGCCATAGCCGCCGATGCCCGCCACCACACCGCCGAATAGATAGCGAGTGTGGGGGTCGGTGAGAGGGCCGAAGCGCAGGGAGTTGAGCAGGGCTATGGGCCGCCCGCCCATCGTGAAGATGTCGCGCACGATGCCGCCCACGCCCGTAGCCGCGCCCTCCACAGGCTCCACCGCCGATGGATGGTTGTGCGACTCGATCTTGAGGGCCACCGCCCAGCCGTCGCCAATGTCCACCACGCCCGCGTTCTCGCCGGGACCTTGCAGCACGCGCTCGCCCTTGGTTGGGAAGAGGCGCAGCAGGGGCTTGGAGTGCTTGTAGCCGCAGTGCTCGCTCCACATAGCGCCCGCCATGCCCAGTTCTACCATGTTAGGCTGCCTGCCAAACTGGGATACGAACTGCCTGTACTCGTCGTGCGTGAGGCCGACTTCAGCGAGAAGCGCGTGCAAGTCGTGCAGGGGAAGGTCCGCCGGGATTGGAGCTACAACAGCTTCGCTGGCGGTATGTGCGGAGGGAGCGTTATGGAGGTTCTCGTCAAGAGGTAGGGCCATCGGCTCCTGGGGACTTGAGACGGTTGAGCGGACAAGTGTACGTCAAAAGTATACCAGATTGGCCGGGCGGGGTTATGCACATCCTGGAGGGGGCGGGAAGATTTGGGGAAATAAGAATGAGGCCCGGTGTAGTGGCTTGTCGGCGCAACGAGGTACTGTTTTTGTCTGACTATTTTGTGCCGAACTTGATACACATCTCACCGACTTTAGTTGCAGCCAGTGCAGAAATTGCATCCGGTAGTGCGCTAATAAGAATATTTGAGCGTATCCGCTCCTTCATCGATTACTTATCTCCGGAATCGAGCGCCTTGCTTCCTACCAAACCAAGTATCGCCCCAACACCTAAATGCCAGGTGATAATGCAAGTATCGAGTAGAGCCTTTTGAGCTTCGGTCATCGGCTGTTGGAATGAGAGCAGAACTGACACAGCCAATGATAGAACAGTAAGACCAACAACAGTCCGAAACACGGTACTATATGAAATTGATCCTCTATTCGACCGTTGTTGGATGCTAGGTGACTGAGGCTTAGGGTGATTATAAGTCCGCTTGTTCGTCATGTGACACCTACCCTTGGGAGATACTCCCCTAATGAGCCGCAGGCAGGGCATGAAAAAACCCACACCGTCGGCAATTTTATCGCCGGAGCGTGTGGGTCTGTATCCAGAACAGCGTTCACTTTTACCACACACTCAGTCATTTTTGACTTTCATGTGTGGAGTCACTAAGCAATATGAGTATAACTGACAAAAGGAATGTTTGTAAATAACCAATGGTGAATATTCGCCCAACTAGCTTAGACAAATCTTGTGAAGATCTCAAGAGTCCCCAAATCAGTGCGCAACAAGAGTACAATCCTGTATCCGGTCAGCCGTTCTTCTTCACTGTCCCTCCATGAACGCCCGTGTCACTGAGTGCCTATTGATCCTAGATGTCGATTTCAGAAAATCGACGAGGCCCAATATTAAGCCGCTCCCACCACGTTCCCTGTCACACTCGCCGGAGAGCGTTCTGAATGGCCGTCCTGCCGTTGCACGCGCATGAGCAGCTTTCCTTCCGGCTGCACCGTGGTACGAACGGTCGCCATGATATGCTGGCCTGGCACCAAGTCGAGGCGGAAGCGTTGCAGTAGCATCGCCATGACCAGTTTTATCTCCACCTGAGCGAAACCAGCACCGATGCAGGAGCGCGGCCCCACGGCGAATGGGATGTAGGCGTACTGGGGCGGCTGGGGGCGAAAGTCGGGTGCCCACCGCTCCGGCATGAACACCTCGGGGTCTACGAACTGCGTGGGCATGCGGTGGCTCACGAAGGGCACGTAGCTCACTATCTCGCCCTTCCTGATGGTGTAGCCCTTCCACTCGAAGTCCTCTTTGGCGGTGCGGTTGGCGCTTGGCGCGGGCGGGTAGAGGCGCAGCACCTCTTTCATCACCTGTTCCAAGTAGGGCAGGCGCTCCAGGTCCGCGACGGTGGGAGGCTCGCCCTTTAGCTCACGGTCTAGCTCGGACAGCAACTTCGAGGTGACTTGGGGGTGCTGGGCCAGCAGGTAGAAGGCCCAGGTGAGGGCGTTGGCGCTCGTCTCGTGCCCGGCCACGAACAGAGTGAGCAACTGGTCGCGTATCTGCTCCACGCTGAGGCGGTTGCCTTCCTCATCCCGCGCGGCCACCAGCATGGAGACCGCGTCGCCCGTGTCGGTGTGCGACCGCTCGTGCTCCACGATGATGCGCCTCAGGGTGCGGTCGATGCGTTTGAGGGCGCGGCGTAGCGTGGCACCCTCCCCCACGTTGAGCACGTCAAAGGGCAACTGGGCCAAGCCGATGTTGAGAGGGTTGCTCACCACCTTCACGAGAGTGGCTACCGACTCGCCTAGTTCGCGTGCCGAGCCTCCCAGGTCCATGCTGAACAGCGTGCGCCCCGCGATGACCAGGGCCAGGTGGTGCATCTGCTTGCCGATGTCGAGCACCTGGCCGGGCTGCCACGTGTCCAGCATCTCATTGGTGGAGTCACGCATCACCTCGGCGTAATGCTCGATGCGCTTGCGGTGGAAGGCGGGCATCATCAGGCGGCGCTGAGCCTTGTGCTGTGGGTCGTCAATGAAGAGCAGGCCGTTGCCCACGATCCAGCGGGCGCGCACGCGGTCGATCAGTGGCTCTACCAGGAAGTTGGAAGCGTTATCCACCAGGACGAAGCGGTTGGCATCGGCCCCGTGCAGCGCTGCGCCCTTGATGCCAAGCAGGTCGATGCGAATCACCTCACCGTAGCGCCGGTAGTTCGCCAGCATGAAGTCGAGCGGGTTGCGCATGTAGGAGAAGACCGCGCCGACGAGCGGGAGGGTGGGAGGGCCTGGGGGTATGCGCACGGGGTTGGTAGCGGTTGCCATGTTGAGTGTAGTGCCTTTCTGATGGGAATCTCTTTATTATACGCGAGATGCGCGCACAGGGAGGTACCAAAGGGTAGCACTTGCAGGGACGTGGATAGCCAGAAGGGATACTAGAACACTACTCCCCTTTGTCATTCCGAACGCAGTTAAGAATCTCGTCCTCCCTGCAGGTGTTACACCTTTCCTGATTGAGAGTGTCGCCTAGGGAAAGGGGCAACCATGTGCTGAGGGACGAGATTCTTCACTGCGTTCAGAATGACAAAAGGCAGCGGAGTCCCAATATTCAATTGGGCACTGAGAGTCGCCTCCATAAGAAAGTTAAAGCAAAAAGCTCTGACGGATCAAACCCGTCAGAGCTTTTCTCTTGCGGGGCGAGGTGCCGCAGTATTTAGCGGGCATTGGCGTTAGCTTGCTGCTTGGACCGTCGCAGGTCCTGGACCGGCTGAAGGGCCTTCCTCCACAGGCGGTAGGCGTTGGCGTCCTGCCTGCGCTCGCTGTTGATACCGTTGGCGACCTGTTCCATTACGTAGAAGTTGCTCGACATTTGATTTTCTCTCCTTTAGGATTTTGTTGGTTGTTGTTGAGATTTCTGAGTGCCACATTGATTTCTATTACCTTTATATCATAGAACTTTAGATTTGTCAATAGGTTTGCTGAATATTCGCTGGGCAATTCTGAATTTTCTTTATCAGAACCTTAATTTTGTCTAAGACATGGCCGGAGAGGGCTTAAACATGCGCTCCAGGAGCACCTTTGAGGTTATGGCATGCCGTTTGCCTCTAGGTTCTTGATGACTACCAACATACACCCCGATGAAGCACTCCAGCCCGAGGTCGTGGTTGACCCGAGGGAGTCGGCCAGGGCCGCCAACCTGCGCTACGTGAGCGACAGCAGGCCCGGTATCACGCGACGCAAAGCGGGCAAGGGCTTCACCTACACAGACCCGAAGGGGCAGCGCCTCACCGACCCGGAGGAGCTTGCCCGCATCAAGGCGCTGGCTATACCCCCCGCCTGGACCGACGTGTGGATTTCCCCTTACGCCAACGGCCATATCCAGGCCACCGGACGCGACGAGAAAGGACGCAAGCAGTACCGCTACCACGACCGCTGGCGGGCAGTGCGCGACGAGACCAAGTTTGGCCGGATGATAGAGTTTGGCCGCGCCCTGCCCAAAATACGCGAGCAGGTGGACCAGGACCTCGGCAAGAAGGCGCTCTCCAAGGAGAGGGTGCTGGCGACGGTGGTGCGCTTGCTGGAGACCACGTATATCCGCGTGGGCAATGAGGAATACGCCCGCACCAACAAGTCGTTCGGGCTGACCACCATGCGCTGCCGCCATATAGATGTGACAGGCAGCAAGGTGCAGTTCAAGTTCCGGGGCAAGAGCGGCAAGCGGCACGCCATCACGGTAGACGACCCCCGCCTGGCGAGGGTGATAAAGCGCTGCCAGGAGCTACCGGGCCAGGAGCTTTTCGGCTACCTGGACGAGCAGGGTCAGCGCCGCACCATCACTTCCGACGACGTAAACCAGTACCTGCACGAGATAACGGGGCAACATTTCACCGCCAAGGACTTCCGCACCTGGGGCGGCACAGTGCTCGCCGCCATCTCCTTGAAGGCGCAAGAGCCTGCCGAGAAGGTAACTCAGGCCCGCAAGAACGTGGTCGCGGCAATACAGGAGGTCTCGGAGCGGCTGGGCAACACCCCCGCCATCTGCCGCAAGTCGTATGTGCATCCCTCCATCATCAACACCTATATGGACGGCACCCTGCACTCCCTCCTGGCCGCCGACGATCCCAAAGAGGCGGTAGAGAAGGTGCTAGCTGAACCTCCCAAGCA
>JALZHG010000076.1 GCA_030914045.1 Chloroflexota bacterium | reverse complement strand
CAGCCCCACCCTGTCAGCCTGAGCCTCCCCTCTGTCATCCTGAGCCTCACCCTGTCATCCTGAGCGTAGCGAAGGATCTCAAGAAGGTGGCATGGTCATACTGTTGAATGGTAAAGAGCCAGGTGGTAAAGGTCCGGCTTAGGGGCAAAGCGAACATCTTAGATCCTTCACTGCGTTCAGGATGACAGAGGGGAGTGTGGTCCTGTTGTCCAACTCGAACGCAGACGAGGCCCCCTCCAAGAGCGTATAATGACCTCATGGGTGCAACCTCGGACATGCGGAATAGTTAAAAGTAGCGTGAGCACGCAAAGTCCCACCAGGATGGTAGAAGCCGAAGTACAGGAGCCTGATGCGCAGGCGGCCCCAGCGCCTACGTCCGCGCCCGCCGAGCGCAAAGTCGCCAGACCCTGGCTGCCGTGGGCTGGTGTGGCCGCCCTCACCTTACTGGCTTTCCTGCTCAGGCGCTACCGGCTCGGCTCGGAGTCGTTCTGGTTCGATGAAGCCGACATCGTGCAGCGTGCCCTGCAACCCGTATCGACGCTGCTACAAGGCTTCACCGAGGCGGGGGAAAACGGCCCGCTATATACCCTCATGCTGCACTACTGGCTCGCGGCGATTGAGGCGTTCCCTGCACTCGACCGAGTGCTGCACATCGTCTTCGGCACGGGCATGGAAGCCCCGGTGCGCGGCTTGTCAGCCATGTTCGGCACGGTGGCCATCCCCGTCATGTACGCGCTGGCCCGGCGGGTCGGCGGCACCGTCCTCGGCTTCACGGCGGCAAGCCTGCTGGCTGTGAACCCTTTCCACATCTGGCACTCCCAGGACGCCAAGATGTACACCCTGCTGGTCCTCACCGCCCTCGCTGGCACCCTGCTCTACGTCGAAGCCCTACAACGCAACAAAATAATCCTGTGGGCCGCCTACGTGCTAGCCACCTGGGTAATGCTCACCGTCCACAGCATGTCCGGCCTGGTCCTGCTGGCCCAACTATCCGCCACCCCCTTCCTTCGACCAAATCCAAAATCCGAAATCCAAAATCCAAAATCAAGATGGGTCCGTTGGGGCTGGGCGATGCTGCTCATACTCGGCCCGCTCTTCCCTATCGCGTGGTTGCGGCTCGCCGCCCTGCTTAACAACACCCTGGACGTGGGCAACTGGTACCAAACCACCGGCCTCACCGACATACTATCCACCATCTTCGTCACCTTCGCAGTCAACCGCTCCGCACCCGAGTGGGAGCTAACCGGCGCTGTCCTCATGGCCCTCCTGGCAGCCCTCGGCGTATGGGCGCTATTCCGCCTCACCACGAGCCAGCCAGTCCCATCCGGTGAAGACCAACTCAACACTCAAAACTCAAAACTCAAAACTCCCCTAGCTCCCCTCGTGCTGGCCCTGTGGCTCGTGCCTATCTTCGTCTTCTGGCTGGTGACGCTGCGGGTGCCGCTCTTCCACCCGCGCTACCTCGTCATGGCGCTGCCTCCCTACCTGCTCATGGCGGGGGCGGGGGTGCTGTGGCTGCGGCGAATACATAGAGCGGCACCGGGAATCGCGGCGGGGGTGCTGGGGCTGGCAAGCGTCATGTCGCTGCTGAGCGTCAACTACTCGCAGGACGTGCAGAAAGAGGACTGGCGCGGGGCGATGGTATACGTGCAGGACCACCTGCGGCTGCGGGACGCTATCATCGTCTTCCCCGGCTACCTGGTGACGGCGGTGGACACCTATTACAAGCCCGGCGGCCCTGGACAGGTGCCGGAGGTGCCCGTAATAGCCAGCATCCCCAGCATGCGCACGGAGGGCTTTGGCGCACGCGAGCTGGAGATGGCCCTGCGGGAAGCAATCAAGGGACACGAGCGGGTGTGGCTCATCACCTCGCCGGTCCGCCAGGAGAGCGAAGACCCCGACAACCAGGTGCAGCAGTGGCTACAATACAACTGGAACACCTTCGACACAAAGGTGTTCAACGGCGTCACAGTGTACGGCATCTCCTTCCACGAAGTGAGAGAGACCTGGTTCCCCGCGCCCGACTACCCGGAGCGCCACACTTATCCAAACGGCCTCATCTTCGAGGGTTACATCTACGAAATCCGGGCCGACGCCACACAGCAACGCGACGCCTCGTACTTCCCCCTGACCCTCTACTGGATGACCTCGCAGCGCCTGCAACAGGACTACATCTTCCGCGTGCGCATCAAAGACCCCACCGGCAAAGTGATAGTGGACGACTCGGCGGGCCCCCTCAACGGCTACTGGCGCACCTCGGAATGGCCCCCAGGCAAGCACATCATCGACTACCGCGACCTGCGCCTCCCCGGCGGCCTTACCCCCGGCAACTACACGGTCACCCTGGAGGTCCACCCGCCAGGGCAACCCGACCAGCCCCTAAAGACGGAGGAGGGTATCACGGAGATAGTATTCCGGGCACCGTTGCAAGTTATACCCTGGACGGAGTAGGGAGTTCCTAACTCCGTTCGTAAGTCTCTAAGAAGTCATCGCGAGGAATGCCTGCTCGTGTGCATATTGTGCGTAAGGTAGAACCTTTGATCGTAGTGTGGTTTGGCAGCGTTAGTGGAGTCCGCGTGCCATCGGGGTTCTCTCGCAACATTGCAATATGCTCCCGTTCTCGAACAACCCGAAACCCCAACAATTCTAGTGTTCTGATAACTCTCGACTTTGGAGCATCTACCGGGAACTTGGGTGGCACTAGATTGCCACCTCGGCCTCATCTACGAATACCTCTAGCACCGGGGTCTCAGCTTGCAACGCTTCATCCCCAAAGGTCTCTATATGGAAGCGTATAGCAGACGTGACATCGGCTAGAGCCTCTTCATAAGTATCACCCTCTCCCACGACTACACCATTGAGTCCCAGCGGGTAAGCCACGAATCCATCAGAGTGCTTCTCCAAAATGACCTTTACTTGCCTGGTGTTCTGCATCGACTTTTCCTCCATACGACGCGCCTGCCTCATCCAAGCTACTCTATCCACCACTGCTCCACGTTCCACATATACATAGGCGAGCCGAAGTCTATATCCCCGTGCAGCTTAGGCCCGGCCACCACCCCGAACTTCTCCGACCAGAGGAAGTAGAACGGCAGTTGGTCGGCTACGATCTGCTGCACGCGGGCGTATATCTCCTTGCGGCGGTTGAAATCATAAGTGGACCGGCCCTCCACCAGCAGGTCGTCCACTTCGGGGGCCGCGAAGCCGGTGAAGTTGAACAGGGTCGGGTTGGAGGACGTGCGGGCCTGGCTCGAATGGAACAGGTCGAACGAGTCAGGGTCGGTGCCCGCGCGGTTGAAGCCGATCAGGGCCACGTCGAAGTCGAAGGGCGGGTTGGTGGTGGCGCTGAGGCGAGCCTGTAGCGCCGTCTCGAAGTCCACAAGCTCCACCTTCGCGTCAATCCCCGCGTTGCGCAGCGGCCCCACCATCGCCTCCGCGGCCGCCCGGCGCACCATATTGTCCGCCCGCACGTACAGCGCGATTTGCAGCGGCTTGCCGTCCTTCTCCACAATGCCGTCGCCGTTACTATCAACCCAGCCCGCCTCCGCGATCAGCCGCCTGGCCGCCTCAGGGTCGCCCCCCGGCTTCGGCACGTCGGGGTTGTAGCCCCACGACGCCTTGTTGACGGTGGACCATACCGGGTCGCCGCCACCGCCCGTAACCGCGAAGGCCATCCCCGGCTTGTCAAGGGCGAGCGCGAAAGCCTGCCGCAGCCTGGTATCGCTGAACGGGCGAGGCTCGCGCAGGTTGAACACCACGCAGTCAAAGCCGTATTCGTTGTAGGCCCCGCCCCTCGCACCTTCGACCTGCGTCACAAGCTGCTCCGCAGCACCGGGCGGCAACTGCGCCAACAACAGTCCGCCATTGCGTACCGCTTCGCCCGCCACACCCCCATCAGGAGCCACCAGGAAAGCCGCGCTGTCCACAAACGGCCTGCCCCGGTAGAAATCCTCGTTAGCCCTAAGCAACACAGAGCTACCAACCTCGCGGCTCTCGAATGCGAAAGGTCCGGTGCCCACCGGGGCCTCGTTGTACTCCGCCTGTGGCAACTGCTCCAGGGGCACGCTGGAGAGGATGTGGCTCGGCAGCACCGGCATGGTTAGTTGGGCCAGCAGGGGAGCGTCGCGCCGCCGCAGGTTGAAGCGCACGGTGCTTGTCACAGGCTCCACCGCCTCGACCGAGGCCACACTCCCGCGTATGTGGGCCAGCGTGGGCGTGTCGGCGGGGAAAGCCCCCAGCGTCCGGTAGGACCACACCACGTCCTCGGCGGTGAAGGGCGTGCCGTCGTGCCAGGTGACATCCGTGCGCAGGTAGAAGGTGAGCGACAGACCGTCCTCCGAGACCTCCCACCGCTCTGCCAGGTCGGGCTGGGGCTGCAAGCGGTTGTCCAGCCGCGTTAGCCCGTTGAACAGCAACCCCGCGATGGCCCTGGTAGAGGGGTCGCGGCGGGCCAGCCACGGGTTGAGCGAAGCAGGGTCGCCACCCAGACGTATCGTGAGTGTACCCCCACGCGGGCGGTCGGCCTGGGTGGGCGTAGGCGGCGGCACGTTGGTAGCGGTAGGTCCAGGGTTGATAGGCACCGGGTCGCTGTCGCACGCCGACGCCAGCACGGAGAGCACCATGAGGACGGCTAAGACAAGCGAGCGGCGGGCGTACGCGGTCGGCACGCGCAGGAGGCGGGTTCGGCTAAGGAACGGCATGAGGGTATTATAGCGTAGGGATGCGGGTTGGGGCTAAGAGTGCTATGTAGATATTGAATGGAACTTACCATAAACTCGTTGAATGAGCTTTTCGAGTTCAACCTCTAGTCTCGCCCCTGCCGTGTAGAACTCAGCTAGACTATCTGAACGTTCTTCGTATGTGAACTGATGATCGCAGTTTAAGGATTCGGGGAAACGCTCTTTTAGAAGTGGGTAATACATGCCACATGTGATATGGGTGCAGACCATACGAAAGGCTGCGTAGCAGGCGTTAACTGTTCCTTCAAGAGTAAGATAATAGGCTGCTTCTGACCAGGCATTCTCGAATGCGTATTGGTGGTTCCTATACTGAGTGAGCATCTCCGGGGTAAATTCACGTACGTCAGCATAATAGGTGACGTAATCGGAGAAACGAACGAGCTTGGATTTTACATCAATCAGCAAATCAAGTTCGCGACGTAAGGGCATCTCTGCGTACCGTCTCTGGGACTCCTTTTCTTGCTGAGTACCCTGAGCGCGGAGTGTCATACGTACACCCCATATAGTGAAGCCGCCAACGAGCATTCCACTTATTAATGTGTTAAGAAGTAATTCAAACATTCATGATACCTCTACGATGAGGCCGTGAGGAGTCTGAATGGAAGTTGCGAAATCTCGGTGGGTTCAACAGGTAGCTTAATTCGTCTACTACACGTGCGTATGCGGTCATAAGACGCGTGACATCAACCTTGCGCTGCTGAGGAGAGTATTCTGTTAGCTGACCAGTATGTGTCCCTTGGTACCTAATCCGTAACTCTTGGATGTGGTTGGTGATTTCATTCCGCACTTCGGCGTAATCATGAAGTGTTTCCTCGATTTTTTCAGTCAAGTAAGGTGTAACTGCGGCTCGTAGGCTTGACGCTTGTCGAACTAAAGCATATTGTTCTCGAAGCATTTCATCAATCTGAGAAATAGGCATCCTGTCACTGGTAATTAGCCGGTAAAGATCGTCGTTCATCGTGCTCATTTGCTTTAGAAAGGATGTAAGTTCAGTTAGCTTATGCTGGAGAAAGATCTCAGTGTATCGTCGGTCCGCATCGATATGATCTCTCTTCGCCTGGAAATATAAGGTGACGAAAAGTACGGCAAGGCCGAATCCACTACTGACTAAGGCAACTGTAATTTCAGTGGGCCAATTCATCTCACTATCCTCCACACTGTATCTACGAAGTCATCCTAGTAGCCGTCGCGCGCTTTGTCGAGTCTGTGTAAATCCACAACGCGCCTAAAGGCCCCACACCCCATCCCCAGCAATCTCCAACCCGCAAACACTGAGCGTAAGCAGCACAACCTCAAAACGCACCTAAAGCTACACCCATACGTATTAATGTTGTGCTATCCCAACCCTCAACCCCCATCCGGTCCCACCCCTAGCAACAAAGTATTACTTGTGGCATACTACTACCCACTCCCCATTCCCTACCTGGTGGTACTAATACCACCGGGCGGAATACCCCTATTATCACCCTCACGAGCATTGTTAACCCGTTTCGCCCTGTGCTACAATTTTGACACTCCGTAGAAGTTCGCTACTTTGGAGTACCTGTTTTTCGTGCTGCCACGCTGTCAATCTGCCATGCCGCGTGCTGGCGTAAAACTTGCGCATCCCTGTTACGTTACGATGAAAGAGACCCAGCTTCATGTCAGTTGACGGGAACCGCCTGGCCCAGGTGTTCATATGGAAAGAAGGCTCCGCGCCTGACCTCCGCTATGCGCGCCAGATTCTCAGCGTGGTCAACCCCGAAGCCGCGCGCGCTATCGACTGGGACAACCCACCCGTCCACCTCTTCTCCGTCGAGCCTCCTTGGCCCGGCGATCAGTGGGCGCGCGCCATCTCCGACCTCCAGACGATCAGCTACCGTGCGGGAGGCCCCAACCTGACCGATACCACCCGCTTCGACCTCGCGGGCTGGCAGGGCACCGACCAGCGCACCGGCGACCACATCTTCGTGGTGATAGCTTACAGGCGCGCGGTCATAGACGTGGGTGCAGAGGCACCCGCCGACTTCCAAGGCCAGGGCCTGCCCGCCCCCTCCCGCTCCGGCCAGCGCACGCCCCAACCCTCGGTCCCCCAGGTGCCCTACTACCCGCAGACGCCCACAGGCCCCATCGCTTGGCCCCCAAGCGAGCAGCCCGTGCTGGAAAGCTACGTCTACAGCCCCCTGCTCGGCGGTGCGATGTCCACCAGCGGCGACATGGCAGCCACCGTGGCCGCGCACTCGGCCTTCCTCGAAAGCTACAGGCCCTTCTACGTCGGCTTCGGGCCGCGCCTTTCCGCTGGGCTGATAGACTTCTTCTTCATGTCGCTCCTCCAAATAATCACCATCGTGATTGCCCTGGTCACCGCGCCACCACAGCCGCCCGCCGACTTCGCTGCCTGGCTCGGCAGGTACGGCTCCCTGGCCTTGCTCGCCATCCTCGTGTTCGGCGCGTACCACGTTGTGCAGTGGAGCATGGGGGGCCAGACGATAGGCAAGAGGCTCATGGGCATCAAGGTGGTGGGTGCTGACGGCAACCCGCCTGGCTGGGGCCGCTCGGTGCTCCGGTTCGTGGGCTACATCTTTTCCATCTCGCTTGGCGGCTGGGGCGTGGTCATGGTGGCCCTCGACTTGCGACACCAGGGGCTGCATGATAAGATAGCCGAGACGTTCGTGGTGCCGGAGAAGGCCCAGGTGCCCGCCCCGGCGGGTCTGCCTGGCTACACCGGCTTCAGCGCACCGACAGCAACCCGACCCCCACAGCAGGAAGCTGCACCGCAGCCCACAGCAGGCCAACTGCCCGCGCTGGGCATGGCGAACCTCGCCGGGGACACGTCCTATAATCCCATCCAGATATCCATGAGCGAAGCATCCCGCAACGAGACCGCCACGCCCGCCGACCGCGCGGCAGGCACCACGCAGCAGAGCCAGGCACAGCAGCCCGGCAGGCCGCCCGCGTCCCTCCACGACATAGGCGAGACCACCATACCCAACCTGTCGGACGTGCTCAACAGTGGGCCGCTACAGGAAGGCATCGTCTCGCAGACCGCCGCCCGCACCGCGGCCTCCGCGCAAAACGAGCAGGCCGCCGCCAACACCGTGCGCGCCCGCACCCTGTTCAAAGAGGGCCTCACGCAGATGGAAGGCGGCGTGCTGCCCACCTCCCGCGGCTACAATGTAGGGCCGGGACCCGCCCGCGCCGCCGCCAACCTTTTCAGGCAGGCGGTGGAGTTGGTGCCGACCTCGGTGGTCTACCGTTACTTCTACGCGATTGCCCTGCGCTACTCGGAGGGCTTCGAGGTGGCGATACCGGAGCTGCGCCGGGTGCTAGAGCAGGACCCCACCCACTACGAGGCCCGCCAGCAGGTGGCTTACGGCCCGCGCTGGCACGATGCTTTCGCATACCCGGCCTGGGTGTCGCCCGCGCCCGTCAACGCCAACGAGACCCTGCCCGCCGCGATAAGGGGGCTGCTGCCGCCCGGCCAGCAACCGGCCACCAGGCTGGTGCTCCTGCGCGAGGGTGGCACCAAGATAGCCGCCTTCCTCAGCCGCACCCCCCGCCGCGACTGGACGAACCTGCCCACGCCTGAGATGGAGGCCCGCCTGTCGCTCTTCCTGTCGCGCACGCCCTACGGCCCCATACTGGCTCTCTATATCGTGGTGGACGACGGGGCCGAGAACCCCTATATCGGGGAGACGTTCCTCAACCCGCACGACCCCGGCCAGCCTCACGAGGACGCTTGCCAGTTGGGCCAGAACATGCTGGAGCAGATAGCCCGCCAGGACCGCACCTACCTCATCTTCGCCGACGAGCAAGACCGCCTGCTGCTCTCCCGCCGCCTGGTGTTCGACGCCGCCACCCAGGTGAGCACCGCCCGCATGCTCTACGAGGTGCAGAGCCTCCCGCCCCAGGTGATGGACCAGGAACGCTTCCGCCAGGCGGCCCAGTGGCACATGGAGCACTTCCCCCTCGACCAGGTGAAGGGGTAATTTGGGAATTGGGATTTCGGATTTGGGATTTAGAAGAACTCCTAGCAAATCCGAAATCCGCATTCCCAATTCCCAAATCCAATGACCTACGATAACGTAACACCCCAGGATACTTGGGCGCACTTCAGGGTGGGGCAGGGCATCCTTGTCGAGGAGGGCAGGGTGCTGTTGAGCGGCAACAGGTGGTATTCGGGCAAGCCGCTGGTATGGACGTTGCCCGGCGGGCGGGCTGAGGACGGCGAGGGTGTGGCTGAGGCCACGGCCCGCGAGTTCCTGGAGGAAACGGGGCTGCGCGTCGAAGTGGAAGACCTCGCCTTCGTGGTAGAGGCCCGCAGCGCCACCAACCGCCGCCTCTTCCTCACCTGCGCCTTCCGGGTGCGCCTCCTCTCCGGCATGCTCACCACGGGCAACGACCCCGCCGTTGAAGAACTGCGCTTCGTCCCCCTGGACGAACTACCCCTCTATCTCCCCTCGCCCAGCCTCGGCCAACCCCTCCACCATCACCTGTCCCACCCAGGCGAGCCAGCCCGCTACTGGTTCTTCCCCGAATACTCGACCGAGTAACGTAACTGCCGCACGCCCTCACGTCCAACCCGCCTGCCCCATCCACAGCACCACCCACGCTACCCCAAGACCCCTCTGTCATCCTGAGCACAGCGAAGGATCGGCCACCCCTATTTGATAGCCACCTCTACGGCACCCAAAGCTCCTTCCTTGTCATTCTGAACGCAGTGAAGAATCTCGTCCTCTACCACCCAAGTATCACCTTTCCTACAGCACCAAGCCCCAACCATGTCATTCTGAACGCAGTGAAGAATCTCGTCCTCCACCAGGATGCTACCCTTTTCTCCTGGGACCCCGTGACCATAAGAAAGGTGGTATTTGGGTGCTGGGGGACGAGATTCTTCACTGCGTTCAGAATGACAAGGAAGGAGCTTAGTCGCCACAGTTCCACAGCATCCCTGGAGTAACTTCTTGAGATCCTTCACTGCGTTCAGGATGACAGGGTGGGGCTAATGTGCTGTACAGGTGCCATACACCTTCCCCTCCCGAAGATACTATCCACAATCCACCAATGTGCTATTCAGCCTCACCCCCAAGAGTGTTATCATTGTTGCGGGCCGCCACCTAAGGCCCTGAGCGGTAGTGGGAGACATCTTTGTGGTCGCACCCCCCTGTGATACGCATCCTCTGGAGAAGTTGAGCCGCGACAGGCTGACCAACCTGCTGGCCCTCGGCCTGATAGCGGTGGTCTTCGCGCTGGGCGCGTGGAGTTGGGTGCAGTTCTTCCTTTCGCCACAGGGGGGTGCGGGCAGCCACACTGGTCTCTTCTCGCAGGCCGACTACCCCGCCGTGGCGCTGGCCTCCCGCATGATAACCTCCGGTCAGGGCGCTCAACTGTACGACCTGGGCCTGCAACTCGAAGGCCAGCGCCAACTCATCCGCGAAGGCTACATAGAACGGTCCCTCACCGCCGACCTCCTCTACCCCTATCCCTACGCCCCCTTCGTCGCCGTGCTCAACGCGCCCCTTGCCGGGTTGTCGCCACTCACTGCCATGGCGATATGGGATCTGATCAACATAGCGTGCATGGCGTTAGGTTTGTGGGTGTTACTGTCGTCGCTGCCCCTGGCGAGAGCGGCCCGCTATTGGCTGCTCCTGGGCGGCCTCACCTGCCTCCCCTTCATCGTAAACCTGGAACAGGGGCAAAGCTCAGGTGTAATCATGCTCGGCCTGGCGGCTGGAATAGCTCTGCTGCGGCGCGGCAATGACCTCGGCGCCGGGGCGACCCTGGGCCTCTTGCTGCTGAAGATACAGTGGCTTCCGTTCCTGGTGCTTGTGCTGCTGTTCAAGGGCAGGTGGCGGGCGCTACTTGGCATCGCACTGACCGGGGCCGTGCTGTTCCTGCTGTCCGTCCTCACGATGGGCACCAGCTGGATACCGGGCTTCCTCGACATGCTGCAACGGGCGCAGAGGTTCGACCCGGCCCTGGCGCTCACCCCCTGGGCGAGCCACAGCCTGACCGGGCAATTAGCCGCGCTCATCTTCGGCAACGCGGCGAACGTGAACGCGGCGGGCAACGAGACAATCCGCAACGTCACCCTGGCAGTCACCCTGCTGGCCGCAGCCCTGGTAGTATGGGTGTGGCGCGGTCCCTGGCGACCAGGTAAGCCCGCGTGGGATGGGGCCATGTCCCTCACCGTCCTTGCCACAGCTTTCACCAACCTGCAACTCAACACTCACGACCTGTGCCTGCTGGCGGTCCCGGCGGCCCTTGGTGCCGCCTACTTCCGTGAGAGCGTGAGGCAGGAGTCACCAGGCAGGGTATGGTACGCCTTCGTGCTCGTGCTATACCTGCTAACTTCGCTGGCCTTTCCTCTGCTGTTCGCCGCGCCCATTCGTCTGATGCCCATTCTGATAGGGCTGATAATGCTCGTCCTGGGTATGTCGCTGCTGGGGTCTCGCGCTCCGGTGCGCACTGCCGCCTGACCCAGCCAGGCTCCATGTGTTATAATCCCTGCCGACTACGTCACAAACTTGCTACATGGAGAATAACCGCATGGAGAGAACACTGGTGCTGCTCAAGCCGGACGCGGTGCAGCGCGGACTGTTGGGAGAGATTATTGGCCGCTTCGAGCGCAAGGGCCTCAAGCTGGTCGGTATGAAGATGATGCAACTCGAAGACGCCCTGCTGGACGAGCACTACTCGCACCTGAACCACCTGCCCTTCTTCGGCGAGATCAAGTCGTTCATGATGCGCGCACCCGTGATCGCTACCTGCTGGGAAGGCGTCGATTGCGTACAGGCAGTGCGCTCCATGTGCGGCAAGACCCTGGCCCGCGAAGCCGACCCCGGCACCATCCGCGGCGACTACGCCATGAGCATCCAGGCCAACCTCGTTCACGCCTCCGACTCCCTGGAGACCGCCCTGGCCGAGGTACCCCGCTTCTTCAACGACAACGAACTCTTCGACTACGACTGGCTCCTCTCGCCCTTCGTCTACACCCCCAAAGAACGGGGCGAATAAAAGAGGGGAAACGCCAAGACGCCAAGGATCACGCCAAGAGATTAGGATTGTTTGGTTCTAAGCGAAAGGAGCAGGGTACGACATCAAGTACCCTGCTCCTCTTTGTACTCTCCAAACCCTAATCTACTTGGCGCGCCCTTGGCGTCTTGGCGTCTTGGCGTCTTGGCGTTTCCGTCTATTATTCCGTCGGCTGTGTCGTGGTTTCGCAGCCGGGGAAGAAGGTGTTGGCTACTATTTTGGAGATTTGGCCCCTGGTGGCGTTGGCGTTGGGACGGAAATAGGGGCGATTCTGCGAGTCGCAGGGCTCGCCCGCACCGCCACAGGGGTAGCCGCTCATGACGTTGCGGGTCGTCAGGCGCTCCACGAACTCGTGGAAGGGGCCGCCGGGGGGCACGTCGGTGAAGGTCTGGCGATCAGAGGGCACCGCTTCGTTGAAGCCCGCCGCGTTCGCCACGATCTTGGTGATCTGGCCGCGCGTCGAGTTAGCGTTGGGGCGGAAGTAGGACAGGTTCTGCGAATCGCATGGTTCGCCCGCACCGCCACAGGGGTAGCCGCCCAGGATGGCGCGACTCGACAGGCGCTCTACCCAGATATAGAAGGGGCTGTCGGGTGCCACGTCGTTGTAGGTCTGGCCCTCATGTTCCTCGTCGAAGCCCGCCGCGTTGCTCACGATCTTGGATAGCTGCCCGCGAGTTACCGCGTTGTTGGGGCCAAAGGTGCCGTCCGGGTAGCCTCCGATGATGTTGCGACATGCCAGGCACCTGACGTACGAGTAGAAGGGGCTGTCGGGAGCGACATCCGGGAACCCCGCCTCACAGTACGTCACCCCCGACATGCACGATACGGACTCTACTTCGCTCTCGATGTTGTTGATCCACCCGCCGAACACCATCAGCGACCTGGTATAGCTGTTGTAAACGGCGGCATGGGTGCGGCGGCCGAGTACCATATTCGATAGGGGCCGCCATTCGCCGGTGGCTGGGTCGTACACCTCGCCCGAACTGGTAGGCAGCACGTAGCCGCCACCGAGTGCGTACAGCCGCGCCCCGCAGCCAGACTCACCCGAGTTTACGCCCACCGCCACCACTCCAGCCCTGCCCCGGCGCATGGGGGCGAGCGTGGTCCAGGTGTTCGTGTCAGCGTTGTAAGCCTCCACCGTGGCGAGGTCGGTGGCGGGCACGGCGCGGGCCGCCCCACCTATCGCGTAGATGGTGCCGTCTACAGCCGACGCGCCCAGGTACATACGGGCCGTGGGCATGGGGGACTTGGCTTGCCAGCGGCTGCCCGCCGGGCGTGCCGGGTCGTACTCGAACACGGTATTGGTGCCTACCTGGTCGGAGGCCGCCCCACCGATGACGTAGAGCTTACCGCTGACAGCAACCACGCCGGCGCCAAATCTTGGCTGAGGCAGAGGGTCGGTCGCCACGACCTCTGATGTATTAGTGGCGGGGCGGTAGATTTGCAGCGTAGTCTGCGCATCGGCCCCGCTCGTGCCACCCACCACGTAGATAGCGTCACCTATTACCGCCGCCCCCGCGTTGGCGACCGGCTGGGCCAGTCCCGCGCGCTCGTACCAGCGGTTGCTCAGGCTGTCGTAAAGCTCGACGGGCAAGTCTATTTCGCCTTCGTCGTTCTCGCCACCCAACACGTAGATATGACCCTGACTGCCGAAGCTGACGGCTGCTGCGCGGCTGCGCGGCTGTAACAGGTCAGTGCGGGTCTTCCAGAGGCCCGCCGTGGTGGTCACCACCTGCACGCCGTAGTAGGTACCCGGCGCGGGCAGATCGGACCGAGCGGTTATGGTCACCACTTCGCTGTCGCCCAACTTCGCGCTGGAGGGCACTTGCACCGTAAGCGTGACAGGCACCGAGCCGTCGTTGGGCATGGAGCCTGTGTTGGAGGGGGATAGACTAGTGCTCCACCCGGCCTCCGATTGCTCCTTCTGCAAGTTGAAGCTGTTGGTCTGGCCGCTGCGATTGTACAGGCGCATCGTGTGGGTCACCACGCTGCCGAAGTCGCCACTCTTGATCGGGTTCTTGGGTAGAAAGTCCACACCGCTACTGGTGGCGGCGCTGGTGAGCACCGCCGTGGCCGTGAAGGCTCCGGGGCTGGGCAGGTTGGACGAGGCTGTGACGGTCACGTCGTCGTACCCGCCGATGGGCGTGCCTGGGGGTATCTGCACCGTGACGGTCACGGGCACAGAACCGCCTTTGGGCACCAGGCCCGTATTGGGCGGCTCAACGGTGGTGGGCCACGTGTTGCCGGTGTAGGTAAGCACGAACGAGTTATCTATGCCGGTGTAGTTGAAAAGGGTCTCGGTAAACGTGAGCATCGACGCCGGGGCACCGCCCTTGAAGTTGGCGGCGGGACGCAAGAAGGCTGCCTGCGCGATCCTAAAACGAATGGCACGGCTAGGTACCAGCACAGGCTCATCGCAGGCGTACTTGAGGCCCACCGTGCCCTGGGCGTTCTGGATGCCCACGACACCATTCACGCCGCTTACTTCATCTCCAAGTAGTTGCAGGTATTGGAAAGTAATATCGCCATTCTCATTAAGGATGACCTCAAAAGTGGCCTTACTGTTTGGGTTCTCAAAACTCGCTACATTGCGCCATTCAACAATGACGGTGCGATTGGGGGAGGTACCCTCACTTCGGAGAAATACACCAGCTGTATCGCCAGCACCTCCGGGAACAACGAAGTCGTGCCATAGGGGAGCGATCAAAGCCTTCGGAGTGTATTGGTTGTTGGACGGTACGCACGCACCACTATTACCTGGATACCAGGCGTTCGCATCGCCAAAATGGACATTGCCGTTTGTGCTGATGCGTACCTGGTTATAGAGAGCACCGTAGAAGTTAAAGGAGAACGGCAAATTGTAGGTATAAATACCATCATCCAGCGGCCCACCAGAGTTCGGAATGGAAGTAGGTGTCAGCCACGCGCTGTCGGCAATCTTTGTATTACCTCCAACGAAGTTGTAAACCGGCCCTCCAGGGTCGCGATTATCCGCAAACGTGTACCCAAATGCGTCAGGGCCGCCCTCCATGTTGGGCGCCGCAGGCTCGGTGCCCGCCGGGCCGTCAGCATCGGAGTAGGCCCCACTAGGCATAGTGCCAGAGGCGTCGCCGGGCGTGGCCTTGCCCGGCGCACTGCCGGAAGCAACAGGCTCCTTGGCACCTGCCGCCAGAGGCCCCGCGAGCAGCAACACAGCCACGCACAGCGACAGCAAGCCCCAGAATAGGCCCAGGGGCCGCACGAAACGACCTCCGCCCGCACTGGCTGCTCTAAAATGGGAAGGCCGCGAGCCTCCCTGCCTGAGTGACATAGTAGCTGGACTCCTTACATCGCCGGTGGTAAGATGGCATGGAAACAACCGGGCGACATACGGGCGACAAAGCACCCAATACACGCCCCACAATGCCGGGTCTATCTGTCAATTGTCCAAGACAGGCGAGCGTTTGTCAAATGGGACGATGGACGATGGTAGGAGATGCTATCGTTCATCGTCCATCGTCCATCGTCCATCGTTCAAGAATGTCCGCTACCACCACTACAACTTACGCCCAGACCGAGGTGCCCGCGCTGGTTCGGCGTAATACGTTCCTGCTGGCGGCGGCGCAGTGCGCGGGGTGGTTGGGGCTGCAAATGCAGGCTACGCTGGGCAGCATCGCCGCTTTCGAACTGACCGGCAACCCAGGATGGGCGGGCATACCCGCCACGCTCTTCGCTGTGGCCTCGGCTCTCGCGGCACCTTTCGCGGGGCGGCTGACCGACAGGCTGGGCAGGAAGCCAGTGCTGGCGGCGGGGCAGGCAGTGGCGGGACTGGGCAGCCTGGTCGCGGGCCTGGCGCTGCTGTGGAGCCTTTTCGGGGGCTTCTTGCTGGGCGTCATGCTGATGGGCGCGGGCACGGGCGCTCTCCTGCTGGCGAGGTCGGCAGCCGCCGACATGTACCCAGCCGCCAGGCGCGCCGGGGGCATGAGCCTGGTAATCATGGGCGGGGCCGCGGGAGCCATATTCGGGCCGGTGCTCCTGGGGTTGATCACAGGCTCCGGCACCACCAGGCTGCAAATCACGCTGCCCTGGCTCATATTGCCCGCCTTTTCGGTGCTGGCTATCCTTGCCATAGCCGCCATCCACCCCGACCCGCGCCGCATCGCCGCCGACCTGGAAAGCTACTACCCCGGCGAGACCTCGGTGAGCGAGGCTGCTATGTCGGCGGCCCCAGCAAGGCCCCTCGGCGAGATACTGCGGCTCCAGCCCGTCCTAGTGGCCGTGGCTTCTACCGCGCTGGTGCAGGCGGGCATGGTGATGCTCATGGTGACCGCATCGCTCAGCTTGAAGCTGCACGGGCACGGCGACTCGGTGTATGGCGTGATGACGGGGCACTTCATCGGCATGCTGGGGCTGTCGCTGTTGATAGGCAGGATAGCCGACCGCCTAGGCAGGCGCGCGGTTATCATGGGCGGGGCGCTCATCTACATCAGCGGGGCGCTGACTGCTCCCCTGTTTGAAAGCCCGCTATATAACGGCGCGAGCCTCTTCATGGTCGGTCTGGGCTGGAGCCTCTGCTACGTGGCGGGCAACGCAGTGTTGGCCGACGTGAGCCGCCCGCGGGAGAGGGGCCGCACGATGGGCGCGAACGACCTGCTGGTGGGCCTCACAGGTGCCATAGCCTCGCTCATGGGCGGGCTGCTGCTGGGCGGCGCGGGCTACCTGACAGTTGGGTTGGTGGGGCTGGTGTTGGGCGTGGTACCGTTCCTGCTGGCCCTGCGCCTGCGCGAACCCTCCCCCGGCAGGTACGAAGAGGCATAGGGTACGATGCCTTGTGACCTGCTGGCACAGCCCCACCGCCCGTGTAGAGAACCGACGGCCCCTACCCTGTCATCCTGTTCCCCTTGTCATCCTGAGCGTAGCGAAGGATCAGTAGCTCGTGTCTGATTCTTCCTTGTAAGGCACCAGTGTTACTCTTGCTAACATCATCCCCAACGTTGTGAACTCTCACCTACCCACCTGATCCTTCGCTACGCTCAGAGGGTGTCTAATAAAGGTAGAGGGTAGATTTAGGCACAAAAACAAGGTTATACAGGTTGGAAGGAGCACAGGGGAGAGCACCCGATGTGTCCGTAGAGCCTGCTCTAGAGGTCCGCTCACCTATAATAACCCTTGTCCTCACTCCTCCCTTCCACTCTCTACCCCTTTATTAGACACCCTCTCAGGATGACACGGTGGGGCTTTCGTCCCAGAACAGGAAGCGGAGGGGCTGCCCAACCTGGGTACTATGCACTGTGCCTCTACAACGCACCCACCGCCAAGCGAGCCGCCGCGAGGTCCCACAGGGCGTGCCCTACGCTCTTGAAGATGATGGGGCCGCTCTCCGGCCGCTCCATGTCCAGGGCCTGTGCTAGTGGGGTAACCTTCGACCAGTCTACCCCCGCCTGGATGAAGTCACCCGCCTCGGCTTGCGCACCCTCCAACGTGTCCGCGAACAGCCTTGAGCGGAGCAGCAGTTCCGACGGCAGCTCGGCCATAGTCGGGGTGTAAGCACCCACCGCCGCTATGAAGGCATCGTCGCGCACGTCCGGGGGAAGCACGGGCATTGTGCTGGTAGTGGCCGTGACGATGAGACTCACCTGCGAGAGCACTTCACCGGGCGTGCTGACGGCGCGTGCATCCAAGCCAAGCTCCAGCCCATGCCTGGCAAGCGCCTCCGCATGCATCAAGTTCCTAGAAGTTATGTAAACTTGTTCTACGCCCAGTCCCTCGCGCAGGGCCTCCATATGAGACCTGGCCTGCGTGCCGGAACCCACCACCAATAGCGTGCCCCGAGGCTCAGGGGCCAGCAACCGGGCCGCCAGCAAGGACAGCGCGGCCGTCCGCCTCGCCGTCACCATCGTGCCATCCAGCATCGCCAGCCGCTCCCCGGTAGCCGCGTTCATCACGAGCACGTCCCCCTGCACCACGGGCAGACCGCGCTCGGTATTGCCGGGGTGTACGGTCACCAGCTTGGTGATTGCCAGCCGCTCGTCGTGGGCGGGCATTAGCAGCAGCACGGCATCGACGGAGCCACCCGGCAGCGGCATGGAGGTGCGCACCGGCGCGTGAGCCTTGCCCGCTTGTCTGTCAACCAGCACGGCATGCAGGGAGTCGGCCAGGGCGGGATAAGGGAGGAGTAAGCGGGTTTGTTCGGCGTCGAGGTATAGCATGGTGAGGTATTATATAGCTTCCTTGTGGTCTGCTGGAAAGTTGGTAGAAATGAAGCAAGCTTGAGGGGCAACCTGGGTGCAAAGGACGACGCCCGGCGAAGGGGGTGGATTGGGGGCAGGTGCGAAGGAGGACGCCCGGAACAGGGTATAGCAGGGGCAGGATGCGAAGCCAACGCCCGGCGAATGGGTGTGTACTGGGCGCAGGGTGCGAAGGACGGCGCCCGGCGATTGAAATCGCCGGGCTACACAAGGCAAAGTCCCCCTGCGGGGACTGGCTATGTGCTAAGAGGTTCCTGATAGGGTGTAAGTGTTGCTTGAATAGTCCGCCGGAGGGCGGACTTTGCAATGTGTAGCCCGCGATTTCAATCGCCGGGCGTCGTCCTATGCATGGTCTGCCTATCACACCATACTGTCGCTACTGCCACTCGAATTGATGCCCCATACGTCTTTAGGCCTATTGACAACCGCACGAGAAAAAGATATATTATTGCCTGCACGTAGCTTCTCCTCAAGCTATCAATTGATGCTGCGTGCTTTTCCGCACGCGCTTCACGACTAAACAGCTGCGGACATGGACTGTCCTGCCGCGTGAGCGCAGAACTCCACAGTCTCGCCCCCAATACCATCGGGAGGTTTTCTATGCAACTTTTCCAGGCAAGGAGCAGAAGGTCGGGCCAGTGGGTGACCGAAATCGCCGCGCTCGTCGGAATGCTCATCTACGTAGGTATCGTCGAGTTGATCGTCATGACCACCAACCCCACGCTCGAAGGCTTCGGGCTGGTGGGCACAAGCGTGGTGCTCGCGGTCATCCCGGCGGCCATTTGGCTGTTCCTCTTCTACGTCCAGGACCGGGAGGAGCCGGAACCGACTGTGTACGTGGTGCTCATGGCGATATTGGGCGCGCTCCTGGCGGCCTCTATCGGCGAGCCGCTCATCAACGGCTTCTTCCGCGCACCTGAGTGGCTCGGCAACAACATGCTGACCAATATCCTCGGTTCGATCCTGGTGGTCGGCTTCATCCAGGAGTTCCTCAAGTACGCGGGCATCCGCTTCAGCATGTACTACTCCGCCGAGTTCGACCAGCGCATGGACGGCGTTATCTACGGCACCGCGATTGGCCTCGGCTACGGCACGATGCTCAATATCATGAACGTCATCGGCAGCGGCGGCGTCAACCTGGGCGTGGGCGTGATCAATATTGTGGTCACCGCGCTCGTGGCCGGCTCGCTGGGCGGCTTCACAGGGTACTTCCTGGGCCGCAACAAGATGGACGCCATGCCCGCCTGGTGGATGCCCGTGGGCGTCACCATCGCGGCCACGCTGAACGGCCTGTTCACCTGGCTCAGCAGCGAAATCACCCGCGCACCCATCACTATCGCGGCGGGCGAGGCCACGGGCGGCTACAACCCCTGGCCCGCGCTGATCGCCGCTGTAGTCCTGGCCCTGCTGCTCCTGGCCGGCATCTTTGCCCTCATCCGCAGCAACAACAAGGCCGACGAGGGACTGGGCACTGTCTAGTTGTTAGTTGATAGTTGTTGGTTGTTAGACGCCAAGTACGAATTACGTCCGTCGTCTACCGTCCATCGTCTATCGTCCAAGAGAGAGGAACACAAAGCATGGTAACAACAGTTAGAACAGCCGCACCCGCCCCGCGCCGGACGACCAACGAGAGGGTGTCCGCCCTGCTCGTGGTGCTGGTCACGCTGGCGGCGCTGATAGCAGGCTTCCTGCTCCGCGACTCGGCCGAGTCGGCCACGCGAAGCTTCACTACACCATATAACCTTACGGTCGGCTACCCCGAGGGCTGGCGCATCAACGACAGCGACGCGGCCAACCGCGTGGTGATGAGCGAACCCGGCTCCGGCCGCTTCCCCACCACCTTCGAGGTAACCAGCGTCGTGGTAGACGCCTCGGCATCTTTCACCGACGTGCTCGGCACCGTGGGCCAGAACCTCGCCACCAGCCGGGGCGCGGACCTCACCGCCTACAAGGTGCTCGACATCCAAAACCAGACAGGCGAGGGCAACAACCGCTCTGCTTTGATGATCAAGGGCCTGCCCGCGATGATCACCCGCTACGCTTTCGTTAGCACGCCCAACAGCGTATTCACCGAGGGCCTGCCGACCGTGGTCGTGGGCACCGATTACCTGCTGCGCAAGGACAATCGCGTCTACGTCTTCACGGTACAGTCCACCGAGGAGAACGAGTCGGATGCCAAAGCCAGGTTCGAGCGTTTCGTTCAAGATGCGAGGATCCCGTAAGGGTAAGACGTAACACGTAAAACGTAACGTGTAATGCGTAACCTCTGAGGTGCAACTACGTACATGACGTTGGCGGCAATTCCTAGTTACAAGTTACGGGTCACGAGTTACCGATTATCACTTACCCATTCACACTAAGAAGGATAATGATATGACAAGAAGGAAGTTTGTACGCACGCGCATCCTGGCTGTGATGACCATCCTCATGGCTACCTTGTTCGCGTTCGTTGGAAGCAAGCCACAAGTCGCCACCGCCGAGATTACCTCGGAGACCATCGAGAGGGTCTGGCCGGGGGTGGTGCGCCTCAACGGTGTGGTGCAGGTCAAGCAGGGCAACCGCACGAGCTGGGAGCCGCTCTATACCTGTAGCGGCACCATCATCTCGTCCGACGGCTTCATTCTCACCAACCACCACTGCACCGACGTGGAAGATACCGTCCGGCAGGTTGCGCCGGACCTGAGGAACCCCAAGACCGCTATCCTCGTGTCGCTCACCAAGAAGGACGACGAGCCGCCCGTGCCCGCCTTCTTTGCCGAGGTGCGCGCCCAGTCGCCCTACGACGGGGGCCTCGACATAGCGGTGCTCCAGATCACCACGGACCTGAACGGCAAGCCGGTGGACGGCAGCACCCTGCGCCTCCCTACAGTGTCGATTGGCGACTCCGACGCGCTGAAGCTGGGCAACAGGATACACCTGTTCGGCTACCAGGGCATCGGCGGCGACACGATCACCTTTACTTCGGGTGACGTGTCCGGCTTCTCATTCAAGCAGGGTGTCGAGGGCCGGGCCTGGATCAAGCACACGGCCACCGCGGCTGGCGGTAACTCCGGCGGCACAGCGGTAAACGAGGCTGGCGAGCTAATCGGCATCCCGACCCAGATGGGCTACGGCGATGCGGAGAACTTTGCCGACTGCCGCCGTCTGGCCGACACCAACGGCGACGGCGTGATTGACGAGAACGACTCCTGCATCCCTGGCGGCGGCTTCATCAACGCTATCCGCCCGGTGAACCTTGCCAAGCCGTTCATCAGGCAGGCGATGGAAGGCATCGCGCCGCCCGTCGACCCGACAGACCCAGACGTCACCCCTACCCCTACGCCCAGGCCCGATACCACCCCCACTCCGGGTGTGGGTGACGCCGAAGTAGTGCGCACCTTCTTCGCCTCGGGCGTGGACGATGACGACCAGCCTACTACCATCGTGAGGTCGCTACCCACGGGCAGCACTGACCTCGTCTTCTTCTTCGACTATGCGGGCTTCGAGGAGGGTGTGAACTTCCACCCGCGCCTCTTCCTGGATGAGACGGAGATAGAGGACGTTTGGCCGGAGGAACCGTGGCAGGGCTACACGTCCGGCCAGAGCTGGATCGGCTTCCTGGAAGCAGAGCTGCCGGACGGCACCTACCGGTTCGACCTCGAATACAACGATGAGGTGCTGGCGAGCAACGAGATCACCATTGGTGGTGACGCTCAAGACGAGCCGACCGTCAGCGATATCGTCTTCTCAGGCGGCGAAGGCACCGAGAGCGAGGGCAGCCACCTGATCTTCGGTGACACCACCGAGATCAACGCCACCTTCACCTTCGCCAACATGGAGGACGACCAGGAGTGGGAGGCGGTCTGGTTGCAGCAGGACAACGAGACCGGTGAGTGGACGGAACTCGATAGCAGCACGGGAACCTACGGAGGTCCCGGCGATGACGAGGGTACCGCCCAGGTTACCAGCGACACTCCCTTCCCCACCGGCATGTATCGCCTGGATATCTTCTTCAATGCGAACGGCGGCGGTAACCTCGCGGGCACCGGCATGGTGGTAGTGCTTGCCGAGAGCGACGGACCTGCCCCCGATGGCGGCACCACTATCGGCCCTATCGCGTTTGCGAGCGAGCTTGACGATGAAGGCTTGCCTGTTGACGAGGGCACCGAGTTCGAGTCCGGTATCGAAAGGCTGTATGGCGTATTCGATTACGCGGGCCTGCAGGACGGCATGACGTTCAACATCACCTGGATGATCGACGGCGAAGAGGCTTCCAACCAGGACTTCGACTGGAACCTGGGCGAAGAAGGCTCGGCTAACGTCTACATCTACGGCTCGCCCGAACCATCCGCCCTGCCCGACGGCACCTACGAGTTGCGCCTGTCGGTGGAAGGCCAGGAGATGCAGCGGGGCAGCGCCACGATTGGCGACGGCACCACCCCGGACCCCGACCCGACCCCCGACCCCGGTCCCAACTCGACCGACGGTGTGGTCGTGATGGGCACCATCGTGGACGCCACCAGCGGCAAGCCAATTGAAGGCGCCGCCTTCGGTGTGCTGCAAGAGGGTGTCACGTTGGAGGACTTCGACGGCAGCGACGAGCAAATTCTGGACGCGGTAACAACCGACCAGAACGGCGAGTTCATGCTGACGGTGGCGCTGGAGCCTGGCACCGCTTACACTGTGCTGGCTGTAGCCGAGGGCTACAGGGCGTTCGGACAGGACGACGTGGTCTTCAGCGATGTGGCCGAGACTGTAGAGATCACCCTGGAGATGCAACGACGCTAGGTCTCAAGGCTTAGCAACTGAAGATAGGGGCTGGTGTATAATTGCACCAGCCCCTATTCTTTTGCATGAGGAGCTTGCTATGCTCACCGGAGTGGTCTTCCCCCAGACCGAGATAAGCGACGACCCCGCCAAAGTGCGCGACTACGCCCAGGCCGCCGAGCAACTTGGCTACTCGCACATCCTTGCCTACGATCACGTGCTGGGCGCGAGCACGCAAAACCGCCCCGACTGGCGAGGCCCCTACACCAGCGATACGATGTTCCACGAGCCTTTCGTGCTGTTCGGCTACCTGGCCGCAATCACGCAGAAGGTAGAGTTAGTCACGGGCGTGATTATCCTGCCGCAACGGCAGACGGCCCTGGTCGCCAAGCAGGCCGCCGAAGTGGACGTGTTGAGCGGCGGGCGGCTGAGGCTGGGCGTGGGCATCGGCTGGAACGACGTCGAGTACGAAGGCTTGAACGAGAACTTCCGCAATCGCGGCAAGCGTTTTGAGGAGCAGATCGACGTGCTGCGCCTGCTGTGGACCGAGCCTGTGGTGGACTTCCACGGGGAGTACCACAACATCACCGAGGCGGGCCTCAACCCCCTGCCTGTACAGCGCCCAATTCCCCTCTGGATTGGCGCTAACGCGGAGGTAGGAATAGAGAGAGCGGGCCGCGTAGCAGACGGCTGGTTCCCTCAGGTGCCGCCGGACGAGCGAGGCCGCGACCTGGTAGAGAAGTTTCGCACAGCAGCCGAGCAGGCGGGCCGCGACCCCAACAGCGTAGGCTTGGAGGCCCGCGTCAATCTGCGCAGCGGTGGACCAGACGACTGGCGGCAGTCCTACGAAGGCTGGCGCGACCTGGGTGCCACCCACATTAGCGTCAACACAATGGGCATGGGCCTCTCCTCCCCCGACGAGCACATCAGGATGATCGAGAGGTTCAAACAGACGATGGACGACGGACGATAGACGATGGAGGAGATGCCATCGTCT
>JALZHG010000075.1 GCA_030914045.1 Chloroflexota bacterium | reverse complement strand
CGGGGCCATGTACTGATGTTCGACAATGTTATTTATGGCATGGCTTCTAGTAATCTGCATACTCCACGTCCCCGCCTACTACCCAGACCTTCGGCAGGTTCGATAGGTCGTACTCTGCCAGCCTTTCCGGTCCGAGTTGCACCACGCGGTCGAGCACTTCCGTAGTCTCTCGTACCAGGCGGGCCACGTCCACGCCCAGGCAGGTGTCGTTGAAGCGTTGCAGGTAGGCTATGCCTCCCCTGAGGTGGTTCACTGTGCCCCGGTAGTTGCCGAGCCGCAGCTTGTAGAAGCCCACCCCGATCTTGAGGATGCCCTGGTAGAGGCGGCGCAACTCCCGTGGCTCCTCGATCCAAAGCTCTTCCAGCGTTTCATGCTGCTCGAAGTACTCGCCCCGGTTGAACTGCTCTACGGCGTGGAACAGCAGTGGCGGGGGAGTCTCCTCGCACGACCAGGCCGCCTCTCCGGTGGACCCCGCACCGCCCCTACGGCGTGCCTCGGCCCTGGTGCGTATCTTTTCCACATCATCTCCTGCCATGCTATATTCTATACCAGGGCACTTTACCACACTAACCACCCGACGCCGGACGTCGGACGTCGGATATCCGATCCACAACCGGACTTGTTCAATGTTGTACTGGCATACTGCTTGCTTATATAAGCGACGGTAGAGCAGCAAGCACAGGGCGCTAAGAACGAGGGAAAAGGCAAACATAAGTTGGCTGTTCTTCCAACCGGCTACCATCGAGGGCGAGCATTGGTGGCCGCATTATTTGTCGTAAGGTGGAAAAGGATGAACAAAGCGTCTAACATAATCAGGTTCTTCGCCCTGGCTGCGGCGTTCGTAGCTGTAATGGCTTTTACCGGCGCACTTATGGGCGCTATCGGTGGGTTCTTGTTGGTGCTCCTCACTCAGAACGTACTGGGCCTGAACGCGGGCCTTATCACGCTGATGCCTGCCACAACGGTCGTGGGCATAGTAGGTTTCGTGGGCCTCGGTTTCTTCTTGATGGCCCCTCACGCACCGGAGCTGGCGTTACAGCCGCAGATCGCAACCAACCTGGCGGCGAATTCCGAAAGCAACTGAGTATAAATAATGGCAATCGAAAAGAGCCACCCCTCGGCGGGTGGCTCTTTTGCTTTCTGCTGAATTGCGAGGCTTCATTCCTCTCTGTATTTGGCCGCTTGACGCACATAACGGCGGGCAGACTCTATTATTCCGGCCCGCTCCGCATCGGTCAGGCTCCTGGCCACTCTGCCTGGCATGCCAAGCACCAGGCTTCCCGATGGTATCTCCACCTCTTCTGTGACGAGCGCCCGCGCACCAATGATGGTGTCCTCACCTATAACGCATCGGCTCAACAGCACCGCGCCCATGCCGACGAGCACCCTGTCTCCAACCGTGGCGGCATGTATGATGGCGGCGTGCCCCACCGTTACGTCCTCACCTATGATGGTTGGGCTGTTGTCCTCGCCGTGGATGATCGTGCTGTCCTGGATGTTGGTGCGCGCGCCAATGATTATCGGCGACACGTCGCCGCGCAGCACCGCACCGAACCAGATACTGACGCCATCGTGCAGGGTAACGTCGCCTATAACAGTGGCGCTTGGGGCTACGTAGCAGCCCTCACCTATCTTCGGGTAGCGGCCCTCATAGGGGTAAATGGGCATCATGGCACCTCACAGTCACTCTCATCTCAAACTTGCCAGCTTCATGCTCAGGCGCACCCACTCGCTTGGTGAACCGGGCGCGCTTAGTCGGTCGCCTAACCCCCGGACGGCACCGAAACTTCTCGCCGCGTAAGCCTCCTGTCCGAATCCGACGGCCGTGGAGGCAAACTCCTCCAGTGCATATTATGTACCTAAAACATCGCCTATTTGCCGCCTCATCTGGAGCGACTCCAGCAACAAGCCGTACCATCAGATAGTTTCCAGCATACTGAAGCGCGGTTCGCCATGCAGCATCATTGCGTAGAGTAGGCTCTTGTTAGCCAGTGACTTGATCCCCTCTAGAGTGCAGTTGCGAACCCGCTTGATTGGCAAGTAATGTTGGGTTAGCCTGTGGAAGCGCGTTACATAATGTCTGACGGGTGCATATCCTGTATACTAGCGTATCAGCAACGACAAGAGGTGACTGTATTTTGCTCCTTAGACGAATACGTAGATGATCGTTGTCTTCTTCCCTGCTAGCAAATTGTGCTGATACACGGGTTCCATAACGGTTAACATAGTTTCTGTTGCTCAAAACGAGGTTGTATATCTGATGAGCGCATGGACGTTAATTGCCCAAGTGACCCCCGTTGCTTCTCCCACGGCCACTTCAGTTTCTACATTGCAGCCTTCCTTGGATCTATGGACACTGCTGGCCGGCATTGTTACTTCCTTAGGGCTGCTTCTGGGGTTGTTGGTAAACTTCACCCAGCTTACTGATTGGATAAAAAAACGTAGTGACAGTAAGGTCTCTCCTCAGAAGAGCCAGAGTTCAGATACAAGTTCTACAGGAATTGTGACCATTCAAGATGGTGTGCAACTACAACCACAGGCACTTAGGTCAAGCGACTCACTGACCTCCAACCTACCGAAGCCGACAACAACACTCCTGGGACGTGATGAGGAGGCCGAAGCAGTCTCTCGTCTACTCCTGAGAGACGGCGTCCGTTTGGTAACTCTCACTGGCCCGCCTGGTAGTGGTAAGACACGGCTGGGAATTGAAGTTGCTAGACGGGTGCAGGATCAGTTCCGTTCTGGTGTGGTCTTTATACCACTTGCCGCCATCAGTAACGCCGATATGGTTCTCCCATCCATTGCTCAAGCCCTCGGAGTCCGAGAATCGGCGGATCGCCCCCTACAGGATTTGCTGGCAGCATTTCTCTCAGATAGACAGATGCTGCTGCTCCTGGACAACTTTGAGCAAGTGGTATGGTCAGCACCCAAACTCTTTGAACTACTTGCGGCCTCGTCTGAACTTAAGATGCTTGTGACTAGCCGCACACTGCTGCACATATCGGGGGAATACAATTACCCAGTACCTCCGTTGAAAGTGCCGGATCATAGAGCATTACCCCCGCTCGATAGCTTCATGCAGTATGCTAGTGTGCAACTTTTCGCTGCGCGTGCGGAGGCAGTAAAGCCTAGTTTTCGCGTCACCACCAAGAATATGACTGCTGTTGCAGGCATATGTGCTCGGCTAGATGGTTTGCCACTTGCTATTGAGCTTGCAGCAGCCCGTGTACGTCTGATGGAGCCTGCTCAAATATTAGAAGGCCTTACTGACAGCCTGAAACTACTTAAAGATGGATCTCGGAACCTGCCCTCTCGACTACAGACACTGTATAACGCCATCGCCTGGAGCTACAATCTCCTGGACAGTATGGAGAAACAATTATACAGAAGACTTTCTATATTCGTGGGTGGTTGTACCTTGGAAGCCGCGAGAGCCATATGTAATGCGCGAGGCGACCTCAAGCTCGAGTTTGTAGATGGCATTGCAGGTCTAATTGATGAAAGCCTACTAAAATATGAATCATATGGTTCAGGCGAAGCGCGTTATTCAATGTTGGAAACGCTGAAGGAATATGGGTTAGAACAACTCTCAGTAAGTGGTGAATCTGAAGAGCTACAACACGAACATGCCAGATACTACCTTTTGCTTGCCGAGCGGGCTGAGGCAGAACTCAGGCAGCGCAACCAACTAATTTGGTTCGAGCGCCTTGGGGATGATCATGACAACCTGCGTTCTGCTCTCAAGTGGAGCCGTACGCAAGGTGGGTCCAACGATATAGGCCTCAAGATAGCAGGCGCGCTGATGTGGTTCTGGTATGTTAGAGGTTTCTTCAGCGAGGGCCAGGGTTGGCTAACTGGGGCCTTGGAGCAAACGAAAGCTCTCGGCGATAGCCTAGCACGAGCCAAGGCATATCTTGGGGCTGGCTATATGGGTATCGGTGTTGGTGACTTGGCAACTGCGGAACGCATGATTCGTAAGGCGTTGCTCATGTCGAAGCGCCTCAATGAGAAACCTATCTATGCCTATGCTCACCTAGCGCTGGGAGAAGTAGCACGGCTACAAGGGAACTATAAAGAGGCTACCAGTCGCTACCAGACCGCCCTTTCAATACGGCGTGAGTTGGGTGATGACCAAGGGGTTTCAACCGCTTTGAGTGGACTTGGTGAAATGGCGATATACGCTGGCGACCTAAATGAGGCACGTAAGCTCTACGAGGAGAGCCTTAAGCTCAGAAATGAAATAGGCGATACGAGAGGTATCGCTTCGGGTTTGACGGGCCTTGCCTATACAGCCGCTGCGAGAGGCGATTATGTTTCAGCTCGTGACTTCTTCCGAGAGAGTCTTAGCCTGTTTATCCAGACTGAGGATCGTCGTCGTTCCGCTGAGTGCATTGCTGGTTTAGCAGCGATAGCCTCTGTTGGAGGTCAAGTCAGGGAGGCGGCACAGTTATTTGGAGCATGTGAAAGGATCCTTAGTGACATGGGAGCAAGCCGATTCCCTGGTGACCAGACAACCTACGACCGGAATATCGCATCGGTGCGATCTCATCTAGGTGACTCAGTTTTCGCTGAGTTGCACGTGTTAGGATCCCAAATGACATTTGAGCAGACCGTTGAGCTGGCGTTACACCTACCATAAGCGCTACAGCTGTAGGTCCTGCCCATAGGTTTGAGTGCTAGCACACCGTCCACTCCGGAGCGGGCATATAAGTTGCTTCCTGGTGAGGTTGTCGCAATACCAAACTTCCACCAGGAGACACCAAATGATCCCTATAATTCCGCGCCCGATGCACGCCGTACTTGACTACCTCTGGGGCGCTGCCGTCACGTTCGCGCCGGAGGCGCTCGGCTTCCAGGATGACAAGGCGGCCAACACCTACTGCAAGGCACGGGGCGGCAGCATGGTGCTCACGAGCCTCACGACCCGCTACGAGCTTGGGCTGATAAAGCTCATCCCCTACAACATGCACCTGCTCCTCGACCTTGTAAGCGCGCTCACCCTCGGCTTGCTGGGACCGAAGCTGTTCGGCTTCGAGAAGAACAAGAAGGCCACACAAGCAGTGTTGATCTTCACGGCGATAGAGTTGGGCACCGTGCTCCTGAGCAAGCGCGACCAGAAGTAGACCGTTACGAGTTACGCGTAAGAATGGCATACGACGTGTTACGTGTTACGGGTTACGCATGTGAGGCCTGATGCAATTCCCTGATGTAGAGCAGCTATTTCCGAGCCTGCCCGGCCGCAAGAGCGTGGGTGAGTACAACCTGCGTCACTTTCGCACCAAGCACTTAGTGTCCGACCTGAAGGGCACGATGGAAAGACGGGGCGTGCGACCGGGGCAGCTTGCGCCTGACTTCACCCTTACCTCTGCAAACGGCGAGCGCGTAAGGCTGAGCGACTTTCGCGGGCAGCCGGTGCTGCTGCGATTCGGCTCGGCCACCTGACCGATCACCTGGGGCTCGGTCGAGCCACTCAGGGGGTTGCACGCCTATTGGGGCAGCAAGGTGCAGTTCATCGACGTGATAATACGACAGGCGCACCCCGGCCCTGGGGCGCTCCCGTACGCGACAGCCGATGAGAAGTTGGGGGACGCTCGCTTTTACAAGCAGCACCTCGACATTCCCTGGCTGGTGCTGGCGGACGACCTGGAAGGCACGGTGCACCAGGTCTACGGCGGGCTATCCGACCCGGCCTACCTGATCGGCTCGGATGGCGGGGTGTCGCATTACAACATCTGGACCAATGCGCCCACGCTCGACGCGGCCCTGATGGAGTTGGAGCGCAACGGCTGGACCAGCACGGTTAAGGGCGCGACCAGCACCTTGCCCCAGTTGCTGGCCGCCACGACGTTCGGCTGGCCCGCCCTGCGGCGAGGTCTCCCCGACAGCTACATCGACCTGGAGACGGCATTTCCAGGTCTGGCTACTACAGCCTGGTTGGGGCACAAGCTCAGGGCCTTGCTCGCTCCGCTGGCTTCCAGGTCTCGCCCACTGCCTTCGCCTTTGCGGGTTGCCCTCATCGCGACCGCGGCAACACTGGCGCTGGCTGCGGTGCTGGCGCGCTTGATCGGCAAGAAGTAGAGTGGGCCGCTTTCCATCACCCTCTTCCTTGTGGGTGGCCCAGTGCGCATGTTACACTCGATCAACATGGTATGAGAGGCAGGGAGAGTGCATGCCCAGCGGGCCGGAGAGAGTACAAGAGGCGGCCGACGTGCTCGGCCTGGAAGTGACCGTTCTGAGGCTGCCGGATAGCACGCGCACGGCACCGGAGGCGGCGCGGGCGGTTGGCTGCGAAGTAGGGGCGATTGCCAAGTCGCTGTTGTTCGTGGCGGACGGTGAGCCTGTGCTGGTGATATGCGCGGGTGACAGGCGAGTCGATACGGCGCGGCTCGCGGAGGTGCTGGGTGCCGAGCAGGTGGCGATGGCCCCGGCCTTGGAGGTGCGGCGGGTCACGGGCTATGCGATTGGTGGAGTGCCCCCCGTGGGACATGCTATGCGGGTGCGCGCGCTCTTTGATAGCGCGCTGCTGCGTTGGCCCCTGATTTATGCGGCGGCAGGCGCCCACGACGCCCTCTTTTCCGTGGACCCCCGCCGCCTCCTGGAAGTAAGCGCGGCCGAGTTGGCTGACGTCGGAGAGGCCATTGGCTGAAGGTAGCCGTACGCTGCCGTCCAGGAGCGACAGCCTTACCGGGAAGAGGGCTGAGATTACACCTCCGCACCTCCATCCTGGGCAGGCCGCAGACCTATCCCCGGTGCTCCTGGCGATCTACCGCACGCTGCTGGTCCACTACGGGCCGCAACACTGGTGGCCGACAACCACCGGCAGCCGGTGGGAGGTCATGCTGGGAGCGGTGCTGGTGCAAAGGACGACCTGGCGCAACGCGGACCGCGCCCTGGAGAACCTGCGGTTGGCGCTTGGCCCCTCGGGGTTGTCTGACCCGGCTACGCTGCTGCTGGTGCCGGACAGCCGCCTCGTTGAGCTGCTACGCCCGGCCGGGCACTTCAACAGAAAGCCCCGAGCGTTGAAGCTGCTGGCCCAGTTGGTGTTGGAGCACGGCGGAATAGACGCCTTGGTGGCTTCGCCCGAATCGACCGTCGACCTGCGGAACCGATTACTCGGCACCTGGGGCATCGGGCCGGAGACCGCCGACGCGATACTGCTCTATGCATTAGGTCGCCCCGTGTTTGTCGCAGATGCCTACGCCTTGCGCCTCGGTTCGCGGTGGGGAGTGCTAGCTCCTGGTGCATCCTACGGCGAGGTACAGAGGACCTTCAGCGAGAACCTGCCCGAAGATGAGGGGCTGTTCAACGAGTACCATGCGCTGATAGTGGAGCATGGCAAGCAGCTTTGTCGCCCAGCCCCTTTGTGCGACCAGTGCTCGCTGAACAGGCCTATCCGGCTCGATGTTCGTGGGAATGATGGTACCTGGCGATGCCCGTCCGGGCTTGCTGTTGGAGGTGGAGGTACGTCATGAGGGTGGCAGCGATAGGACCGGGTGTGTTGCTGGTCCTGGCTGGCATAGTTTGGTTGTTGCAGGGGCTAAACGTGCTCCCCGGCAGCTTCATGACTGGGCAGCCATTCTGGGCATTCATAGGCGTGGTGTGCCTGGTTCTGGGTGGCGGGCTAATCTACTGGGGGCTGCTTGGGGCGGGCCGGAAGGACGGCTGAACTTGACACTCCGAGCGTCGCTATGGTAATATATGGGGCACATATTTGGAGGCGTGGTGTAGTGGCCTAACATGCAGCCCTGTCAAGGCTGAGACCGCGGGTTCGAATCCCGTCGCTTCCGCTAGTACGACATTGTTGACAGTGCGTCAGCAGTGTCGTTTTTTATTTTGCAGTCTTCTTGCATCTTTGGCGTGGAAGACAGATTCAATCCTTAAGGGTCTAGGCCGTGGACACAACTGACTTATTCTCGCGGCTTAATAAGCTTTGTGCAAGTCTACACAAGGGGAGACTAAGCTATTTGGAATAACATAAGATCTGAACTTATAGTGCATTAAACTTCTCCGCCTTCAGACCATGATATAATGACCCCAAGGCGTAGATAACTCTCCGAAGGATGATGTGAAGCATGAGACACCAAGTGAGTAAGAGCACAATTAGCCAAGCCTGGGTCGAAAGCCTCAACCTCTTTTTTCGAGCTAAGGAGCCATACCGCTTCGATAGCTCAATGGGGCCCTGTATCGAACTTGATGATGTCTTACTTGAAATCTCAAGTCCACTACGTTCACCTCAAGTAAGCAACCTGTATCCCGAACAGTATCGTCCCCTAATTGAAGATTTCACGGATAAGCTTGCACATAAGCAGGAAGGTCGTGTGTCTGCTACTAACGCCCGGCTTTATGCCTGGCCCATGCCTGATAACAAGACACTTGATCAAGTGGCGACACAACTCGCTCATCTTGAGGAAAACCCGGAAACTCGCCATTGCACGATTGCCTTCTGGAATCCCGCATTAGATAACTTTAGCGAAACGCCGGTCTCACCTCTATTAGCGAATTACCGTTTTCGTTCTGGCAAGCTTCACAGTACAGTCGTGGCTAGATCCGTCGATGCGTGGATTGGCGCGTTACCTATCATTATTGCGTTTGCGAACTTGCAAGACCAACTAGCGCAAGCTGCGAGCATGCAGGTTGGTCCTTTGCGTTTCCTGGCATTGAGCTACCACCTCTATGAAACTTACGTGCCAGTTGTAGCAAGCGCTCTAGAAGGGGGCGTTAAATGACATCTATTCAGTACTCCATGCTGTTCCCAATAAGGGCATACCTAACGAAAGCTGATCTAGATGATATCACGCAAGCCAGTGTGTTCTTGGCTGACAGAGTGTGGCTCCCCACAACTATGTTGCCCAGTCAGCAACTTTCTGACGATGACAGAACCTATATTATCTCCCGGTTAGCGGACCTCCGCAGCTTGGGCGCTATCAGACTTTGGCAGATCGAGGGTCAGCCAGAGTACCTCTCACGCCATAATCTTGCTGAAGCCCTAGGCGTGGAGGCGGATTTTACCATCCCCAGAGATCGATACCTTGAGATGGATAGTGAAATAGATGAACAATTGATGAGTCACAGATCTGCATTCTTACGCGATGAAGCTGCATCGTTCGATGGAGTAACGGAGATAGTGCTGGGTAAACAAGAGCTGCATCGGTTCGCAATCTGCGGTGAATTAGGTGCTAACCGGCTCTTATCGGGCCATACAGGCACGTTGGGTATGAGGCATTTTCTGCTTGATCTCCTTCGATATGAAAATTTTGAGAGACAGATACTAGATCAACTGACACAGGAACTACAACTACCAAATGTGGCAGCGTTAGACATTAAAGACATTAGCAGGTGCCGCAAACATATGCCCGCCTTTCGTGCGAAGCTCCTGCAGGAAGCAGATGGTAAGTATACCCAGGATCTGGATCTGAGGGTCGCTGAACGTATCGCTAACGCAATAGCTGAGGATTACCTTGAAGCTGTTGAAAAGTCGCGCCGGGATAGCAGAGAACAGATTTTCGAAGAGGGACGGGATATTACGTGGGATGCCGTCCTTCACTTTGTTCTTCCTATCCTGATGCATGAACTGGTACTGCCAATAGTGACACTCAGACACTTGATACGCGGAGCAGCTTCACTAATACGGTCCAACGATAAGTCAGCGACCCCGCTTCTCTGGGAGTTAAGGAAGGCCGGAAAGCGCAGTCGGCGAGGACGGAGGTAGGCATTATTTACACACTTTTTGCCTTACGTGATTATGGCAACTACCGGCTAGTAACTGTAGACGACGGCCAAGTACAGTTAGCTCTGTTGTCGCGGCCTCTGCGCCCAGGCGGCACCTTTGTCTATCGTGTGACCTTCGTGGATAGGGGTGCGCTTTCTTCCCCCTCTGGAATAAGGATAGAAAGTGACGTTTACCGGAGGTACCTGGACGTGGTTTATGTCGCGTCTAGTGAAATGACTCCTGCCTACAGAAAAAGCGTGTTCGACCACCTAGCTGACTCCTACGCCCAACTGACTACAGAGTCCTTGAATCTTGCAATCTACCATCATATTTTCGCAACTCTTCAATCTTCAGATTGCCCTGCGCGCTGGCTAGATTTCGGATGCGGTACGGGGCTGGGAAGTTCAGCGTTTAGTGAATACTCTGTAGATACCCCCGATGTTGCACTTCTTGGGTACGATGTGTCTACATCCATGATCAGCCGCATGTCAAATAACGGCACTCGAAAATACGCTGGCATAGTAGTAGGCGATGGTGAGAACCTCCCCTTTGCGACCGGGACCTTTGATGCTACGATCCTGGTTTTTGTGGCTCATCTACTGACCGAGGCTGCAACAAACGAATTATTTCGAGTGCTAAAACCAGGTGGTACGCTTGCGTTCAATATGTTCAAACCCCAGAGCCATCGTAAACCTTACCGTCAGCTGACCCGCCATGATCAAGTTTTGTCATTACAAGAGGAGACCGCCCGTATCAGTAGCGGATTCCGACGTGTTCAGGTTAGGCTTGTATACCTCATAAAGAGGTGAGGATCCTTGCGCGTGGCAACCAATCTGTAATAATCGTATAGTATTCGGGTGACGTCTGCTCGCGTAGTGCGCAAGGGAAGACACTAGCAGCACCTTTTGAAGGGAGGTGACTGCCGTTGGCAAACCAGTATCTAACAATTGCTGAAAAGCTACTCGACGTCGAACGGCGGCCAATGACGCCCGTTGAGATGATAGAATTGGCGCGCTCGCGTTCTATGCTGTCTGACAAGTTAATCGGAAGGACTCCTCACCAGACCCTTAAGGCTGAACTATCTCGACATGTACGCAGGTTAGGCGACTCGTCGAATTTCGTACGGACCGGTCCGGGTAGATTCTACTTACGACGGTTGATAACGGAAGCTAACCAGGTGTATCTTGCTCCTGCGTTAGTGCCACCCGCGCCTAAAGAACGCACTCTGGTATTTCCTACTACCTGGTTTGACACCTATGGCCGTTTTCAAGGAATAAATAGATCCTGGCAGGACTTCGTGAATGCTCTTTTGAATTCTTCAATATCAGAGTATGTAGATCGCTTAGACGCTGAGCAGAACAATGGCTATAAGCAAGTGGTTACTTATGTCCTGGTTACCCGACGCGGAGCCGTTCTAGCGTTCAAACGTGGAACATTTAACAGAGTTGAGGATCTATTGCGAGGCTCTTACTGCATAGGGTTTGGGGGCCATGTAGCTGAATCGGATCGTACCCTGCTCGATTGGTGGAATATAAGTATGGTACAGTGTGCTGCACGTGAGTTGGCTGAGGAACTTACACTGCCTGATTGCGACGCTCAGAAAGTGAGCCTACTCGATGGTATAGAAATCATCGGCCTGCTAAATGATGACTCCTCTGAAATAGGTCGTAGACACCTTGCGGTGGTAATGCGCTATGAGGTTAGTAATGATGAAGCGTGGGATAACCCCCTGCGCGGTGAGAAGTCCATCACCCAACTGCAGTGGATGCATCCTGGCGGTTCTGCACTTCCTATATGGTCATTCGAGGCTTGGTCGCAACACTGTCTTCGTGTGTTCTTTCCTCATCTGGTCTATGACAGTACTAACCGCCCGCACAAACTTAACCATCAGGCACCCTAATCACTGGAGCAGCAGTGCTAGAGCGGAGGATGCTCGCCAGGACCATTCCACGTCACTGTTAAGGGTTCCGTTTCAGGAATAGCTGTGCGTGCCTACGCCACACTCCACCTCAGGAGTAAGGAACAACAAAGCCAGATACCCTGTCGAAATCAATGTCCCATTACGGCTGAATAGTGAGACTTTGCCGGACGTCTGTTCAGCAACGAAGAACACGGTACGCTCTGCTTTCTACCAGACGGCTGTCAAACGCTTCCGGTTTGGTCGTCACCATATCTCTTGAGAATCTGCCACATAGCTTCGTGTGAATCGCCATCTGCCCGTGCAGCGAGATCTTACCTACTGACCTGCTGAAATGTATCTACCATGAGGGGGCGAGTCCTGTCGCTTCCGCCCGAAAGGCTCGTACCTAATTGCAGGTACGAGCCTTTATCATTACTTCGTTTGATGTGAGCTGATGCCAAGGTGCGGTTCGAAAGTAGCACTAGGCTCATCCAGTAGAGAGGCGTGTCGTGGACACACCGGAGAAGGAAATGTTGAACAGTGCTGGCACGCGCCAGTCACCCCAGTCGCCCATCAGCAGTCGAATACCGACCAGCAGATGTCGTTTCGCAACCGCTGATCGTCCAGGACAAGATCGCGAATCGCATCCGGCAGTTGGTCGCGCTGCCAGCGGCACTCGAGCCGGCCGGTACTCTCGCCCTCGCCTTCTGGGGCAGCCGCGCACGCGGCCTTGATAGCGTAAGCTGCGGCTCCAAGCTCGTGCGCAGCGACGTGCGCGACCGCCGCGGCCTGCCCGGCAGCATACGCTGCATGACGCGCCGCGCCACTCAGGTCCCTGGCCGCCCCCATGGCATGGCCGGCCGCCGCGCGGGCCTTGGACATCGGGACCTCACCGCGCGCCCATGCCCGCGCCTGCTCGATTGCGTGACGCGGTCGCGAGTCCGAAGGCTTCGCCGACTCGAAGAGGTGCAGGACGTGTTCCGCACACGCGGCCGCCCACAAGGCGAGAAGGTGATGGTCTGAATCGGTGAGCGTCCCACCGCGTCGGATCGTGATGAAGCGAAGGTCGCGATCTTTGGGGAGGATCATGCTGCACCTTTCACTAGCACAAATTCTACATTCCTTATCTTCATCTATTTTGTAACCCATTGACTCTAAATTTGCACGGAACTTGTACGCCTCAACATTGAAGAGGTCGTAGGTCGGCCAGTTCTTATTATTCCCCTTACATGTGGGTACGCCTGTAATGATCCAGGAACGTAGCGAAGGCCCCGGCACTCCGGTCCCTGGCGGACCAGGGCAGGAGAAACTCGGCACCATATTGCTGTCTAGTGAGCCTCAATGTATCCTCCAGGTTCTTTATCTCAGACATGGCGGTGCCCATTTGCACAAATTCAACTGCTTGCTCAAGGTCGCCCGAAACCGTAGCGAGGCCCGTCGCACCATGCACCGCAACTTGAAGGGCGGGTAGCATGCGCATCATGGCCTTTGCCTGCTCGGGCGAGATGCCGGCTAAAAGCGACTCATAGCTCTTTAGCTTCACCGTAGTGAATTCCGCGCTGCCATGCTTGAGGGTGCCGAATTCCTCTATGTCCCTCCAGGGTATTGTATGCCAGCCCGCCCCCGCCCCCGCACCAACCAGGTAAATCTCAAGCCCACCTGGGGCCGCGGCCACTCTAAAGTGCTGGTTGCGCAGCCACTTGCTCACCCAGAAAGCGCCACCGCCCCCAAAGAAGACTACGGCCACAATGCCCATGAAGCGGTCAACAAGGCTTTCAGAGAATAGGAAAATGAGCACGCCCGCAACGGAAAAGGCAACCATTCCAGCTATAAGTCCGTACATGCGCCACGTGGCAGGCTTGATCTCAATACGTTGCGTATCTTGCTGCGAATACATATGTTTCTCCCTTTGCAGGATTGTTGCAGTAGAGTAGATAGATACCACATTTTGGTGCCGGTGCGTAGAGGGGATCCGGAGACTTTTCCGCGCACTGGGAGGCGTACAGCAGGGAATAAACGAAGAAACCTTCCACATTTGCCTCCCAAGGCGTGCACAACTACGCGTGAAAGGGCGCTTATAGCTACAATCTGCGTCGAGGCTGGCAGCCGCATGCACACCGGGCGCAGCAACGACAAGGGCACTCACCCTGCGCTCCCACACCAGGGCTAGCGCAAAGACGCGTTGGGTGGTCATTTCAGGTGGATAGTCGAACGTAGCATGCGGGTTGAGGCGGTAATACACAGTACCGCCGACCAACATAGAAGCTCTCAACGTTGAGGCACATCAGGCGCAGGTGCCCATTGGAGGGGTAAAGCGGCATGGGTGAAACTCTGTTGGGGCTGCTGGTAATGTCGGACGGCACTGTAGTGCGCGGCCTGGGCGCAGGCGCGCCGGGGCTGGCTGTGGGCGAGCTGGTGTTCCAGACCGGCATGGTCGGCTACCAGGAGGCCCTTACCGACCCATCTTACGCGGGCCAGCTTTTGATCTTCACATACCCTCTTGTGGGCAACTACGGCGTCGGGGAAGCAGGCAACCAGAGCCAGCATATACACCCCAGGGCCGTTATCACGCATGAATTGATGGCGAGCAGCGGGCACAGGTCCAGCAGTCACGGCCTGGATGAGATGCTCCGCGCACAGGGAGTGCCCGCGCTTTTCGGGGTTGACACGCGCATGCTCACGCGGAAGGTTCGCACGCACGGTGTCATACCGGCCGCGTTGGCGGTGGCACCGGAAGGGCAGCTACCTGCCGTGGAGGAGTTGCAAAGCCTGACCGCCTCGCTCGACTATGACAGCGTAGATTTCGTGGTGGAGTGCACCACCCCTCAGACCGTATGGCACCCGCCCTCCCACCCCAATGGACCTCGCGTTGTGCTGGTGGACTACGGTGCGAAGCAGGCCATCCTGGACTACCTGCTGGAAGGCGGGGCGGGTGTGTGGCGCATGCCCGCGACTGCCACCGCCGAGGAAATCCTATCGCTGCAACCCGATGGCGTGCTCCTGTCGAACGGGCCGGGCGACCCTGCCCGGCTGGATTACGCGGTGAAAGCGGTGCGCGGGCTGCTGGACAACGGCAGGGTGCCCGTTTTCGGCATCTGCCTGGGCCACCAGTTGCTCTCGCTGGCTGCGGGCGGGCTGACCTCAAAGATGCGTTTCGGACACCGGGGCATCAACCAGCCGGTGCTTGAGGTGGCTACGGGGCGCGTTTCGATCACCACACAGAACCACGGCTACATGGTCGAACCCGGCTCGATACCGGCGGAGTACGTGGTCACGCACACCAACCTGAACGATGGCAGCATAGAAGGTATAGCGCACGTGTCGCGGCCCATGTGGGGCGTGCAGTGGCACCCGGAGGCGCACCCCGGCCCGGCGGATACCCGGCACTTGTTCGACAGGTTCCTCCAGTCGCGGGAGGTAGCGCATGCCTAAAGACCCCTCCATCCGCAAAGTGCTGGTGATAGGCTCCGGCCCCATTGTGATAGGGCAGGCCGCCGAGTTCGACTACGCGGGCACCCAGGCGTGCATCGCCGTGCGCGAGGAAGGCGTGGAGGTGGTGCTGGTCAACTCCAACCCGGCCACCATACAGACCGACCCCGACACGGCCGACCGTGTGTACATCGAGCCGCTGACGGTAGAGAGCCTGCGCGACATTATCGAGAAGGAACGGCCCGACGGACTCATAGCCACGATGGGCGGGCAGACCGCGCTCAACCTGGCCGTGGACCTGGAGCGGGCGGGCGTGCTTGCCGAGTTCGGGGTGCGCACGCTGGGCACCTCGACCGCTACCATCCGCACCGCTGAGGACCGCCAGATGTTCGCGGACCTGATGATGGCGACCGGCCAGCCCGTACTCGCCCACGCCTCCGTGTCGGACCTGTGGCAGGCGCGGGACTTCGCGGCGCGCAGGGGCTTTCCCCTGGTGGTGCGGGCGGCCTTCTGCCTCGGCGGCACAGGCTCCGGGCACGCGAACGATGAGACGGAACTGGAGGAGCTGGTAACCACGGGACTGCACGAGAGTCCGGTCAGTTCAGTCCTGCTGGAGCGTAGCGTCAGCGGCTGGGCCGAGATCGAGTACGAAGTGCTCAGGGACGCGGACGATAATGCCATCATCGTGTGCAACATGGAGAACATGGACCCGATGGGCATCCACACCGGTGAGTCGATAGTGGTAGCGCCGAGCCAGACGCTTTCGGACGAAGACTACCAGCGGTTGCGCACCGCCTCGCTGAACATCGTGCGGTCGCTGGGGGTGGTGGGCGGCTGCAACTGCCAGTTCGCCCTGAATCAGCAGACCGGCGAGTTCGCCATCATCGAGGTCAACCCTCGCCTGTCCCGCTCCTCGGCCCTCGCTTCCAAGGCCACAGGCTACCCCATCGCGCGAGTGGCCGCCAAGATCGCGCTGGGCTACACACTGGCGGAACTGCGCAACGAGATCACCGGGGCGAGTGCCTGCGCCGAACCTGCCCTCGACTACGTGGTGGTGAAGCTACCCCGCTGGCCCTTCGACAAGTTCCGCAACGTGGACCGGCGGCTTGGTATGACGATGAAGAGCACGGGCGAGGTGATGGCGATAGGCAGGACGTTCGAGCAAGCGTTCCTCAAGGCCCTGCGCAGCCTCGACGTTGGTTCTGCCTGGCTGAAGGTAAGTCCCACCTGGACCGAGGAGAAGATAGCTGACTGCCTGGCACATGCCACCCCTGAGCGTCCCGCCGCCATCTACAACGCCATAGCGCGGGGCTGGAGCATAGAGCGTATCGCCAATCTATCGCACGTCCACCCCTGGTTCATCACGCGCCTGGCCGCCATTTACGAGATGGAGAGGCGTTACAAGGAATGCCCGGCAGACGGCACCCTGAGGCAGGCCAAGCGCATGGGCTTCTCCGACGACCACCTGCTGGCGCTTGAGGACGATGTTCACGCTAACGAGCACGAGCGCCTGCGAAAGAGTCTGGACTTGCGGCGTCACGTACGCGAGCTGGGCATACGGCCGACCTACAAGATGGTGGACACCTGCGCCGGGGAGTTCGCGGCTACCACCCCTTACTTCTACTCCACGTACGAGCAGGAAGACGAAGCGGAGCCACTTGCCGGGCCAAAGGTGATCGTGCTGGGGAGTGGGCCTATTCGCATCGGGCAGGGCATCGAGTTCGACTATTCCTCCGTGCACGCGGTGGAGGCGTTACGCGCCGCCGGTATCAAGGCTATCGTCATCAACAACAACCCTGAGACCGTGAGCACCGATTTTCACCTGAGCGACCGCCTATACTTCGAGCCGCTGACGGTGGAAGAGGTGCTGAACGTGGTGGAGCACGAGCGGGACGGGTTGTTGGGGGTGATAGCCCAGTTCGGCGGGCAGACAGCCCTCAACCTGATAAACCCCCTGGTCGCGGCGGGGGTCAACATCCTGGGTACGTCGCCGGAATCGATTAGCATAGCCGAGGACCGGGACAAGATGGCGCGGCTGTGCGAGCAGTTGGGTATCCCCGCACCCAGGTGGGCCATCGCTCACAGCCACACCGAGCTTGCGAGTTTCGCGCCCGAGATAGGCTTCCCGGTACTGGTCCGACCCTCCTACGTGCTTGGCGGGCGCGGGATGCGCGTCGTACACAACGAAGAGGACCTTCAGGCGTACCTCCAGGGCCTGGGCGAGCAGTTGCGTAAGCACCCGGTGCTGGTGGACCAGTTCCTACAGGACGCTACCGAGATAGACGTGGATGCCGTGTCGGACGGCCGGAACGTCTTTACCGTGGTTATGGAGCAGTTGGAGCGCGCCGGGATACATTCGGGAGACAGCACGTGCGTCTACCCGCCCCAATCGCTTTCCGTGGAGGTAATCAGCCAGGTGGAAAGCTACACTCACTCGCTGGCGCGGCACCTGAACGTGATCGGCCTGATGAACGTGCAGTACGCGGTAAAGGACGGCACGGTCTACCTGCTTGAGGTGAACACGCGGGCTTCGCGTACGGTGCCCTTCGCCAGCAAAGCTACCGGCCTGCCCCTCGCTCGTATCGCTACCCAGGCCATCATGGGCACGCCTCTTTCGGAGGCGGACCTGAACCAACAGCGCGCAACCGGTAAAGTCTCGGTCAAGGCCGTGGTACTGCCATTCAAGAAGTTCCCTACACTCGTGCCGGTCCTCGGTCCCGAAATGCAGAGCACCGGCGAAACAATGGGCATCGCTCCCGACTTCGCGACCGCTCTACGAAAAGCCAGGCTGGGTGCGGGCTACAGTCCCGATGCACCTGCTGAAATGGGCAAACACCCGCTCCCCAATACGGCTGTCAGGCAGTAACACAAGTAGTCACGTAGCAATCGAGCATAGTAGATGAGCAAGCACCCTTGTCGAACAGGGGTGCTTGCTCGATTGGGCTATTTCAGCGACTTTCTCTACGGCTCAATCCAGTTATCCAGCCAGAAGGTGTTAGCGACAATCTTGGCGGCTTGGCCCCGAGTCACGTTCAAACCAGAGCGGTAGTAGGGCATGTTGTTGGAAGTGCACGGTTCGCCGGGCGCTCCGCATTCGTACCCGCTGATTACGCCTCTCCGGGCCAGCGGGTTGATGTAGATGTAGAAAGTGTGCTCCGGTGGCACGTCCGCGAAGAGTTGCTCGCCCGGATCGTCATTGATGCCCGCCGCGTTGGCGACAATCTTCGCCAGTTGTCCCCGCGTGGCGTTGTTGCCCGAGCGGTAGTAGGGGCGGTTCAATGAGTCGCAGGGTTCCTTATCCCCTCCGCACGGATAGCCACTAATCAGTCCTCGGCTGCTCAACTGCTCGATCCAGAGCCAGAAGGTGTGGTTTGGCGGCACGTCAGCAAATGTCTGGCTGCCAGGTGTATCGTTGAAGCCTGCCGATATGGCTACCAGTTTGGCTATCTGCCCCCTGGTGATATTCGCGTTGGGGCGGTAGTACGGGTAGTTACCGGGCGGGTCGCATGGCTCGCCTGGGCCTCCGCACGGGTAGCCGCCGATCACGCCCTGGTAAGCCAGGTTGGTTACGTAGGGGTAGAAGGGGCTGCCGGCGAGCACGTCCCTCTGGCACCAGTGGCATGGGCCGGGCGTCTTCGTCGGCGTCGGAGGGGTAGGCTCCTTCTTGCATTTGCCTCTGCTGCCCGCCTCGTAAATGCTGATAACCTCAGCGGCGGTGAGCGCTCGGCGGAAGAACTCGATCTCGTCCAGGCTGCCCCGGAAGTAGGAGGTCTTGTTGGACACTGCGTTGGGGTGGTGCCTGCCGATCCACAGCGGGGCATTGTTGTTCAGGTTGCCCATGCGCGGAGTGAAGGTGAGCACCGGCACCCCGTCCACCCAGAGAGTACCACCGTTGGGCACGCGCCGCACTGTGGCCGCCACGAAGTGCCAACCGGGGTTCGCGAGCGCCCCCGCTGAAGGTGCTACGTAGTTGGTCCACCCGCCAGGTGGCGGCAGTTGGTCGGCCATTTGCAGACCCAGCCTGCCGTTAACCAGGAACATCGAATAGCCACGCGGTGCGAAGTTACGGCCGTCAAGGAAAACCTGCGTGCCCACCAACGAAGCGACTGGTATGCTGATCCAGGTGTCAATGGTGAAGTCGCCGGTGCCAAGCTGGGGTGAGTTCCAGGGCGGTACGACGGCTGCCCACTGGTTGACGCCGTTGAAGTTCAGTCCTGCCGCCACTTTACCGGGCACGTGCGCGGGCGCGTTAAGCTCCAGGGCGTTCGCCCCGAAGACGCTTTCGTTGGCGATGTTGCCGCTTAACTCGTCCAACGGCCACCAGTGCGTCATGCCCGACGGGGCCGTAACGCAGGTGGCTGTCGGTGAGGCAGTCGCGGTCCGGGTGGAAGTACGGGTAGGCGTCCTGGTGGCCGTGCCTGTAGGTGTACCCGTAGGTGTGAAGCTTGGCTGGGGTGTGGCCGTTCCTGTTGACGTCCTGGTGGCTGTAGAAGTGTTGATGACCTTGGTGGTGGCTGTACCCGTGGGTGTAGAGCTTGGCCTCGGCGTGGCAGTATCTGTTGGCTTCGGCGTTGCGCTCGCGGTGGCACAGTGGCCCTGGCCGGTTGGGTCATCGCATGTAGGCGTGGCAGTGGCACAGGGAATGCCCGCGTCACAGGTAGGCGTGGCTGTTGCCTCCGGGGCCTTTGTGTTGGTGGCGGTGACACAGGGAATGCTGGAGCACACCGTGGCGGTCGAGGTCGAGGTTTCTTTGTCGCAATCTGCCGTATCGCAGGTGGACGTGGCCTCAGGGGTTCTGGTGCTTGTGGCACATGGTATACCGGCATCGCACGTGGGCGTGGGCGAGGCGCACTGGCCGTTAGTGCCCACACACACTGTAGCGGTAGGGGTCTCGGTCAAGCAATGCCCCGGCTCACACGTAGCTGTAGCTGTGGGGCAGATGGCCCCAGGCGCGCAGGTGGCTGTGGGTGAGGGACAGAGACCTTGCCCGCTAGTGTCCACGCACACTGTGGCCGTGGCGGAAGGGCAGCCGACAGCAGGGTTCGGACATACGGTGGCCGTCGCGGTAGGGCCATTAGGGTCGCAGGGAACCACGGGACACCGGGTCTCGGTGGGGGTGGCGGTATGTTGGCCGTTCGGTGGGAGAATGCCCTTCGCGGGGAGCGCCCCCACGCGGTTTGTCTGGGTTGTCATACCCGCTGCTACCGCCACGCTGCTCAGCAAGGCAATCAGCATCACAACGGTCAGCATAAGGAATTGGAAGTACCGCTTGTTGTTATCGTAGGCTCGCGTGCTCCTCTTCATGTTCCGTCCCTCCTTCGCACCGACCGCAAACGAAAATGTTCCCGGTCACAGTGTAGCGACCACGAATCAAGCGCGGATGTGGGCTGGGAAGAGGGTAAGATGAAGGGAGGACGATACTAGGCGGCATCCCGTTGTGAGCAAGTGTAGCACACTGCTAATGGCGAGTCAATAGTTACTTGGCTTATCTACCGGCCGTGGTTTCGCGTCGTACGCCAGGCATTTCGCGGTCGTAATCATGACGGGTCGGCACGTATCCAGGAGCGGCCATCGTAGACGTACCAGAGTCCGTCGTACGCCCCCAACATCCAGAAGCGACCGTACTGGTCCTGCACCCGAATAGAGTTGACCGCAGCCTCATACTGTTGGCGGGTTGCGCGCCCGGAGGACAGTGCCGCTTGCCATTGCCCGTATGACATCTGAGCCGCCTGGAAGGGGTTCGGGGTGGAAGCATAAGGCGTTGGCTGGGGAGGTGGCTGAACAGGCTGGTAATATTGCGCGCTCGAAACGGGTGGCACAGGCTGGGCCGGTGCCGCTTGTGTGTAAACAGGCTGTGTGGGCATAGCTCCGGCAGGAGCTACCTTTGCGCGCCGCCTGGAACGGGACATTGCGAAGCCCAGCATGACCAGCAGTCCGACGGCAACTGTTCCGGTCATGACCGCCATCAAGCTCCAGGAGGGCAGTCCACCTGAGGCTTGAGAACTGGCGGCATCAGTCATGGGCGCAGGTGGAGGTTTAGGCGAGTTGGGTTGCTCGGGCACTACCACCGGCCCGACATCGGTGCTTGTTGTGTTGAAGCCGTCGCTCGCCAGCACGCGGATATAGGTCTGATCGCTTGGCAGTATCTCGTCCGTTGAGAACGTATATTCAGACTCGCGCGATCCTACCTCTAAGGGATACCACGACTTCTTGCCGTCGGCGCTGTACAGAATGTCGTAGCGCAGGCTGCTAGCGTCGCTATCGGGGTCGCTGGCCGACCAGGTGATGGTGTGCTCTCCCGTCCAGCGATCCCCCGCTTTCGGTGAGGTAATGCTGAGTGTGGGTGCCTGGCTGCTGGCCTCCAGCGAGGTAAGCTCCTGTGCCTGGCCGCCATCGTTGCGTACCAGGACCACGCGAGCGACACCCGTGGTATCGGGCACTCCAAGCACAAAGCCCGAGCCTTCAAGCGGCTCCGAGGTCTCTGCGGACCGGAAGGCGAGGTCGAAGCATCGCTCGTAAAGCAGTGCGTCGGCTGCGTCCATGAATTGCAGGCAGTGGTTCCCCTCGCCCTCGCGTTGCGCCGCCTGGCCTCCGGTCTGCATCCGTCCGGTGGTGAGGGGGAGGAACATGCTATTTGCCAGCGTGGGACTGTAGGCGCGCACTGCGGGGTTTGCCACGGCCTGCGGCACCGTGCCATCACCGGAACCGGAGTCGGGCGGGCTTACGAAGTCGAGGCGCGCGGCGTCGCCCCTGAATGAGGCCCAGCCTCGCACCCATGCCTTATGGGCTCGGGTGGTGTCAAAATAGCCCTGTGGTCTCAGGTTGTAGTCGAAGAGCTTCTTGTAGTGGAAGGTAGATAGCCAGGTCTTCTGTTCGGAGCAGTACGCCATCAGGTCGTAGAAAGTGCCGGGTATCACCTTCATCTGCTCCGTGTCGAATCCGACTTCCTGTATGGCGGCGCTGTCGCCATACTGACTGGGCCAGTAATCGGATCCGCGGTTCGTCGAGAGGCGGCAATCTGAGCTACTATCACCCTGTGTGCCGGTATGGTCCAGCCCGAGGTTGTGACCTACTTCGTGAGGCAGCACATGTTTGGAAGAGTACTCAGTGCGGTAGTCGACGGCCAGGGCAACGCGCGCCACCTGTCCAGACATCACGGTCTCTGCCAGCCCGCCGAAGGTAAAGGTGTTGGCATACTCGTTCGGGAGCCAACCAACCAGGATATCGGGCTTGTCCCCCTGCATGCGGTCGTAGAACTCCCTGAGGCTCCAGTTGAGCTCCTCTCCAGCGTCGTCACTGTCAATGAGCCTCTTTGCACGGACTCGGAAGGGAAGCTCGTAGTACTGGACAGCGCCGTCCGCGGCGGGGAAAAGTTTGCTCATCTGCTGGCCGTAGTTGGGTATGTTAGTGCCCGGCCACGCCCACACTGTTTGGCCCGCCGGCAAATAGCCAATGCGGACGAAACCTACGCGCAGGCCGTTGCGCTGGACGAACTCGAACGCCTCGGTCAGTTCGTTGTTGTCGAAGTCTGATTCCTTTACTGCGTGGGTGGGGTTAACCACAGCCTTTATGCTGAAGACTCCTGCCCCAGTAAGCTCGCGGGGAATGACGAAGTTGAGCGAGGCACCTGTATCGTCACGGCGTGGCTCCGCATCATTTATGACACTTATGGCCCCATTGGCCGCAGAGCTAACCTCCACTTCGCTCTTACCCTCGGGCCACACAAAGATCGATCCCCTGACGTTACTTATAACGCCGGTCTTGTCTCCGGTGCCCTTTAGAAATACCCGCACCACCGTCTTCTTGCCAGCTACGAGGGGTATCTTGTTGTCTTTGGTCTGGATTACCTGCACCACCTCTATGTGGTCAATGGTGAGGTCTACGCCGTCCTTCTTCTTGCCGCTGCTGATCTGAATGGTCTTTGACTCTTCTGCATCCTTGAAGCCTTTCTTGCTGGCTACGACTTTGACTGTGTGGCTGCTGAGGTCAGCAGCGTCCTCTGCAGGAGCCTCACCTGCAGGAGCCTCACCTGCAGGAGCCTCACCAGGTGGAGTGAAGGAGAACGATACGTTCCCCTCCCCATCCGTCTGGCCCGAGTCGATCTCCTTGTCGTCATAATAGAGCTTGACGTTGAGAGGGTTGAACTTCTTGGAGTCCTGCTCCTTGGTCTCTTTGTTCTGCGCCGCGACCTGCAGGTTCACCTTCAATGTGTCACTGATGGAATACGCCGTACCGTCAGGGGTATCTACTTCGGTGCCCGCAACGTCGAACTGGTTGATGACAAGCTCCATCTCCGCGCCCGTGGCCCTGGCCTCCAGGTTGTAGGTGCCGGCTTTATCCGCGGAGATCGTCCACTGTACGGAGTTGCCGTTGATCACTCCGCCTTCAACGCCGTTGATCGTGGCGCTCTCCATAATACCAGGAAGGGCAGCACCTACAATTATCTTTGGCGGCCCTGCTTCCTCGATTGCCTTTTCCAGCTTCTGTATTTCGGGGCTTTCAGCGACTGCGGTAGCAATCAGCTCGCCCCAGGATCCTTCTCCCTCTGACGGAGGTGGAGAAGTAGAACCTGTATCTGACGCTTGCTCAGACAGGTCGATCAGGACGGTGGTCCGGTAGATGTACCTGGCGGCGGCAGGGTCGGACTCATCGATTACGACTGTAATGTTCTGGATCGGTTCCTTTGAGGGGTCTTCGGAGGTGGTGCCTTGCGTGCCAAGGAAGGGTAGAGTGGCTGTGATAATACGAC
>JALZHG010000265.1 GCA_030914045.1 Chloroflexota bacterium | reverse complement strand
CGACCAATCGCGCACGTAATAAGCGTCCGTGTTGACCCGCTCTCCGAAGGAGGTGTGGTTGCGCCCAGCGACCTGCCACGGTCCGGTTATCCCCGGTAGGACGCGCAGAATCTCGCTTTGCGTTATACCTATCTCCTCAGACTCGCGGGGCAGGTAAGGCCGGGGACCGACGAGGCTCATCTCGCCACGCAGGACGTTCCACAGTTGTGGCAGCTCGTCCAGGCTGGTTGTGCGCAAAAAACGGCCAACACTGGTGACGCGGGGGTCGTCCCGTAACTTGTGATACTTGGCGTACTCTTCCCTCAACCCAGCATCTTCGTGCAGCACCCGTTGCAGCAGCACCTCCGCGTCGGGCACCATGGTACGGAACTTCACGCACCAGAACAGGCTGCCATCCCGGCCCATTCTCTGGTCCCTATAAAGAACTGGTCCGCCCGACTGAAGGTAGATGAGCAGACCAAGCGCGAGTACGAGTGGGAGTATCAATGTTCCACCAATCAGGGTGGCGACGAGGTCGATGAGTCGCTTCGCTCGCAGCGCCCACGGGCTCAGAAGGTTGTACCTTACCTCCACCGCCAAGGTATCGCCCAGTTGCCTGGCCACCACCGCAGAGTTCGTCACGCCAGCCAAGTCGGGTATGACCAAGACATGCCTGAAGCTCATGCTCAGCAGGCTGACGATCTCAGCCAATTGTTCGCGGGGTGTGTGGGGCATAGCGAGGATCGCGGTGTCTACACCCTGCTCCCGGGCAAGCTCTGCCGCATTTGCCAGAATCTCACTATAACTGGGGGTCCATAAGGGGGCCTCGCGCAACTGATGTATTGGGTATGGACGAGCGGGCTGAGCAAGAGGGGTTAATCGACAATCGATCTGGGCTACAGGATTATAGCCTAGCTCCCACTCTTCTTGCAGTAGCCTTGCTAAGTTCCTCCTAACCCTCCCCTCGTTCTGCCCGGAGCCGAAGATCATCACCGGCTTGCCCCACAGCCCGGCCTTTTTCAGCCCCCGCTTTATGAGGTGTTGGGCCAAAGGAGCCAAGACCAAGAGGCTCAGGAAGAAAAAGAACAACAGTAGGCGTGAGAGCGATCCTCCGGTCTTGAACCCTAAGGCAAAGACCGCCAGCATGGCCACGGTAGCGAAGACGGCGTAAGTGTGCCTCCGCAACGTCTCCACCGAGTCCAAGCCATATCCCGGGTACAATCCCAACAAGGCGCGCAAACCCAACCACACCGCTACCACAGGTACGACGCTGGCAACTGCTACCACCGACAATGGCCCCCTACCCCATTCGCCCTGAAGTAACGATGCCACCCCCCAAACCGAGAGCGCGAGCACCAGGTCCGATAGAACCAACGTGGCGACAACTAGCCGCTGCCTCCATGCTTGCCTCCAACGCTGCGTCTTTCCGATGCCCGAACCCTCATAGTTACAGGGGACCAGCGTTTCCTCTGGCTGTTGTAGTATCTCTGGCTGCTGCAGTCTTTGTTCCATAGCGCTCCCCTAGAGAGTGAGTGCCAAACTAGCGACCGTGAATGACTCCGTTGAAACTGTTTAATCTCTGAGAATTCTAGGATTCACCAAAGTTCGTTACATCGGCCATCTGGCACATCTCGTCGCATACACCTGGACGAAGTTGCTGCATTTTTTCTGTCGCGTAGGGTTTACACCGAGAAATATGGGGTCCTCGGCAAGAGCCCGAGAGCGCTTGAAGGGCCAAGACGCCGCTGACAAACAGGTTTCCGCGGATTGAGGACCCTACGACGAAAGCCTCATCTTAGCGGAGGGTCTCGACGAGGAAACGCCCCATCGAATAGAGGCATATGTAAAGCAGGAACACGGCGCCGCCTTTCACACGCTCGCAGAAGCGGCGGGCGATCCCGGGCGAGGCTAGTAGGCACATCAGCGCGTCCCACAGTGACTCGTAGAGGAAGGTGGGGTAGAAAGAGGTGACGTCGGCGAACTCCGTGGGCCCGTCCTTGGGCGCTGTGCGTATGGCCCACGCTAGGTCGGAGGGCCGCCCGAAGAACTCCTCGTCAAAGTAGGTACCCCATCGGCCTACAGCCTGGCCCAGTACGAGGCCCGGGGCGGCTGCGTGGGCGAAGGTCGGCGCCGGTCGCGACGTCGATGGCCGCCACGTTGGTCACGGAGCGGCTAACGCCAGATACCTCGGGTGAGTTCTCATGCACCCTGGTGAAATCTCCCCTTATGTAGAGTAGAGGATCTCACGGTTCTCCGAGAGCACCGTAGCGAACAGTTTTTCCGTTCGTCGTTTACGTATCGTCCGGGGTCGTAGTCAGGGCCCGAGCGGGGGAGGCGCCGACGATGTCCTGCAGCACTACCACCACGGCCATCGCCGAAAGGGTCAAGATGAGCCGTCTTTTCAGCGTTTTCGCGGACAGACTCAGTCGTCCGTCCATGGTCTTGCGCCCTACCTGCCTGTCTTCGAAGATCTAGTGGCCTCCGCAATACCCGCACAATACGTGTAGATACAGCTCTTAACGACGAATCAAGGACTAAGTGTCGTCAAAGCTCAGCACACCGGCCACTTGGCACATTTTGTCATAGATGCCGCTTCCAGTGTCGCAAAAAGTGTGGGCAGCAGCTAAACTGCTGAAGCAGCACGAGCCGTCAGCACACAGTATTTATGAAAGCGCCAGGGGTGTAGAGCCGTGTACGACGCGAGACATAACGGAGATGGGCGTGCGATGCCACCGAGTGATGCCCAAGCATCGGCAGCGTTCATTAGGGGGGGAACCGAGGGTGAATTCGCCCTCTCCCTGAGGGATGTTACGCAAGTCGTCTTGAGGCGGCTTTGGATCGTTCTCCTGGTGGTGCTTATTTTCGTCGGTGCAACTGTAGCTGCGAGCCTCTGGCAAACGCCGCAGTACGAGGCTTCTGCCAAAGTGTTTGTGGGCCAAAAGCCGGCGACTGGAGAGGGGAACCTGGCGGGGAATGTCGAGGGGCTTCAAAGCCTCACCCAGACGATGATAATAGCCATCGATAGCCGCCCCGTAGCCAGCGAGGCCATCCAACGGCTAGGACTAGGGATGGAACCCGACGCGCTCTTGGGGAACCTGGACATCGAGCAGGTCGAGAGCTCTACGTTTATTCAACTGACCTACACAGATACCGATCCGCAGAGGGCTCAACGGGTCGTCAACACCGTTGGCGAAGTGTCCTCAGAGCGAATCGCTCAAATCAGCGCGGCCGCCAGCCCTATAACGGCAGCGGTGTGGGAAGCTGCGATAGTCCCCAACACCCCGGTAAGGCCTGATCCCGTAAGAAACGGTGTCCTAGCGGCCGGGTTGGGGCTTATGCTCGGGATAGGCTTAGCCTTCCTGATGGAGTACTTGGACGACACTTGGCGTTCGCCGGAAGAGGTGGAGCGGGTTTCGGGCGTACCCACTTTCGCTACTGTACCGGAGTTTGATTTGGCGAAGAACGGGAAGAAAAAAGGACGCTAGCATGACTGATCCGCAGAGAAAGGCCGCCCGTGGTCCATCGCAGGAGAGCGGGCAGGGTAACGATTCTTTTGAAGATTTGGTAACCCTACACGACCCCACCGGGGCCGCTTCCGAAGCTTACCGCATGCTGCGCACCAGCCTCTTCTACGCGGTGGTAGATACACCTCCCAAGGTTATCGTGCTAACGAGCCCGAGCCCCGGTGAAGGCAAGAGCACCACCACTGCCAACTTGGGGGTGACGCTAGCACAGGTCGGCAAAAGCGTCTTGACCTTGGACTGTGATCTTCGCAGACCGCGTCTGCACAGCATGTTTGACGTACACAACGAAACAGGTCTGGCAGACATCCTGACAGGCGGCCACAAGATGGAAGAGGTGTGGCGAGAGCCGATACCCGGATTGAAGCTTATATGCGCCGGTCCCCCGCCTCCCAACCCGGCGGAGCTTCTGAGCTCCCAGCGTTTTGCGGAGTTTCTTAGCGAGATGCGGCGGAAGTTCGACTACGTGCTGGTGGATACGCCACCCGTAGGAAGGGCAGATGCCGCGGTGCTGGCGGCCAGCGCGGACGGGGTTCTGCTAATTTTGGATTCTCAGCGTACGCGCAAAGGGTCTCTGCGACAAGCTCTACGCGGCTTGCGAGGCGTCGGGGCCAATGTGCTGGGGACGGTCATGAACAACTTCGAGGTTTCCAGAGGCGGAAACACCCCGTATAGCTACCCCTACTAGACGTGGAAGTACATTAGCCTCGATAGCTGCTCGTACAGCCCTAAGCAGAACCAATGATTGAGTGGCAAGGGTGCACGCCGAAATCTACCGTAGTTGATCGCTTCAGCGGTTCATCGCTCAGACGCCGCTTATTCTCCGACAGCACCTTGGCTCTCAAGGTGAAGATCGGAGCGGCCACGATCGGTGTCATCACCAACGGCCTGCTAGTGCGCATGCCT
>JALZHG010000264.1 GCA_030914045.1 Chloroflexota bacterium | reverse complement strand
GTCCCAACCCCTTCCTCCCGGCAAGCCGGTGTCGACTTGTCTGTATCGATGACGTTGCTATCGTCCTTGCTTGATCCGCTCACCTCCGCTTTGGATGAGCCGGGGCGACTCTCCTCACCCCGGCTCTTTCGGCGCTTCACCTGTGGTCCGCCGGGTGCGCCACCGTCCACGCGGTGTTACCTCTGTGTCGCCTACCTGCCCCACTCGGCGTAGAAGTCGCGGACGTTGTTGTTGGTGAGGTTCTTCTTGCCCGACCCGTCCGAGGCGTTCATGACGTAGACCTCCTGGTCGCCCTCGGGGTTTGAGGGTTGTGCGCCCTGGCTGTGGTAGAGGATCTTCTGGCCGTCCGGGGAGAGCATGGGACGGGAGTCGAACACCGTGTTGAAGGTGAGCTGCTTTACTCCCGTGCCGTTGGGGTTCATCCTGAAGATCTCGTAGTCGCCGGTGGGGTTGTTGACGCCCTTGCCCGTGGTGCGGGCGCTGACGAAGACGATCTTCTCGGGGGAGGCAGCCTCCGCCTCCCGCATCGTACCTGCCAGCGCCACCAGGGCCGCTGCCAGGACCAGGGTAAAGAGCAACGCGCTCCTCGCCTTACCGACCGTTCCGATTTCTTGTGTTGTCGCTTGCGTTTTCACTTCCGAGTTCCTTTCTTTGGATCTGTTTGTCCGGATTGTGTTGCTACGGCCTTGACTTCTCCGCTCGTGCCCGTCTTCCTAGTCGCTCCTCCTATTCTCTTGACCTTGGTCGTAACCGTTTTCCAAGGGCACTCTAGAGGGGGGTGCTCTCGGAACCGCTCTCGGAAGTGCTCTCGGGAACGCTCAAATCTGAAAAAATCTGGAGAAAGATGCCCCGCCAAAGCGGGACCGGCGGCCGGACAGGGACACGGAAGGTACGCCGGGGCGGCCTAGATGGACCTCAGAGAAGGTTCAGTTAAAGTTCGCCGACCTCGCCTGCCAGCTTCGTGGTGGGCACCGGGGGCAAAGACCTCCGACCCTACGGCGACAAGTGCCCGCTCGACTATAATGGTGCCTGCAATACCTCCACGCAGCTCGACGAATAGCTGAGAACGACTCGCCTACAGCTCTCCCCGCACCACGCGCTCAAGCGCACCAGAGCGGACCAACGCCTTTACGACACGGTAGTCACCTAGCGGCCGGTGATCGACCACCACGTAAGGTGCCACCACGCTATGGTGACAGAGTTCCGAGAGCTCGGCGAGCGCCTTGCCATCAGTGGTAGTATCGACGACCACGAAATCGTAGCCGCTGTGTCTGAGCAGGCGTTTGGCGCGCCAACAGCGTAGGGAGCGTCTACGAGAGTAGAGTACTACCTCCCTCTGGTACACCGTCTTACCTCCTTACCCGCACCTGCCCACATCAGGACCCCTTCGAAAGCCTTACCTGAACAACGCCATGACGGCCGCGGTGCCGCGGACGAACATGCCCCTGCTGCCGGTGCGCGGGTCCTCCTCGGCTGGCCTGACTTCCTCTGCCAAGCGGGCCTTGGCCAAGCGTGCCTCCAGGCGGTTGTGCTCGACCTCGGTGCGTATCTGCGCCGCCCTTTGCCTGCTCCATCCCAAGTCGTATTCGAGGTACATCTTCTCTGGCTCCTCTGCTCCTTGGTCGGGCCTCTCCCGGCGCTGAAGTAACTATAGGCACGGAGCACCCCCCAGCGCATCGCCCAAATGAGTGATTTATTACTAGTTCATTTGGACTAGATAAGGGAGTCGCTTGGGCAACTTCCTAGAATTCGATCTACTAAGCACTAGGGTGAATAAGGGTCAAGTCACCAGTCGGTAGAAGCGCCACAAGTCGTTCTCTATGGGCAGCATCTCCACTCCCGAGAAGCCCGCTTCGGCCGCGTAGCGTCGCAGCGTCGCAGGGCGCATCACGGTGCCCGTGGCCGCTGATGGCTGCTCGGCCATCCCCACCGGCAAGCAGTGCAGGACGCTGAAGCCGTACATCAGCCGTTCGATCTCGTCGCTCGGGGCCGTGAAGTCCTCCCTCACCCGCTCGTCGACCACGAGCACCGCTCCGTCTTTGCCGACCATAGAGCGCATCGCCCATAGGGCCTCCACGGGTCGGCCCATGTCGTGGATGCACTCGAAGGCTGTGGCCAGGTCGTACCTGCCCGAGAGCTCCGGGTCTGCGGCGTCGCGGACCTGGAAGGTCACCCTGTCGGTAAGGTCCTCCGCCTCGGCGTTGGCCCTGGCTTCGGCTATGGAGTCCTCGTCGAGGTCGAAGCCGTCGACGCGCACCTTCGGGTAAGCTCGGGCGATCGAGATGCTCGACCACCCCGTGCCGCACCCCACGTCGGCCACCCGGGCGGGCGGGTCCGCCTGCAGGCGCTCGTGGACGTCCGGTATGGCTGGCAGCCACTCGCTTCCCATGAGGTTGACGAACATCGGCCGATTGCCGTAGGCGATGCCCTCGCGCATGTCCTCCCCGTAGTCGGGGTAGGGCACCCCTCCGCCCGTCCTGAACGCCTCCACCACCGCCGCTAGCGGGCGCGTTATGCCCACCATCTGCTGCGCGAACGGCGCCGCGTAGTAGAGGCTGTCGCGCTCCAGCAGCACCTCGTCGTGGCCCTCCGGCAGGAGGTAGCGCCTTTCTTCGGGCTGTGCATCTGCGCTTTCGACTTCGAGGATGCCCGCCACCGCCTGCTGTTCAAGCCACTCCCGTGCGTAGCGCTCGTTGGTGCCCGTGGTATCAGCCAGTTCGGAACCCGTCGCTCCGCCGTTGTCCGCGAGCGTCCGGTAGAAGCCCAGGCGATCACCTACGTAGATGCTCAAGATCTCCATGAACCCTATGGAGCTTCCGAAGATCCTTTCGACCAATGCGTCCCTACGTTGCTCGGACGACTGGACTGAGCGTCCCTCCATCTCCTGCTCCGACACGTGGGTTCTCCTTTCCTACCCCGCTTCCCTTTTGCGGGGGCACGCCCCTTATCACGTAAGCATAATGCCACCCAGCAACCCTTGGGGCGAACTTCGCAGAACACCCCCTTCTTGGCACTTAGGTGAATAAGGGAAGGAGGAAGGGGTCGGGACCGAAAACCCGACCCTAAAACAATAGCGTCCTTCCTGCGATCGGTTCAGCCACCAGCGGCGGCAGTCGCATCCCTTTCGAAGAACTCCATCACCTTCTGGGGCGATACCATCGGATGGGTCTCTATACGCGCGAAGTCGGTTAACGGGGCCAGCATCTCGAAGAGCTCCTCTGAGGAGTCCACGTCCAGGACGAAGAAGGCTCCGCGTGCGTCCGCGAACATGCCGCTGGCCTTCACCTTGCCGGACTCGAGCATCTGCTGCATCTGACGGCCACCGACCTGCCGAGTGAGCATTATCTGCTCGCGGTCGACGAGGGTGTCGTAGGCTTCGAGCTTGACGAAGACCTCCATAGGCGTCCTCCTTCCTCCCGCTTGTCTAGGGCGGGCTCACCCTTTTCCACCTAAGCAGGATACCGACTTGGCGAAGCTCAGCGCATCCCCCAAATTGCGTATTTTGGGGGAGTCAGACGGGGCTAACTTCCGAGAATTCCATACTTCCAGGCACTTGGGTGAATAAGGTGTAGAGGAGGGCTGAGGGTTGCTCAGAAGGCTCCTGCTACTATCCCCATCAGCGTGGAAATGACCGCGTATGCCAATAGCGCGCACGCAGCTAAGAGCGCTACCCCACCTACCCACAACACCAACAATACCACCGGCACAGGCAACTCCAGAAACCACTCGTAGGCTAGCCCTATCCCCTCCGATACGCTAGCGGTGGTTCTTCTCTTCGCCGTGGGTGTACCTTCGGTCCTCCCTTTCGTCGGGGCGCGGTCGATGACCTTGTGCGCCCGCCCCCCCTCTATACGCCACGGCCCCCGTGTGATCGTGCTCCCCTCCCGAAGGGTAAGCGCCTTGTTATGAGGGCGGGAATATTCAGGCGATTCCATGAGACTCCTTTCGGCGACCCGGCTATCTGCATGAGACCCTTAGGCTTTGCGCCCCCCGCCTCACGACGGGTTTGCCTTTCTCGAAGCGAAAGCTCTCGCCATACTCTCGCTCTAGGCTATGTTATGCGCCTGAGCGTACGTATAAATACATCCGCAAGCGGCCGAAAGCATCTGCCAGGTGGCCATTTCTAAGGCATGTGCACCGCCAACTTCCGAGAACTCCATACTTCCGAGACTGTCTAAGAATGTCTGAAAACGCTCGATCACCTCAAGCTGAAGGCAGAAGCTTAGGGCAAGCTCATACAAGGACTCTGACCTCGTTTTCGCTACAGGTAAGGGTACCCCGCTGGAGGCTTGGAACATATTGAACCGTCACTTCAAGCCGCTCCTCGAGCACGCGGGCCTCCCCCTATCCGCCGGCACGACCTCCGTCACACGTGCGCTACCCTCCTTCTAGGGCGCGGCGTCCACCCGAATTTGTCCAG
>JALZHG010000263.1 GCA_030914045.1 Chloroflexota bacterium | reverse complement strand
TCCTAAGGAAGATCGCAGCCCGCACCAAGGAGACCCTCATCGAGGCGATAGGTCGAGCATTGGCAGCCGTGAGCGCTCAAGACGTGAATGGGTTCTTCGTTCACTGCGGCTACCGCACCCCGGCGCAGCAACTATGAAAGGCGCTGTCAGAGCGGTGTCAGGAGCCGGCCCTGGAGTCTGGTGCTTTCTACGAGGGTACTGCTCTATGGGTGCGCTTCTGATCGTGTATTTGTCGCCATCTTTTGCCCTCCACAGGCATAGGTGTGTCGAGAAACGCTGAGATTATCGAGGCGACCCAATCAGGGTAATGTAGTAGCGTACCGTGGCTTGCGCGCTATGAGGGATCTCAGTCGTCGATCGCCCCGTAGGCTGAGGTCCAGAAGTCGAGTAGGACGACCGGAGGACCGGACGCATCCCAGACGCGCTGGGTCATCAGGATCCCGACCAACTCCTCCTTGGGGTCCACGTACCACGACGTGCCGTAGCCACCATCCCAGCCGTAACGTCCGGGGGTCGCCGCCAGGTCGTCGCGCCGGGTCACGATGGAGACGCCGAATCCCCAGCCGTGGCTGTCCCAGAAGCCGGGGGAAAATTCGGACACCGCCTTCTGCTCGGGGGTGATGTGGTCGGTCGTCATCAACTCGACTGACCGCCGGGACAGGATGCGCTGGTCTCCGTGCTTCCCCCCTTTCAGCATCATCTGGCCGAAGGCGAGCAGATCATCGACCGTCGAGACCAGCCCGCCGGCCCCCGATTCGAAAACGGGCGGGCTTGCCCACCGGCTGTCGTCGTCGACGCCGTCGAAGACCTCGAACTCTCCGGTCGAGGGATTGGTCCAGTAGCTGCTCGCCAGCCGATCAAGCTTGATTTCTGGCACGCTGAACGAGGTGTCGTTCATGCTAAGTGGCGCGAAGATCCGCTCTCGCAAGAACTCCTCCAGGCTCGTGCCGGCGACGCGCGAGATCAAAACCCCCAGGATGTCGGAGCCGCTGTCGTATAGCCACCCCTCGCCCGGCTGGTGCACCAGCGGCAGGCTGCCGAAGCGCTTCATCAGCTCGTCCGGCGCGTGCGCAGGAAGGGTCGGCCCCGGGGCGACCCCCGCCTCTGCCATCGCCTGCTGGATGGGGTATCGAGGCGGGAAGACCATCACCGCCCCGATCCCGAGGCGAAACGTCAGCAGGTCGCGCAGAGTGATCGGTCGGTTCGCGGGCAAGGTATCATCGAGCGCGCTGTCGATGGCGCGCAGGACCCGGCGGTCCGCCAGTTCGGGCAGCAATCGATCGACCGGCTCGTCGAGGCGCAGCGTGCATTCCTCCACCAGGATCATCGCTGCTGCGGCCAAGATTGGTTTGGTCACCGAAGCGATGCGGAAGATGGTATCGCGCCGCATCAGCTCGCTCCCGCCAATGGCTTTCATGCCCAGCGCACCGACGTGGACCTCGTCACGCCGGCTGACCAGCGTGACGATACCAGGCATGTCGCTGCGCTCAACATGGCCGGCCATCACGTCGTGCATGCGGGCGAGCCGCGCCGTGGACAATCCTCTGGTGCTCATCCTTCCTCCTGTTTGTCTGGTTACTGGTCTGGACTGTCGGTCAATCACTCGGCCTCCGGCATGGGCGCGTCGAGAAACTCGCCAATCATCGAAACCAGCCACTCGGCGCGGTGCACAAGCGTCACGTGCGTCGTACCGGGTAGTATGGCGAGCTGTGAATTCGGGAGGCCCGCGAGATCGCCTGCTACGCCGCCGCCGAGTAGCCGAAACATCTCTACGGCGTGCTCGGGGCGGACGATGTCGGAATCCCCGATGATGAGCAGGGTGGGCGCCTTGATCGCCTCTATGGCCTCGGCAGGCAAGTCCTAGATTTCCCGATCCATTTGCGTCTTTTTGGCAAACAGCGTGGCGAACCCTTCTGAATTGGGCTCTATTCGGGTGTACTCCTCATGCCACGAGGACCCAGCCATGTCTTCGGGTCTCATATTCTCCAGTCCCTCCATGAGCCCGGGGTGGACGCCGCTCATGTTGTAGGTGACGGAGGCGAGCACGAGTTTGCGCACCACCTCCGGGTGCCTGATGGCGACCTGCAGGGCGACGCCGGCTCCCATGCTGTAGCCGAAGATGTAGGCATCTTCGATTCCGAGCTGCCGGAGTGCGGCGGCGGTGTCGTCCGCCATCTGCTCGATGGTCAACGGGCGGTCGATGTCGGCCGTGCGCCCTTGGGCCTGCATCTCGAAGGCGAGGACCTGCCGGGTCTTGGCAAGCTGTGGCAGAAGCTCTCCGAACGAGGTTCCGATTGCCGAAAAAGCGCCGTAAAGCAGAACCAGCGGCTGTCCCGTGTCGTGGATCTCGTAGTACATATTGAGGCCGTTCACCTCAGCGTAGGTGCCTTTAGGGTCATCGTTCATTTCGTCTCCTCTCTGGTTATCTCGGTGTAGCGTCACCGATTCTGAGCAGACCTGCGCGGAGTCCCGCCTCGATAGTCTCGATTGAGTAGGCATTGTGCCAACAGATTCACGCTCGGAACCGTCACCTTGCCGTCCCCATTCGTCTCGCGGGTGTTGACGCTGCACCACTGAACCGAGTAGGTGCCGGCCTCCAGCGCTACTGTGAACGGATCGGCCGTTTCGCTCGGCTGGAGGACGAGGTACTCCTGGCCGGGGTTCGCCAGCACATACCCGGTCGAGCTGAGGTCGCCGCTCGACTCCATCTCGATGAGATTCATCTTCAGCGCGTAGCGCTGTGTGCGACATGTGTGCAGTAACTTTTCCCATAACATCTCCTTTCGAGGTCATCTACGGTTAATAATCCCAACTGACCTGGGTAGCAATCCACCAAGTATTGCCTGCCAAGTCTTTCACCCCGGCGCGGCGGTCAGGATCGCCTTCCCTTTGTTTCGGCTCATCGACGGGGAGACCACCGTCGTCGAGGGCCCGCCGGTATGACGCATCCACGTCGGGCACGTAGACGTGGAGCCAGATCGGGAAGGCCGGGTTATCGCCCCCGCCATCAGCGATCATCACGACCGTGTCATCGATCTGCACCTCGGCGTGCATGATCGAGCCGTCGGGCATGTCGTAGCGTCGTGTCTGCCTGGCATCGAATGACTTGATCAGAAAATCGATGACATCCTGCGCGCCATTCGCAACGATGTATGCCGAGACGCTCGAATATCCTTGTGGCTTGTATGATTGATCCATCGTGCTTCCCCCTAGTAAAGTGACATTGCTTTTCACAGTAACTGTGAGTATCCCCGTGGCGCACCCTTCTGCATCGACGAACTTCAGAGAACCAGATACCTCGTCCGTTCGGCTTCAAGGTGTCGTGCCTGCCGATCAAGATACAGAACGGGAGCGGCGGCTGGTGCCGGGCCGTCGCCTTCGTCCGAGGATCGTGGCTCGCAATACCCGCTAAGGTGGTAGTCTCACGTCGCGAACAGCGAGTTCCGGGGCACAGATCGAAAATCAGACAGCGAGCGCTATGGTGAGTGCTCTGAGGCAGACGGGTTGCAGTAAATCGGCCCTGACGTAATGCCGGTACCTTGGTGTCGCTCGACGTTTTACCTGCAAATCGCACAAAGAGAGAGCCGACGAGCGGACTCGAACTGCTGACCTGCTCATTACGAGTGATAATTCAGGCGTTGCAGGGGGTTGCAGGAGTTTGCAAATCCCCCATATCTAAGCGGTTTTCTCTTCTCCGGTTTGCTGCGTGTTGCACCGTATTGCGTTCCCGGTGGTGTCAGAGTGGTGTCAACTGGTATCCTGCTGATGATTCGCAATTGATGATTCTAAACACGCCTATTCACCCTTTAGAGGATTTAAGGTTCGGTTTCGCTGTCGCCGGCTCTCCTGATCCACGTCGGCAGGCCCCAGGCTGTGATGATGGCGCCACAGGCGGAGAGTAACAACGCAGCATAAAGGACACGGAAGTTCTCAACCGGCGGTGTCGATCCGCTCAGCACCGCTACCATGACCGACGAGCCGAGGATGCTCCCCAGATACCGCATCGTCGAGAAGAGACCCGCTGCCTGCCCGGCCTGACCCAGTGACACGGTTTCGATTGCAGTAGCCTGCACCGAGGCTGTCGAGAGCCCTAAGCCGATGCCCTGCAGAACCAGCGGGGCCAGATAGAGCAGCCAAGACCAGAACGGAGCGATAGCGAGGAAGGGGAGCGTCCCTAGCGCGATCAGGACCATCCCCATGACGGCTGGAAGGCGCCGTCCACTGCGGTCGGAGAGCCGGCCGCCCAGCGGCGAGAAAAAGACCATAGGTAGCGAGAGCCCAGCCAAGAGGAGACCGACATGCTCGTCGCCCCAGTTGCCCCATCCGACCAGGAACACCGGCAGGGATAGCAGCAGGGTATACATGGTGAGGTTGCTCAACAGCACGGTAGTGGCGGCAGGTGTGAAACCTCGCGCTCGAAACAGCGCGAGG
>JALZHG010000074.1 GCA_030914045.1 Chloroflexota bacterium | reverse complement strand
GCCTGTATCAGGCGGAGCGACCCAACCTTGTAGTGCTGGACATTGGCATCCCCGCGCCCGACGGCTTTGAGGTGCTCAAAGTAATAAGGGAATCATCCCAGGTGCCGGTGTTGATGCTGACCGCGCGCGGCGCGACGATGGACAAGGTGAAGGCCCTCGAACTGGGGGCCGACGACTACCTGACCAAGCCGTTCGACCACCTGGAGCTGCTGGCCCGCCTGCGCGCCCTGGTGCGGAGAGCCACCATCACCGGGGCGCTCGGGTCGCCTGAGCCAGCGGAGGCCGCCCCGGCTAACGCGCAACACGTGCAGATAGGCGATCTGTCGTTGAATTATGCCACGCGGGAAGTGTGTCTCAGAGACAAAGTGCTGGCCCTCACCTCGACCGAGTACCGCCTGCTGGAGGAGCTTGTGCGGCACGCCGGGGAGGTGCTGACCCACAGGCACCTGCTGGAGCGGGTGTGGGGGCCTGAGTACATCGGGGAGGACCACTACCTCAAGGTGTTCGTGCGCCGCCTCCGCAGCAAGCTAGGCGACGACGCCGAGCGGCCCCGCTACATCCAGACCGAGTGGAGCATCGGCTACAGGTTCATCCCGGCTGGGTAGGCGGACGAGTTATGAGTTATGAGTTATGAGTGACGATTGGAGACGGAACCGCCAAGACGCCAAGCACGCTAAGCACGCGCCAAGAGGATGATAGGTAGGTACTATCTCTCAACTCAAAACTCAAAACTCATAACTCAAAACTTCTTCAGACTCCATCGTACGGGAGCTAAACCTTTGAATGGCCTGGGTTATGGGAAGCGGCGTGCGCTCAATGAGATGCACTTGATTTTTGGGTGCCAGTGGGCGAACGGGATGCTGCCGCAGATACGGTTTGTGCCGGGGGAGAGTGGCGCGGATGGTGGCGAGTACCGTCCGGGCGCGGACGACTGGGGTGTGACGCCGGGTGTTTCGGGGCCGACGCGGCTGCGCACCTCCGGCATCACCCAGCCGCCCATCGTGGGGTTGTGCGTCCGCGACATCTTCCTCAAGTTCACCGAGGCCGAGCGCCGCACCCACTTGACCGACTTCCTGGCGTTCAGCCGTGGGTTGAGCCGCTACCACGCGTGGCTGCTCCGCGAGCGCGACCCCGGTGCCGAGGGGCTGGCCCTCTGCCTCCACCCGTGGGAGACCGGCACCGACAACTCCCCCGCTTTCGACCCCCTGGTGGAAGCCACCCGCCGCTACGTAGAGGCGAGCGACCTGCCCGTGGACCTCTTTGGCCGCGCCGACACGAGGCACGTCCCTGGGGAGCAACGCCCCACCGACAGGGACTACTTCGCCTACTTTGGCCTGCTGGCCCTCTTCAAGCGGCTCGACTATAGCCAATATGACATAATAGAGTCAACCCCCTTCCTCCTGCAAGACGTGCTCTTCAACAGCCTGTTGGCGGCTTCCCTGCTCGCGCACGCCAGGCTACAAGCGGAGATGGTGGATTTGCTGACCGGCGGCAACGGTGAGCAGGCAGATAGGGGCGAACTCCTGGCCGGGGCCGAAGAGTCGCGGGAGCTATACGAGCGGGTATCGGGGGCCGTACGGCGCAAGCTGTGGCACCCTCGGGACGGTTTCTTCTACAGCTTCGACGTGCGGGAGGGACATGCCTTGCCAACGCCCACCGTCTCAGGCTTCGTGCCGCTACTCTCCGGCATCGCTTCCGAGGAGCAGGCAAGGCGGCTGGTGGCACGCCTCACCGTCCCGGCTCAGTTCGGGACGCCTGTGCCCATCCCCTCCACGCCCGCGGACGGCCCCGCCTTCGACCCTGTGCGCTACTGGTCCGGCCCCTCCTGGCCCGTGACTAACTGGCTGGTAATCCGGGGCCTGCGAGAGCGTGGCGGGCATGACGCGCGGCTGGCGGAGGCCGTGAGGCGGAGCACCCTCGCGATGATCGAGCAGGGGGCGGAGGCGGACGAGGTGCGTCATGCGGCGATGCGGCTGATGGAGGCCAACAGCGTGGGGGAGGAGTTCACCACGCCCTCGCGCCGCCAGTATCGGCATGGCTGGTTGTGGGACAGCGCCATAGTCGCGGCAAGCTGGCCGATGGTGCCCATCATGCCTGAGGTGAGCGTGACAGCGGCTAACGAAGAAGACGGCCCCACCTTCTGGGAGTACTTCCACCCCCATACAGGCCAGACACTAGGCGCACCCCGGATGACGTGGACGGCTTCGCTCTACCTTGAGTTGCTGCACATGGGCGACGTGAGCCTGCCGTAGCTTATCCGATCCTGGGTAATCTAATAGGCTGCAATTTCATCATCCAAATTGGTCCTTGTCATTCTGAGCGAAGCGAAGAATCAGGTGGGTAGTTAGGCCGTTCAATTCTGGTGACAGACGCCGCCCTTGTCATTCTGAGCGAAGCGAAGAATCTCGTCCTCTACCCCGGTGTTTCACCTTTCTTATGGGACTCTGAGGCGGTGGAAAGGGGATATTTGGGTGCTGAGGGACGAGATTCTTCGCTGCGCTCAGAATGACAAAGTGGGGGTTAGTTCTTATATTCTACGGCGGCGCACCTCGGCATTCAGCCACAATGCGTGACAGGAACCATGAGTGCGGCATCCAAATACACCCCGCGCCCCATGTGGTACATTACGCTGGCACGTATGATACTCACATCTTTAGTGTGGCGCGGGGAGAATTGCTGCTATGGGGTTGAGGCTCACGGGGCTGTGGAGGCACCCGGACTTCACGAAGCTGTGGGTGGCGCAGACCGTGTCGAGCCTGGGCACAGGCATCACCGGGCAGGCGCTGCCATTCACCGCCATACTGGTGCTGGGGGCCTCGGCGGGCGACATGGGACTGCTGGCGGCGGCCTCACAGTTGCCCGTACTGGCCATCCTCTTCGCGGGGGTGTGGGCCGACCGCCTGCGCCGCCGTCCCATCCTGATAGCGGCGGATGTTGGGCGGGCCGCGCTGCTCGTCACCATCCCTGTCGCCGCCGTGCTGGGCGTGCTTGGCATGGGCCAGCTTTTCGCGGTGGCGATGCTGGTGGAGGCGCTGTCGCTCTTTTTCAGCGTGGCTTACCGCTCCTACCTGCCCACCTTGATACCGCGAGAGCAGTTGGTGGACGGCAACAGCAAGTTGAGCGCGGGAGGCTCGGTGGCCGAGATAAGCGGCCCTGCGGTAGGTGGCGTGCTGGTGCAGTGGCTCACCGCGCCCTTCGCCATCCTGTTCGACGCGGCCTCCTTCCTCTTCTCGGCCCTCTTCCTGGGCGCTATACGCACCTCGGAACCTCTACCCGCCCCACCTGAGGAGCGAAAGAGCGTGCGTAACGAGATAGGGGAGGGCTTGCAGGTGGTGCTGCGCAACCGGGTGCTGCGCGCCCTGGCGGCCTGCTCCGGCACGTTCACCTTCTTCGGCAACTTCTTCCACGCGCTCTACGTGCTGTACGCCATGCGCGACCAAGGGATTCCACCGGGCATAGTGGGTGTGCTGGTTGGCGCAGGAGGCGCAGGCGCATTGGTGGGAGCGGTGCTGGTGGGGCCTGTCACAAGGCGCTTTGGTGTAGGGCCTACACTTATCGGTTCGCTGACCTTTTCAGCCCTGGTAGGGTTCCCCATCGTGCTCGTGGACGGGCCGCTCCCATTCACGATAGCAGTCTTCTTTGCCGCCCAACTGATAGGCGACATAGCCATAGCCATCTACCTGATAAACGATATGAGCCTCCGCCAGGCGATGGTGCCCGACCGGCTGCTGGGCCGCGCCAACGCCAGCATGGGCTTCCTGGTAGGCGGCCTTGGGCCGGTGGGCGCACTGGTAGGCGGCGCACTGGGCGAACTCATAGGCGCCCGGTACACCCTCGCCATAGCCATCATAGCGATCAGCCTGGCTCCCCTGTGGCTCTTCTTCTCCCCCGCCCGCACCCTCCGCGAAGCCCCTGTTATTGCCGAACCAGCGAGTTGAAACGCCAAGACCCGGAGACGCCAAGAACGCGCCAAGTTAAGGATTGTTATTCAAGAAATGAGAACAGGGTACGACACCATGTACCCTGTTTCTTCTTGTACTCTCCTAACCTTAATCTACTTGGCGCGTCCTTGGCGTCTCCGCGTCTTGGCGTTTCAACCCGTAGCTCTAGCCGCCTCCACCAGTGCCTTGATTTCACCGAAGTGCTCGCGGGTGTGCTCGACCAGTGTTCCGTAGCCGAGGCCGAGACGGAATATGTTGCGCTTGCGCTCGGAGGCAGGGGGCGGCATGTTTGCTATCATTTCGGCAGTGACCTGCTGGGCGCGTTTCAACTCCTGGGCCATGTCGGCTATGTTGCCGTGGGCAGCTACCATGGGGCGCAGGCGCAGGAGATCGTTGGCGTAGTAGGCCGGGTCGTCCGGGGCGTCTGCTGCCAGGTTAGCAATAGTGACCTGGCCGTCATACTCGCTGGCTATCAGGTGGGCCAGTACCTCTTTGGCGTTCCAACCTCCACCGGTCCGTCTGTACTCGGCCTCTTGCTCGCTGACGCCTTCGATTAGACTGTCAAGCTCCTGGCTCAAAGCCGCGAAGTCACTGTGCACAGCTTCGGCCAGCCCCTGCATAGTCTCAGGCACCTGCGGCATCTGGCGGGGAGACAACTCCAACGTCACGCTCTTTTGCTCGCCACCTCGGTAAAATACGGCGGGCACGCGGTCACCCGCCTGGTGCAGGCCCAGCGCGCTCACCAGGCTGCCGTAGTCGTGTATGGGGCGGTCGCCTATGCTCACCAGCACGTCATTTGGCTGCAAACCCGCGTTGTGCGCCGCGAGACCTTCCACTAGCCCGGTCAGGAGCAGCCCTTCCTCCACGGGCACGCCCAGTTCGGCGGCCATCTCCGCGTTCAGTACGGTCGCCCCACTCAGGCCGAACATGGGCCTTCGCACCAGGCGCAGGTCGATGCCCGTCTCCAGGATGGATTGCAGGTTCTCCAGCGCGGTCTCCCAATCCCTTACGCCCTGAACGCTCTCGGCCCAGGCGTCCCCGGCACCAGTGCCTGTGTGCGTGACGGTTACGGTGGTGCTCTCGCCTTCGGGGGTTAGCGCAACCAGCACCTGGCTGTGGTCGGAGTGGTGCGGCCCTCGCCACGTGACGCCTACCCGCTCGCCCCGTGCCGCCTCGGTGTATTGGCCCGCCGCGTAGTAGCCGTTGTCCCACCCCAGGTAGAAGCGGCCACCGGCGCGTGGCTCCACCTCAGCCGCCTCGCACAGCCAGTCCCGCAATGCCACGGGGTGAGTAAAGGCGCGATACACCTCGGAAGCCGGGGCCTGAATCGTGCGCGTGAAGGTTACCCCCTGGTCTTGTCCAGGCTCGTTCTTTGCTTCAGCCAGCATTTTGTCCTCCATGTGTCATGGGATATTGGTACGTTGCCGCCATGTAGCTCTCTCTTACCTGCGCGCACCTGGCACCGGGACGCCTGGGTAAGCGCCCGGCTGTATAGGACAGGGTACCTTAAAGTAGGACAGTTGGTACGTGTCCCTGGTTCATTACTCTGTAACAATCTTTGCCAGGTCCAACGTTGATAAGCACCCCGGTACGGCAGGCGAAGAGTTGCTCCTATTCCGGGTGCAACTCGACAAGCGCGTCCGCGATCAGGTAGATTTCCCGCGCCAATCGCTCGGCGGAGTCCACCCGCTCTGCCCACGCCTCGTCTGATGTGTACCCCATGTCGGCAAGCATCGCTTGTAATTGTGACGCGAACACGGGTTTCTCTGCATCGGGAGCATCGTTCTGTAGCACGAGATAGGATTCCGTGGCGAGTGCCATGATCCAGAAGGTCGCTTCGCGGTGACGTCCCTCCTTGATCATCTCCTGGGTCGCTTCGATCAGATAGGGCCGCAAATGGCCGCGGATTGTAAAACCGTACGGCGTTGGCGTTCGGTAGACCTCGACTGAGCGGTCAAAGGCGACTACGCTCTGGTCCAGCATCGCCTGAACGTCCGCTCGGCTCATGCGTGCGGCTCCCCATACCGTGAGTGCTATCTCGTGCAGATGGGGCCGACCCTGTTCGTCGAGCAGTCCCCCCAATAGAGCTAGCGTGCGCCGCGTAGTGGGGCGTTTGAGTTGAGCGACGGCAAGCAGGCCACTGAGCGCGTTCAGCAGGAGCCATACAGGCCACAGAGCCTCTTGGCCGTCGATGGGACTGGACAACTGGCGCATGGCGGCGAGTTGCTGTTCCGCTGCTGCCTTTTCCGCCTCGCACCGCGCCCGTATCCAGCGGCGACGGCCATATTGCGCGGCCACGGCCTGTTGCAACGGTACGAGGACGCCGGTAGGGTCGGCCAGGACCTGCGTCGTAGCCATGTTCGGGCCGTGGCTGGGGTCCGCCAGCACCGCCTCAACATCCCGGTGGGCCTCGAGCTTCTTTGCGATGACCTCCAGCATGATACCCCTGTAGAACACTTCCTGGGTGTCGTCTTGCGTGCCCTCGGTGAACACCACTACGACATCAACATCCCGGTACAGCGGAAACGGCGCATCGGCAGGTAGCGCCGTGATGCCGGCCCACAGGTAGGCACCGGCAAAGTGAGGCATGTGGCGCGCATGGAGGTCAACCCACTCCCGCACAATTTCCACCACTTCCCCAACGGGTAAGACTGCGCTACTTCCCGCCTGTCTTGTCTCTTGCGTCGACATTGGAATGTCTCCAGTTGCGAATGGCCGGCTATTACTCAGCCTGGGGCCAGTACCGGGCCATCATACCTCTCAGGAACTCGGCGGAGCGGCGCAGCTCGTCCAGGCCGTTGACGCCGTCCTCTATAGAAATCCAGCCGTCGAAACCGACCTCACGCAAAATGGAGAAGATGGCATCAAAGTCGTTCAAGCCCTGGCCTATCTCACCGTGCTGCAAGACGGAGGCGTAGCCCGTGGAGTCCTCCTGTGCCCGCAGGTCGTCCAGCGTGTAGCCGGGCTTGATGCTGCGGTCGCTGGCGTGCATGGTGACCACGCGATGTTTGACCTTACGTAGCAACTCGATAGGGTCCTCGCCCGCTAAGATGGCGTTGGAGGGGTCGTAGTTCACCGCCAGGGTAGGGGAGGGCACGCGGGCCAGTATCTCGCGGAACACCTCGCTCGATTGGGCGAACTCCGGGTGCTGCCAGTAGTTGTCCTTGTAGTGGTTCTCCAACGTCAGGGTCAGGCCGAGCCGTTCGGCGTACGGGATGAGGGCCTCTATCGCCTCCACCACCCACGCCAGCCCTTGCTCCCGGCTGACTTCCGGCCTGCGCTGCCCCGAAAGCACCCGGCAGTACTTACCGCCAAGCGCCGCGGTCACCTCCATGACGCGCCCCTGCCTATCAATCTCTTTACGCCTGGCATCAGCCTCGGGAACCGTGAAGTCGGGCGAGTAGCACATCATCGGCATCGCCAGCCCGTTGTCATCGAGCGCGGTACGCACCCGCCGCAGGTAAGCAGGCGTGGCCTCCGTGAGGAAGCGGTCGTACATTTCCACGCCGTCTACGGGCAGGGTCGCGGCGATGTCTATCCACTCGAAGACGGTCATGCTCCGGGTGACGCACAAGTCGTCCATGTAGCACTTGGGGAACGCCGCCAGCTTTACCATGCCACTCCTTCTGTCACCCTCTCTCCCAGACGCACCCTGTCATCCTGAGCGTAGCGAAGGATGACAGGGTGGAGCATGGTCCTGCTGTTCGGCTGTGTATCTTTGAGCCACAGACTGACATGCTAACCCTTATAACTCCACGACGATCTTCACGGCCTCGACTTCACCCGCTGCCTTGCGGTCGAACATGCTTGTGGCTTCGGTGAGGCTGCACCTTGCTTCGAGGAGCGGGCGCACATCCACGCGGCGGCTGTTGATCCACTCGACGGCCTCCCAGAACTCGTCGGCTGAGAAGGCGTAGGAGCCTCTCATGCCGCGTTCCTGGGTCACCAGGTCGTACAGCGCGAACTCGGTCAGCGGCCTGGCGAGGCCCACCAGCACCAGCGTGCCGCCGGGGGCCAGCGCGGGCACGGCCTGCTGGATGGTGGCCGAGTCGGCCACGGCGTCTATGATGGTGGGGAAGCCCGCCCCGCCCGTTGTCGCCCTCGCCAGGGCCGCCAGGTTCACGCTATTCGCATCCAGCGGATTGCCTCCCATGCGCGCTATCATCCCCAGTTTGTGCGGCACAATGTCGGTCACGTACACCGGCCTCGCGTCCATCTCCAGGCACGCGAGCAAGACGCACAGTCCGATGCAGCCGCCGCCCAGGATGAGCATGGGCTGCCTGGCATCGGGTGCGGCTACCCTGGCCGCGTGCAGGCCCACCGCCAGCGGCTCGGCCATCATGCCCTCCTCGAAGCTTACATGGTCGGCAATGGGCACGCAGTTGCGGGCCGGGGCCACCACGTACTCGGCAAAGCCGCCCATCTTGCCCATGTTTACCCCGATTGTGCGGCGGTTGCGGCATGTTTGCTCGCTGCCCCTGCTACAGGAGTCGCAACGGTCGCAGTACAACAGCGGGTTGACGGCCACGCGGTCGCCGGGCCGCAGGCTGCTTACTCCCTCCCCCACCTCGGCAATTACGCCAGCTAGCTCGTGCCCCATGACCATGCCGGGCGTGCGGCGGCCCGAGGTGCCGGTGTAGCCGTGCACGTCGCTGCCGCAGATACCGACGGCCTTCACCCGCACGAGCACTTCACCCGCGCCGGGTGCAGGCGGGCGCTCCACCGTCTCCGTGCTCATCTCCCTGGGGCCGTGGTAGACCAGCGCCTGCATCAGGCTTTCGCCGCCGGGTTGCCGTTCCTGCTGTTCGTGGGGCATCGTGTCGCTGCTCCTGGGTGGTAAGTTTATGGGCTGCTTGCCATCGTTAATAGACCAGACGTCACGCGGCGAGCACTATATGATACACCAACCTGCCAGGCAGATGTCTTCAGATGTTCTTGCTGCAAAAAGGTCGTTATGGTGTGACTAAGCCATCATTTGCTAGATAAGCGTTGACAAATTGTAACTTTTGCAGCGTTCACAAAGGAGCTACAATCCGGTAATATTGCCTGTACAGCAACCCAGCCTTGCTTGCGACGCAGCAGGTAAGCACAATGCATGACAAGCGGGCAGGTTCTATGACCGCCTGCCTGTGTCTATCACAAAGAAGCTGTTTGATGGTGCTACTCAAAGGAGAGACGGCATGGATACAAGCACCTGCCCCCGCATCTACTATGTCGAGGAGACCCCTTTCATTATGAATTGGGTCGCTGAAGGCACGGACGGTAATCTCTACCTGGTGCCTGCTGAGCCTGGAGGCTGGTTGCGGCGCGATGGCTACAACGGCCCCACCGAGGAACTGAAGCCCCTGACACCCCCCAAGGCCTCAAGCATTGTCTGGTTCGTCTACGGCGACGTTGGCCCGGTCACTATCGCCACGTAGTCTCCTCAACTCCTTAGCTTAACGTGCGTTTCTAGATCTACGCCTACAGTCTCCTACCCCTTGAGGCCGTGTGCGGGCGATCCGGCATAAGCCCTGCGAACCTCTACCGTCGGACGAGCTGAATGCACCAGGAGGTAACGATGCTTGGATTGGTACCCAGGCCCCTACATGCAGTGCTGGACTATCTCTGGAGCGCCAGTCTCTTCGCCGCCCCGCACCTATTCGGCTTCTCCAACGACGAGCGCGCCGTGCTCTTCTGCCGGACCAAGGCAGCGACCGCCTTCGTGATCAGCCTCCTCACCCGCTACGAACTCGGCTTGATAAAGGTGTTGCCGTTCAACATGCATCTCGCCGGGGACGCGCTAGACGCAGTGGTCGGGCTGGCCGCTCCATCGGTCGTGGGCTTTGACAAGAACGACAAAGCGCGCAACACGGTGCTTGCCTTCGTGCTTTTCGAGATTGGCGCTGTGCTGTTGAGCAAGCCCGACCGCAAGTAGGCGGCCGGCAGGGTAGGCGCAGGGTAGGCGCTATGTACCGTCAGTGCTTGGAACCCATTACAAGACTATAAAGACAGAGGTTCTGTAGGGGCAGGTCCCCGTGCCTGCCCTGGTACTAATATCCAACGAGGGCAGGCACGGGGACCTGCCCCTACAGTGGTTTTGAGATCACTTTTTAGTAGCGTCGCCAAAAGTATAAGTCAGTAAATAATCCCCTAAGAACAGAACGAATACTTTACCGCGGCACGGGGAATGCTGACTACGAAGCTTACAACATCAAGTCGGAGACACGCTCAAAACCAGATATCTAACCCAAAGCGAGGCCATAAGGCTTCCGGCGCGACAAGCGTTGGAGGTGTGGCAGCCGGCACTTCAGCCCACGGGCCGGGAGGGGTAACAGGGCGAGGTGCGGCTCGACTGTCAGACGGTTCATCAGCCAGGCCCTAGGGCCTTATCTGAACGACACAAAGGAGTGTGAACATGGCAGACAGCGATATGGGTAACACCGGCGGTGGCGGCTCCATGGGCGGCGGCTCCGGTAGCGGTGGCATGAGTGGCGGCGGCTCCTCCGGTGGAGGCGGCGGCTCCATGGGCGGCGGCTCCGGTAGCGGAGGCGGCGGCTCAATGGGCGGCGGTAGCGGCTCCGGTGGCGGAGGCGGCATGTCCGGCGGTGGTTCCTCCGGCGGTGGTGGGGGCTACGGCTCCTCCGGTGGTGGAGGTTCCTCAGGCGGCGATGGGGGCTACGGCTCCTCAGGCGGAGGCGGTGGCTCCGGCTCCTCTGGTGGCGGTTCAGGCTCCTCAGGCGGAGGTGGCGGCTCCGGTTCTTCCGGTGGCGGTTCGGGCAGCAGTGGCGGCGGGGGTAGCTCCGGCGGCGGTGGGGGCAGCGGCTCCTCCGGTGGTGGAGGCTCCTCCGGCTCCTCTGGTGGCGGTGGAGGCAGTGGCTCCGGTAGCGGAGGCGGTGGTTCCTCCGGCGGTGGAGGCGGCTCCGGCAGCAGTGGCGGGGGCGGCTCCTCCGGCGGTGGCGGCTGAAACCAGGTCCGCGACACCGACACACATCAGTTGTCGCACTAGCTGCTCGTATACAGCATAGGACACTGGCCCCTCCACACCTTTCAGGCCCCAGTGTGCATCAACGCTGATAAAGTGGCCCATTAATACAAAAGGGACGTACCAACTTCTGGTACGTCCCTTTTGTATGCAGCCTGCCAAACATCGTTGGTGCAAGCCTTTGTTCCTTTGGTTATACTTATTGAGCATTCGATTTAGTGCGCTGTTATTTGGCGCAAGGTTTTTCGTGCTGGGAGAGCTACTTGGAGTTTGATAGCAGAGGCGCGAGTGGTAAGCGGCTGCTAGTGGCCGCGGCGTTATGTGTGCTCGTTGGCTTGCTCGTGCTGCTTGGCAAAGCGCAGACAGGCGGGCAGCCGGGGCAGGCAGCGCAGCCGGGCCTGTTAGCCAACCGCCCGCTAGGTCCGCAATCCGGGCAGGCGGGACAGGTGGGGCAACCCGGCGTTAGCTCAACCGAGCAGGACGCGACAAGCCCCGGCAAGCTCGTTGAGGGGCGGGCCGTCAAGCACGATACCTCACCACCCCTCCGTGACATGAAGCCCGTCGCGCCCTCTCCCGAAGCCGCACAACGCGAGAACAACGAGGCCGAACTGCCGTTCGATCCTGGCTCCACGAAGCCCGTGAAGGACCCTGTTACCCAGCGTTTCTTCGGGGCGCTTACCATGCCCGGTGTCATCACCCAGTTCGCGGGCATCTCGGCCTCCACCTCCTTCTGCAACTGCACCCCGCCCGATACCGTGGGCGATGTTGGCCCCAACCACTACGTGCAGGCTGTCAATACCGCCGTGCAGGTCTTCAACAAGAGCGGCACCTCTCTGTACGGGCCGGTTAGCATACAGACCCTCTTCCAGGGACACGTCAGCCCGTGCGGCACCACCAACAATGGCGACCCTATCGTGCTGTACGACGAGTTGGCCGACAGGTGGCTCATCAGTCAGTTCGTGCTCTATTCCCCGCACGGCCAGTGCATCGCTATCTCAACCTCGCCCGATCCTACCGGCTCGTACCACCGCTATTACTACCAGTTTGCCGATACCAGCATCCTGTACGACTACCCCAAGTTCGGCGTGTGGCCCGACGGCTACTACATGACCGCCAATCGCTTCCTGGGCAACGCCTATCAAGGCCCCGCTGTGATGGTGTTCGAGCGCGACACGATGCTGGTGGGGCAGGCCGCCCGCAACCTGGAGTACAACCCCGGCAACTACTTCGTGTCGCTGCTGCCCGCCGACCTCGACGGGGACACTCCACCGCCCGTCGGTGCGCCCAACTACCTCGCCTCTGCCTCTTCGAGCCAGAACACGCTACGCCTGTGGGAGTTCCACACCGACTGGCAGAACACCTCCAACACCGCGCTGACCGGGCCAACCAACCTGCAAGTGGCCCTGTTCGACCCTAACCTGTGCAACGGCTCCAGCAACTGCATCCCTCAGCCGGGTACCTCCGTGCAGATAGACCCGGTGGCTAACCGGCTCATGTTCAGGCTGGCCTACCGCAACTTCGGCACGCACGAGTCGCTGGTCAGCGCGCAGACGGTGGACGAGAACGGGGCGGACCACGCGGGCATTCGCTGGTACGAGGTGCGCGATCCCGGCGGCAGCCCCTACGTCCACCAGCAAGGCACCTACGCGCCCGACGGGCACCACCGCTTCATGCCCAGCATGGCGATGGACCGCGACGGCAACATGGCGGTAGGCTACAGCGTGTCAAGCTCAAGCCTGTTCCCTTCGATCCGGTACGCCGGGCGCATGGCCGCGGACCCTCCCGGTGTGCTTGGCCTGGGTGAGGCCACCCTGTACGCGGGCGGAGGCTCGCAGACGGGCAGTAGCAGGTGGGGCGACTACTCGGCCATGTCGGTTGACCCGGTGGACGGGTGCACCTTCTGGTATACCAACCAGTATTATTCGAGCAATTCTTCCACCAGTTGGAAGACGCGCATAGGCAATTTCAAGCTGCCCGGCTGCGGTGAGACGCTACCCACGCCCTCCGCGACCGGCACCCTTCCCACCGCAACCCCTTCGCGGACGCCCAGCCCAACCCCTACGCAGGTACCCGCCTCGTGCGCCAACTATGCCGTGCAGACCTCCACCGGGGGCGTGATTGATACGACCGGCAAGGCCCTCATACCCGGCAGCCAGTGCGACGACTGCGCGACGTACATTACCCTGCCTTTCGCGGTAAACCTGTACCACGAGATCTACACCAATGCCTTCGTAAGCTCCAATGGCGTGTTGCAATTCGCCAGCAGCGATTTTTCGTACGGCAACGATTGTCTGCCCGCGCTGGTGTTCGACCATGCCATAGCCGCCTACTGGGACGATTTGTACACGGACGGCGGGAACCAGGGAGTCTTCTGGAAGGTGAGCGGGCAGGCACCCAACCGCAAGTACCACCTGGAGTGGCGGGCTGGGACGTACAGCGGCCCCGACCCCATCAACTTTGAGGTCCGTATGCGCGAGGGCAGCAGCAACTTCGAGATCGCGTACTCGCAGGTCTACTCGAACGGGGCAGACGCAAGCGTGGGCGTGCAGAGCAGCTACGTCGGCGCGGGTACGGCCTTCACACAGGTGTCGTGCAACACCGCCAATATAGCGCCCGGCACGTTGCTGAGCTTCACTTTACCGGCCTGTCCCAATGAGACACCGACGGGCACGCCTACTTCTTGCCCAGTGCAGTTCCAGGACGTGGCGCAGGACAATACCTTTTACCCGTACGTGCGGTGTCTGGCTTGCAAGGGCATACTGGGCGGGTATCCTTGCGGCAGCGTGGGCGAGCCTTGCAACGGCAGCGACGACCCCTACTTCAGGCCGGGCAACAACGTCACGCGCGGGCAGTTGTCGAAGATAGTGTCGGAAAGCGCGGGGTTCGCGGAGAGCGTGCCTGCGTCGAGGCGAACGTTCGAGGACGTGCCGCCGGATAGTCCCTTCTGGCTCTGGATAGAGCGACTCACCGGCAGAGGCGTGATGAGCGGCTACCCGTGCGAAGCGCCGGGCGAGCCTTGCGTCACCCCGAACAGCCTCTACTTCCGGGCATCGGGCAACGCCACGCGGGGCCAACTCACCAAGATAGTGGCGAACGCCGCCGGGTTCAATAACACCCCGCCGCAGGGCCAGTACACCTTCGCGGACGTGCTACCGAACAGCCCGTTCCACATCTACACGGAGCGCTTGCTGTCGAACAGGCCGGGCGTCATGGGTGGCTACCCCTGCGGCGGGAGCAACGGGCCTTGTGACGCCCAAAGCAGGCCCTACTTCCGTCCCAACGACACCCTCACCAGGGGCCAAACAGCCAAAATAGTCTCCAACACCTTCTTTCCAGGCTGCCAGACTCCCTGATGTTAGACAGATAAGAGACGGAACCGCCAAGACGCAAAGAGCGCAAAGGTAACGCGGAGATTAGATAGGTATCATAAGCAAGAGGAGCATGGTACATCACCACGTACCATGCTCCTCTTGCTGCATTCTGAACCTATTCTTCTTTACGCGTCCTTTGCGCTCTTTGCGCCTTTGCAGTTTATTCCGTCTTGCTTACTGCCCCTGCCTGTAGGTCATGAAGTAGAAGTTCATGCGCTGAGCCTGGCCGGAGGTGAACTCGGTCATGCAGGGGTCGTCGCTGTAGTCCATGAAGTTGTGCACGGGGTCGAGGCCGGGAGCGGGGCAGGTGTCTATGCCGACCGGGCAGCCGCTGGCTGGGTATCGCTCGGAAGGAGTGTCGTCCACGTAGTCACCTACGTTGGAGCAGCCGTTCTGGAAGGTGTGGTAAAGGCCGGTCCAGTGGCCGACTTCGTGAGTGGCTGTGTCGCCCTCGTTGAAGCCCGTAATGTCACCGCCGGGCAGCGAGCCGTGGTGCACCACCACACCATCGAGGTTGGGGTTGCTCTTGTACTTGTGCGCCCACGTAGCCCAACCGAGATAGCCCCCGCCGCTCGTCGTGTAGACGTTGAGGTCGTCGCCGCTGCCCTTGCGCAGGGCGGTCTTGGCGCGGCGCTCGGCGGCGGAGTTATAGCCCATGTTGTACCACTCGTCGTTGGCGGTGCGGTCCACCCCCGCCAGCACGAACGAGAAGCCGGTGCCCGCGAACCCTTCGTTGAGCATCCGCATCTGCCGAGCTATGCGAGCATCCGATACGCTGCCCTCGCCCTTCGAGCTGGTAATCACGTGGAAGTAGACGCTGACCACGTAGGTGGCGGTGGCTTTCTGGGCACCAGGCGTCTTGTAGCCGGTCTTCTGCTTGACCTCTTGCTCGATTGCCGCCGCCTCGGTGCTGCTCACGTCACCGGTAGCGCATTTCTGGACCGGCGTGGCTGGCGCGGCTGCGACCGCCGCAGTGGGTGCGGCGTCTACGTTACGAGCGCCCGTCGTGTAAAAGGCCATACCCAGGAACAGACTGACCCCAAGCGCGAACGAAGCGCAACGCGCGGTAGTCTGCTGCCACGACGGTAAAGTGTTACCTGCCATTATTTCCTACCTCTCATAGCCGGACGGTTTATCGTCTATGTGGAACCGGGCCATGAGTATACACAACCCACCACGCCCTTTAGAACGTGCATACTCCCCACAGTCATAAATGCGGAACGCGGGCTGTGGTTGTATACGCGTGCCCGTACCACCACGTGTAGATGTCAAGTATAGCGGAGCGCTGTCACGGAGTCAACAGGTATATGCTGTTCTAAAGATGTGGTTGCGCTTGCAGAGGGAAACGCCCGTCGATTGATCTCGTAGAAGGTCCAGAGTGCGAAGGTCGACGGGCGTCAGATTTGCAACCAAGAAGGTTCTTACCACCACTGGCTGTCTCCTGGCGAGCATGCCCACTCCTATGCCGTTATGAAGGCAGCACGTCACCCGCCAGCACGCGGCGCTCGACCCCGCCGTCTGTGAGCACCACCAGCGCGCCATCGGCATCCACCCGCAGCGCCTTGCCCTGCACCCGACCGTCTGCCCCGTTGCTCCCAGGCTCTACGATGGATACCCGCTTGCCAATCGTCTCCAGCGCCGCCACCCACTCGGCATGTACGGTGCCGAATTGCCCACCCTGCAACAGCAAGTAGAGGCTCTCGAATTCGCAGAGCACCCTAGCGAGCACCTCCACCCTATCAATCTCCCGCGCCAGTTCGGCGGAGAGGGATGTAGCAGTGTCGCGCAACTCACCGAACTGCTCCCGTTGCAGGTTGACGTTGATGCCGAAGCCTAGCACCGAGAAGGCCCAATCGCCCCCGGAGAACTCACTCTCGCTCAGTATTCCCGCCACCTTGCGGCCATTGAGAAGCACATCGTTAGACCATTTGATGACCGGGTTCAGCGCGCCCGCTCCCACTGCTCTGAGGGCACGGTGGATGGCTACAGCAGCGGCTATGGTAATGTAGAAGGCTTGTTGTGGAGCGAAACGCGGACGCAACAGCACAGAGCAAAGCACGCAGCAACCTGGGGGCGCTACCCACGTGCGGCCCAGCCTGCCCCTGCCAGCCACCTGCTCATCGGCCAGCACGACCAGACCTTCCGCCCCGCCCAGCCGCGCCGCCTGCTTGACAAGGTCATTGGTCGAGCCGACCTGCGGGTGTAGCTCGATGCAGCGGCCGAGGATGTTGGTGGTGAGGTGGGACTTGATGGCGGCGGGGGTGTAGTCTTGCATGGTTGCTGCTCACTCTAGCGTGTCACAAGAGAAAAACAGCATCCCTGGCGGGCTGACCGACAAATAGGACTGCGGAGGACTTGGGCCGCAATTCGAGGAGCTTTCTGCCTATCTCCTCTCTACTCTTGCTATGCCACAGCAGCTTGCCAGCTAGGACCTGCACGTTCTCCTTAGCCTCAGGGTCCTCAAGTAACACCCATTCACCCTGATATAGGCCCTCGATCTGCTCCCAGGTCATAATCTCTCCTACCATAGATGCTCTCCGTTCTTTCAGTTTGAACCTATCCCAGCACCCGGTCCAACGCCAGTTGCGCGCCGTACTTTGCCTTGTTCAACGCGGTGTACCGGAGGCGTTCACTCAACGGCAGGCGGCCCAGTCTGCCCTTCAGGATGCCCCTTATGTACCTATCAACACCTATGAGCTTGAAGTCCTCGTGTATCCACAGACCGGACTCCTGGTTGGTGCCACTTTCTCTCATCACATAGCTAGACAGAGCCTTATAGCGGATGCAAGCGTGGGCGGTGCGTCGCGGAGCAGCAATGGCGTCGAGGTCGCGCAGCAACAGCTTGAGCACAGGCTCCCAGCACACCACCAGCACGGCCTGGCAGGTGATATATATCTGCCCAGGCTGGCTGCCTTGCAGTATCACGAAGTTGTCTTTCGATAGCCGGGCTTCGTCCAGGGTGCGTGCAGATGCGGGACCGCAACCCCGTGTGGCTAACATGTAAAGCGACAAGTTATCAGTGTTTTGCTGCATATCTATGTTGTCGGTGGAGGGCGTTCCGATACAGGCATTCAGTTCGCTCAAAGCGGAAGATACTCTACCCTGCCCAGCAGGTGGTCCTCCTCTGACGACAGTGCAAGTAGTTCTAAATCACTGATAATCTCACCAATAGATGTGCGATTTACGTTGACGTAGATAATGCCCTCGAACGTTAAAGACTCTTGTTGGCGACGGTGTGCCTCAGCAAGGAGATCGCTATCAAAGGTAACGAGAACACGGCCCAACGCGGTAGCACGGTCTAAAAGAGATGCATCGGAGATAGTAGTCGTGCCGTCTTCCTGGGCTGTAAGGATATCCACTCCGTCCCGGCGTAGCCTGTTCGAGACCGTCCTTGGGATATGAACATCCATATAAAGCGTGACGGGCATCTAGTCTGAACTTTTACTCTTGAAGGGCCGCAGACGAGTTTGCACCGGTGAGGGGCCGGATGCCTGCCGTAGCCGCTCGGCATAGTCGGACCGGCCCTGTATATCGGTATCGAGTGCTACTTTGTGATCCCAGTAATAGGCAAGGGCTGAGTAGACCTGGCCGAGCGTCAGATATGGGTGGTTGAACTGAATTTCTTCAGGACTCCAGCCGAAAGAATTGTACTCTACGACAAGCTCGACAACTTTCATGGAGGTGCCGGCGATCTCGGGCACCCCTTGATCGTTCAAGACAACATGCTCGTATCCGGTATTGTTTATCGCCATTGCCGAACCCCTCCTTCCACTAAGCACGGAAATTATAGAGCATGTTGAAACATTCGGCCTATTATCTCAACTCTGTTCATCAGGGAAGCGGAAGCCCTTCGGTAGTAGCTCCTCTACCGTCATCTCCCACTTGCCCTCGCCCAACTCCGGCGCGGCGACCATGATTACCCTCAGGCCGGGGGCAAGCTCGAACAGCACCTGGCGGCAGACACCGCAAGGGCTGGTCGGCTCGGCGTTGTCGGCTGCCACGGCTATCGTGGTGAAGCTGCCGTGCTTGCCCGGCGTCTCGCCCGCCGCGATAGCAGCGCCGATAGCCACCCGCTCGGCGCAGATGGTGGGCGAGTAAGCTCCGTTCTCAATGTTGCAGCCGGTGTATACTTTGCCGTTCCCGGCCAGCAAAGCCGCGCCCACTCGGAAGTGCGAGTACGGGACGTAGGCGCGGACGCGGGCGTCAAGGGCCAGTTGGATAAGCTCTTCGTCGTTCATAGGGTTTCCGAAACGTGATACGGTTTGCTCAATGAGGTACGTGAATGCGAAACCTTTGCTTTCGTGAGACCACACTTCCCCTGTCACCCTGAGCGCAGCGAAGGATCTCAGATGCTGCCCTGCGCATGTGTTGAACTTCCAGCACCACGGTTCAGGACGTTCAACAGCCTCCATACTCACCTTCTTGAGATCCTTCGCTACGCTCAGGATGACAGGGTGGAGTGGAGTCTCGCTATACGTGCCACATGCTATTCACGCACCCTATACCACAAGCCGCATCACGTTTCACGTTTCACGTTTCAGCATCATTCCTCCTCTGCCGGTTCCGCCTGGTCTTCGGCCTCATCGGGGCCGTGGCGAATGATCGCAAGCTGTTTGATACGGGTGCCCTCGGTGCTGAGCACCGTGATTGTGTGGTGATCGACCTGTAGGGCATCGCCGGGGTCGGGCACGCGGCCTAACTGCTCGTAGACGAAGCCGCCTATCGTGTCCGAGTCCTCGGCCTCCCACTGGACGTGGAACAGCTCGTTGATGTCGTCCAGCGGCACGCGGGCATCTACGTGGGCCTCGGTGTCGCTTATGACCTCCACCATCTGCGGTTCGACGTCGTACTCGTCGCGGATCTCGCCTACTATTTCTTCCAGCAGGTCCTCAATGGTCACGAGGCCCGCCGTGCCGCCGTACTCATCGACTACGATGGCGAGGTGCATGCGCGTCCTCTGTAGCTCCCGCAGCAACTCGTCCACCTTCTTGGTCTCCGGCACGTAATGCACGGGGCGCATAACCGTGGTCACAGGCTGGTCTATCTGGTCGCTGCGGATGGCGCGCAACATGTCCTGCACCGTAGCTACGCCGAGCACGCTGTCTATCGACTCGTGATACACCGGGATGCGGGTGTGGCCCGATTGCAGAGCTACGTCGGCTGCGTCCGCCACGCGGCAATCGTCCTCCACGGCCACGATGTAGGGGCGAGGGGCCATCACTTCGCGCACGACGGTGTCACCGAACTCGAAGATGGAGTGGATTAGCTCCTCCTCCTCCTGCTGGATGACGCCCTCTTCCTCGCCCACGTTGACCAACATCCGCAGCTCTTCCTCGGTCACGAACCGCCCGGCGGGGCTGGTGCGCCCACCCAGCACGCGCACGAAGGGGCTAGCCACGAAGGACGACAACGCCACCAGCGGGCCTATCACGCGCCTCATCGTGTTGATGGGGCCGTAGAGAGCAAGGGCCGTTCGTTCGGGGTTGCGCACCGCCAGCGCCTTGGGCACCGCCACGCCGAATATGAGGACGAGCAATGCGGCCACGCTCACGGCCAGCAGGTGCGACCACCATGTGGCGAAGTGGGACGAGGAGAAGTAGGCCAGGGCACCTATGGCAAGGAGGCTCAGGACGTTTACGAAGAGGATTACGTTGGAGAACCGTTGGGGATCGGCCAGCATGTCGTTTATTGCCTGGGCGCGAGGCACCCCGCGTTCTATAAGCTGGCGTAATCTCAGGCCGGATATGTGGGTGAGGGCGGTCTCAACCGCGGAGTCGATTGCTATAAGAACAAGGCATAGCACTGCCGCGACAAGTGCTATCCAACTGTCAGGCTCCAAACTGTGGGAGAACTCCTACTAGGTCGAAAAGTACCGAGTACCGAGTGTCGAGTTCCGAGTAACTCGTAAGACGTACTTCTCTAAACTGCTACATTATCATAGTATACCAAGTTCGTTCCACTCTGCGTGTCTTCCTCAGAACTCGGCACTCGGCACTCACTACCTGAAGAGTGCGCTCACCGACCTGTCTTCGTGGATGTGCAGGATGGCCTCACCGAATAGCTGGGCGATGCTTACTACCTCTATCTTGCTGTTGGGGTGACGGTTTACGCCGGGTACGGGGATCGTGTCGCTGATGAGCACGCGGGTGAAGGAGGACGATTCCAATAGCTCCAGCGTCTCGGGGGCGAAGGCAGCGTGAGTGGCGCAGGCGTATACGGCGCGGGCGCCACGGTCCAGCAGCATGTCGGCGGCGGCGCAGAGGGTGCCGCCCGTCATGATCATGTCGTCTATGAGCAGGGCCGTCTTGCCGCGCACGTCGCCCACCATCTCGACCGCGTATGACTGGTCGGCGGTGGGGCGCTGCTTGGCGATGATGGCGAGGTCTACGTGCCCACCCAGGCGCTCGCGCACCTCCATCGCCCAGCCGACGCGGCCCTGGTCGGGGGCTACAACCACGGGGTCGGGCAGGTCAAGCTCGCGGCAGCGGTCGGCCAGCAGGCGGCGGCCCTGCAAATGGTCCACGGGGATGTTGAAGAAGCCCTCGATAGCGGGGGCGTGCAGGTCGCAGGTGAGTATGCGGTTCACCCCGGCCACCTGTAGCAGGTCGGCCACTAATTTGGCGGTGATTGGCTCGCGGGCGCGGCTCTTCTTTTCTTGCTTGGCGTAGCCGTAATAAGGAATTACAGCCGTGATACGCTCGGCGGAGGCCCTCTTGATCGCGTCCACCATGATGAGCATTTCCATCAGGTGGTGGTTGACGGGGTGGCAGGTGGGCTGAACGATGAACACGTCGCTGCCGCGCACGTTCTCCTCGATCACGACGCGGGTCTCGCCGTTGCGGTACTGCGTCACCATCGCCCCGCCTACCTTCATCCCCAGGTGCTCGGCTATGGCGTGGGCCAGCGCGGGGTGCGCGTTGCCGGTGAATAGCTGCAATCGACCAGACATATCACCCCTCCAGGCATTTTGGATTTGGGATTGCGGATTTCGGATTTGCTGCACGCTAGCCCTCCTGCTCTGGTTCCTCTCCTGCTTCCCCTGCTTCCCCTGCTTCCCCTGCTTCCTTGGGAGGCTCAAGCCTGCGTATCATGCGGGCGGGGACGCCTACCACCATCGTGTGGGGCTGCACGTCCTTGGTGACCACGCTGCCCAGGCCCGTTATCGCGCCGTCACCTACCTCTATGGGGGCGCGCAGCATCGTGTCGCTGCCCAGGAAGACCTTCTTGCCCACTGTGGTCCGGTTCTTCTTCACGCCGTCGTAGTTGGCGGTTATGGTGCCCGCGCCGATGTTGGTGCCCTCGCCTATGGTGGCATCGCCCACGTAGCTGAAGTGGTTCATGTTCACGTTGGGTTCCAGCGTGGAGCGCACCACCTCACCGAAGTTGCCCATGCGGACGCCTTGCATCAGGTGCGCGCCCTGGCGCAGGTGGCTGTAGGGGCCTATGCTCACGTCGCGCTCTACCGTACTCCCCTCCAGCATGGAGGCTACGATGCGGCAGTTCTCTCCGACGGTCGAGCTAATGATGTGGGTGTTAGGCCCCAGCACGCAGCCGGTGGCTATGCGAGTCGCGCCTTCCAGTATGACGCCTGGGTAGAGCATAGTGTCGGGGTCGAGGTGCACGTCCATGCCGAGGTAGACCGTGTCAGGGGCGAGCATGGTCACACCTGCCTCGAGCCACTGGCGGCGCAGGCGGCCCTGCACAATCGCCTCCGCCTCGGCAAGGTGGGCGCGGCTGTTGATACCCATAGTCTCCTCGATGCCTTCGAGGGTGAAGGTCAGCAGGCGGCGCTTGCCACGGGCGGCCATGCCAAGGGAGGAGGTGCTGCCTGTGCCGCGCTCCTCTCTGATAGCCATGCCTATCAGGTCGGTGAGGTAGTACTCGCCGTTGACCTCGTTCGGCCCAAGCGAGTGCAGGCTGTTCCACAGCCAGTCCGACTCGAAGGCATACACGCCGCTGTTGATCTCGTTGATGGCGCGCTGCACCATGTTGGCGTTGCGCTCCTCCACCACGGCGAGCACGTTCTGGTCCTTGTCTCGTACCACGCGGCCGTAGCCGGTAGGGTCCTGCACTATCGAGCTAAGCATGGTGACGCGGGGGCGGCTCTGGCGATGGCGCGAGAGGAGTTGGTTCAGCGTGTCGGTGCGTATGAGGGGGGTGTCTCCGTACAGCACCAGCACCGGGCCGTTATAGCCCCGCAATGCCTCCCGCGCCATCGACACGGCGTGGCCGGTGCCCAACTGCTCCGGCTGGTGGGCGTAGGTGATGGGGAGGGAACCCTCGGGGCCGTAGGAGTTGCCAATGGTGTCTTCCACCTGCTCCGCGCCATGCCCGACCACGAGCACGGTGTGGGTGGGGGAGAGCGGTGCCAGGGCGCGCAAAACATGAGCAGCTAGAGGTAGGCCGGCCAGGCGGTGCAGCACCTTTGGCTGCCGCGACTGCATCCGCTTGCCCAGCCCCGCCGCCAGGACTACAACCGAGAGCGGCTGGCTCTCCATAGGGGTCTATCCTTTGTCTGAGTATGGTGCGTGTGGGGCTTCCGGTGAGGTAGCCCTATGTTAGCAGGTGGGGCAGCGGCTGTCAAGTTGCGTCGTCCTGGTAATAGCAACAGGATAAGGGACGATGAAACCACAAAGGCGCAAAGAGCGCAAAGGTAACACTAAGAAGATAGAGGTTTAGAAACTACAAAAAGGACCAGGTTACATGATGTCGTACTCTGGTCCTTTTGCATAGAACACCTACCCACTCTTGGCGTGGTCCTTGGCGTCTCCGCGTCTTGGCGTTTAGCTCCCTTCCGCTTCGGGCGTGCGTTTGCCGAGTTCCATGTCGAGCATGAGGAGGGCGGCGCGGTTGTCGCCAATCATGCGTAGCTGCTCGACTATGGTGCCGGCGTTGCTCTCCTCCTCCACCTGCTCGGTGATGAACCATTGCAGGGCCGCCTGGGTGGCGTAGTCGTTCTCATGAGCGGCCTTCTCATAGAGACTTTCTATCAGGCTGGTGACGTGCCGCTCGTGGTTCAGGGCCTGCTCCATCACCTGCAAAGGCGACCTGAAGTCCGTCGTGGGCGCGGGTATCTCCCTCAGTTCCACCTTCCCGCCGCGCTCATTGAGGTAGTCGAACAGCCGCAGCGCGTGAGCCTCCTCCTCCTGGTACTGCACCCGCATCCAGTGGGCCAGCCCTCCCAGGCTTATCGACTCGAAGTACGCCGACATAGACAGGTATATGAATGCCGAGTAGAACTCCTCTTTGATCTGCTCGTTGATCGCATCCTGTACGGATTGCTTTATCGCCATTGGTCCCTCCTATTTGTGACGCCTGACTCGCAGGCTCTTAGAGCAGTATTGTACAGCATTTGGCAGAGTTCATTCATATATTCAAGGGAGCAACCACGCTAAGCTGATGCAGTGGGATAGCAGGACTCTCTTCCCCCTCTGTCATCCTGAGCGTAGCGAAGGATCTCAAGAAGGTGGGGAGAGGTGCTGTTCAAAATCAGGCATCCTGCTGCTGAGGTTCCAATGCTGTAACAGAAAGGAACATTTGAGATCCTTCGCTACGCTCAGGAT
>JALZHG010000262.1 GCA_030914045.1 Chloroflexota bacterium | reverse complement strand
ATCGTTCACCACCGCTGTATAGCGCGTCTCGTTCTATCCCCGCCCTTGTGGCGGGGTTTTGCTTGGTAAGCGGACTTATTGGAGGTCTGCTAACTACTCCGATGCGGAAGTTCGTGGTATTCCCGGAATGTGCCAGGAACAGATATTGTGGGCGCACCACGGTTAGGTCCGCTTCGCGCCCATCCCAGCCGTTCTGATCAACATCCTAGTTGCTCGAAAGCTGCCGTTCCCGATTCAGCCCAAGGCGGTGACGGTCCTGATACAACCGGGCTGATGGAGAGATCCTGACGCAAGGTCAGCAGTCGGTCATCTTGAGGCACCAAATCTCTCGAACAGCCAGCGTCCGGCCGGCCCGAGTGGTTCGTCCTGGCGGTGAACTGCCACAATGGGCACTTGGCGCGATAGACCAGAGGCGCTTTCGCGCTCCCGCGCAAGGCGCACCAACCGCCCGCTCGCAAGGTCCTCGGCCGCAGCCGGCTCCGGCAAGCTTCCCCAGCCTATACCGGCCCGGATCAAGGCGTGCTGCGCTCCTGGGTCCGTGACCCGCCAGGTGTTCAACGCCACGACCCGGCGATCCTCACCCTGCACCGCTTCGCGGACCTCGCTGAGCACGATCTGGAGGTGGTCTCGCAGCACGTGCTCGTCGAGGCCTTCCCGCATCTGTGCGAGGGGGTGCGAGGCGGCCGCGACGGTGACGAGATCAAGCTCCGCCACAACCGTCCGCACTAGCGTTTCGGGCAAGAGCATGTCGGGGAGAATGCGGATGTCGGCCTCGCCTGGCGACAGGCCCGGCATATGACGGCCCATCGCCATCGAGAACGGCAGCACCGACAGGCGAAGCTGGACGGTGGGAAATGCCTCCCGGAACTCACCCAGAACGGGTGCGAGTAGGGCCACCGGGATCGCCGCGCCGACCAGGACCCGCAGCTCCGTTTCCAGGCCGCGCGTGATCTGGCGGGCGCTCGCCCGGAAATGTCCAACGTCATCGAGGATGCGCCGGACCTGAGGCAGCAGGGTCCGCCCAGCTTCGCTGAGCGACGGGCGGTAGGCGCTGCGGTCGAACAGTTCGGCCCCGACCTGCTCCTCTAACTTCTGGACCGCATAGGTGATGGCCGACTGCGCCCGGTTGAGCTTGCGGGCTGCCGCCGAGAAGCTCCCAGCTTCCACGACGGTGACGAAGACCTCGAACTGGTCAAGCGAGAGAGCATCCATCTCCATCAGTTTAGATGAAAGTGTTGATCGAAACTATCCCTGTTTTTTCGGCTCTCGTCATGGGGCATCTCTCGTGACGTCACAGCCCACTGCCTTCAGAGGTTCCCATGTCCATCGCTCAGACCACCGCACTGCCCCTTTCCACTCTCCCTGCCTCGACCGGCAAGCCGCTGCGTATCGCGCTATGGGTCGCTCAGGGCCTCGTGGCCGCCATGTTCGTCATGTCCGGCTTCATGAAGCTCACCACACCCATCACCGAGCTTGCGGCGATGATGCCCTGGGCTGGCCAAGTCTCCCCCGCCTTCGTCCGCTTCATCGGCTTGGTGGACCTCGCGGGCGGTATCGGCATCCTCCTGCCCGCTTTGACCCGCATCCAGCCGCGCCTGACCGTGCTCGCGGCTCTGGGTTGCGCCGTGCTGCAGGTGCTCGCCTTCGCCTTCCACGCCTATCGCGGCGAGTTCGGTGTGCTGCCGGTGAACGTCGTGCTGCTGGCTCTCTCCGTGTTCGTGTTCTGGGGTCGCAGCCAGAAGGCTCCGATCCTACCGCGCGCCTGATTGCCTGATCAAAGGATCGGCTCAGCGACGAGCCGGTCCGTCCGGTCCTCACACCCGAGAAAGACAAGCCAATGACCACACGCCTGCCCACGTACTTCATCAGCCACGGCGGCGGTCCTTGGCCCTACATGGACGGCCCGTTTCGACGCGCATTCGATCAGCTCGAACAGTCGCTCGTGGATATTCGCCGTGAACTCGGCGACGCGCCGCGTGCCGTGCTCGTCATCTCGGGCCACTGGGAAGAGAACGGCTTTGCCATCTCGTCAGGCGAGCAGCCCGGCATGGTCTACGACTACGGTGGGTTCCCCGAGCATACCTACAGCATCCGGTACAAGGCACCGGGCTCCCCGGAGCTGGCGCGGCGCGTTCAGGAGTTGTTGCAGATTGGCGGCGTTCAGGCCCGCCTCGATCCGGAGCGGGGCTACGACCACGGGACCTTCAGCATCCTGAAACCCCTGTATCCGGGGGAGGACATCCCGGTGGTGCAACTCTCTATCGACCGTAGCTACGACCCCAAACTCCATCTCCAGCTCGGCCGCCTGCTCGCACCCCTGCGTGACGAGGGCGTGCTGATCATCGGCAGTGGTCTCAGCTACCACAACCTGCGTGAGGCGCGGGGCCCTGCAGGTCGCGAGCCGTCGCGCGTGTTTGATGCCTGGCTCCACGAGACAGTCGTCGCTGCCTCCCCCGAGGAGCGGACCCCGCGCCTGATCTCTTGGGAGCGCGCGCCTTCTGCTCGTGCTGCTCACCCGGAAGAGGATCACCTCATCCCACTCATGGTGGCAGTTGGAGCCGCAGAGAACGAGGCGGGAGCGGTTGTCTACCACCAGAAGGATCTGTTCGGCGGCATCACGGCATCGAGCTTCCGCTTCGGCGAAGTGCCCACAGCGCCCTGAGCCCTGTCCGTCCTTATGATCGACCAGAGAAGGATGTCACTATGACAAAGCCGAACAAGGGCACTATTGCCGAAGAACATGAAGAGGCACCGAATGAATACCTGATCACGCGGAGAGCCACCCTGCTTGGCGTGATGGGAACGATCTTAACGCCCGTGAGTGGCTTGCTGTCGCCGGCTTTGGCTCAAGGCACCCTCAAGGAGGCCGCCGAGATCGGTGATGTTCTCAAGAACATCCCAGGCCTGTGCCGTGTGACGACAGCCACGATCGAAGGTCCTTACTACATCGACAAGGAAATCGTCCGCTCGGACATCCGCGAGGATCAGCCTGGCGTTCCGTTGGATCTTGAGCTGCGCCTCGTTAATGCAAATGCCGGCTGCCGGCCGATCCAGGGAGCGGCTGTTTCTATTTGGCACTGCAATGCCGAGGGAGAGTACAGCGGCTATCTCTTCAACAATCCAAGTGAGTTTCCGGATGTGAGGGCCGCAGACGAGACCGGCCATGTGAAGCAGGATGGGCCGGAACGCTTTCTGCGTGGTGTTCAAACCACTGACGCCGAGGGAAAGGTCACGTTCCGCACGATTGTACCCGGCTGGTATACGCCGAGAGCCGTGCACGTCCATGTCCGGGCTTTCGTGAGCGCACGCGATATGATTACGACGCAGCTCTACTTCCCGCAGTCGCTGATCAACAGCGTCCACTCGACCCAAGAGCCCTACAAGGCTCGCGGCGTCTCGATCTACACCAACGAGAACGACATCCTCATTCGCCCGGAAGACGTCCTGAAAGTGTCCGCAAGGGGCGACGGCTCGCTCTACGCCACCACGACACTCGGCGCCGGAAACGCCTGATCACCACCGAACGAAAAGCTCTGCTTGGGGTGGGAGGATCGTCTCGTCCCGGGTGCCATCCGCAACAGAAATCAACAAACCGTATCTTCAACGAGGTCCCATGCCCTTCGACCGATTAGACCGCTACACTCCTTACGCCATCGCTGCGCTGCGCATCGCGACGGCGATCATCTTCATGCTGCATGGTTCGCAGAAGCTTCTCGGCTTTCCGGCTCCGCCGCAAGGTGGCCTGCCGCCGCTGTTCTCACTGTTCGGGATCGGCGGAGTGCTTGAGCTTGTAGGCGGGTTTCTCATTCTGATCGGCGCCTTCACCCGGCCCGTCGCCTTTGTGCTCGCAGGCGAGATGGCTGTGGCCTACTGGATGTTCCACGCGCCGCGTAGTCTCTACCCGCTGCTCAACGGCGGTGATGCCTCAATCCTCTACTGCTTCGTCTTCCTGCTGTTCGTCTTCACGGGTCCCGGCGCTCTCAGCGTCGATAGCCTGCGCAGGGGGCACGGGTACCGGCCGACCGTCGGCCGTTGATCGAGAACCTCATCACCGAAGTGGGGGCGTTATCCTGCGCTCCCACAGGTTTTCTCTGAAGAGACATGCCGGCTCGGTCCTCATGAGCTAACCCCAGTGTACTGCCCAGTTTTGTGATTGATCTCAGTGACCGGGCCGAGGCCGCCCGCACCATCACACGCGAGCAGTGTGATAGGTGCGCCAACATACGAGGTACTCCGAGCAGATCACATCCTGGGGATCTGCTCTGTGGGCCCAGGGTCCTTGCAAGCGAGCGCCGGGTTTTGCCATGCACCGTCTAGACTTCGACCTGCCACAGCTGCGGGGAGATCGTAACCGTCGTCCGACCCTTGCAATTACCCACATCTTTCCCTGCGGGATCAATGTCTTGCCGGCTGCTCTCAAGGAGATGCCGTTC
>JALZHG010000261.1 GCA_030914045.1 Chloroflexota bacterium | reverse complement strand
GTCTTGAAGGAAGTCGTAGAGGCGCGCGGGGAGATCATCGTCTTTATCGATGAGTTGCACACGGTCGTGGGGGCCGGGGCAGCCGAAGGTGCGATGGACGCCTCCAACATGCTCAAGCCGATGCTGGCGCGTGGTGAGCTTCACGCGATTGGCGCTACCACGTTGGACGAGTACCGCAAGCACATAGAGAAGGACCCTGCCTTGGAACGTCGTTTCCAGCCCGTGTTCGTAGACGAGCCGACGGCTGAGGAGACGATTTCCATCTTGCGCGGCCTGCGGGAGCGGTACGAGGTGCACCACGGCGTGCGCATCACCGACGGCGCGCTGGTGGCCGCTGCCATGCTCTCAAACCGCTACATCACCGACCGCTTCCTGCCTGACAAGGCCATAGACCTGGTGGACGAGGCGGCGGCTCGCCTGCGCATGGAGGCCGAAAGCATGCCCGTAGCGCTGGACGAGGTGGAGCGCCGCATCATGCAGCTGCAAATCGAGCGCGAGGCGTTGCGCAAAGAGAAGGACGCAGCCAGCAAAGAGCGCCTGGAGAAGGTGAACAAGGAAGTGGCTAACCTGGAGGAGCAGCGGTCGCAGCTTCGCGCCCGGTGGCAGGCCGAAAGGGACTCGCTCAACGAGGTCCGCGCCGTCAAAGAGCAAATCGAGCAGGCGAACGCGGAACTGGAGCGCGCCCAGCGCAGCACCGATTACGCCCGTGCCTCTCAAATCCAGTACGGCACCTTGCGAGAGCTAGAAACGCGGCTGCAAGAGCTTGAGTCGCATAATGAGCGTGACGGCGGGCAACGCCTGCTGAAAGAGGAAGTGGACAGCGACGACATTGCCGCCGTGGTGAGTAGGTGGACCGGGGTGCCCGTTGAGCGGATGCTTGAGGGTGAGCTTGCCAAGCTGCTCAGGATCGAGGAGCGGCTGCACCTGAGGGTGATTGGGCAGGAAGAGGCTATCACTGCCGTCGCAAACGCGGTGCGACGTGCCCGAGCAGGGTTGCAAGACCCGAACCGACCGCTCGGCTCGTTCCTGTTCTTAGGCCCAACGGGCGTGGGTAAGACGGAACTGGCGCGGGCGCTGGCCGAGTACCTGTTTGACGACGAAAACGCGATGGTGCGCATCGACATGTCCGAGTACATGGAGAAGTTCGCGGTGTCGCGGCTGATTGGCGCGCCTCCCGGCTACGTGGGGTACGAAGAGGGCGGGCAACTCAGCGAGCCGGTGCGGCGGCGGCCTTATTCGGTGGTGCTGTTTGACGAGATCGAGAAGGCCCACCCGGACGTGTTCAACGTGCTGCTGCAAATCCTGGACGACGGCAGGCTCACCGACTCGCAGGGCCGCACCATCGACTTCAAAAACACCATCATCATCATGACCTCCAACATCGGCTCGCAGTACATCGTTGACCTGGGGCCGGGCGAGGAAGAGACGATACGCCGCCGTGTGAACGACGCGTTGCGCTCGCACTTCAGGCCCGAGTTGTTGAACCGCATCGATGAGACTGTGATCTTCCACCAGTTGACGCGGGAACACCTGCGCGAGATCGTGGACCTCCAGCTAGAACGGGTGCGCGGGCGGCTGTCAGAGCGACATATCACACTAGATGTGACGCCTGCTGCCCTGGAGTTCCTCGGCAACGAAGGCTACGATCCCGTGTACGGCGCTCGCCCGCTCAAGCGCGTGATCCAGCGCAGGTTGATGGACCGGCTCGCGGTAGCGATGCTCGACGGCACGGTTCGGGACGGCAGCACCGTACTGGTGGACGTGCGGGATGGAGACATAGTGGTTTCGGTGGGCGGGGCGAACTCGCCAACGGAGTCCTCCAGCCGGGAAGCACAGGCCGTTTCGTAGCCACTGTTCTACGGGCCAGGTAAACTACATACCTGGCCCATTTCATGCCCGTTGAGTGGAGATATGGAAACTATTACTCCCCAGGCTGAGATAACCCGCAAGAGCAAGGTAGCTTCTGTCGAAGAGGCGGTAGCGCGGCTGGTGCCGGACGTTAGTGAATCGCTGTGGGTCGGCGGCATGCACATGCACAACGTGCCTATGGCGTTGGTTCGTGAATGCATTCGCCAGGGCAAGCGCTTCGAGACGTTCTACGCAGGGCCTTCCTCATCAATGGCCGCCGATCTTTTGATTGGCGCGGGGCTGGTCGACCGCGTGGTCTGCGGCTACATCGGCTACGAGCACATGGGGCTGGCTCCCGCCTTCCGTAGGGCAGTTGAGCAGCGTACAGGGGGCGCGGACGGCCTGGGGCTGCGTGAGGTCGTGGAAGCCGACTCAGGAAGCATGGTGCTGGCGCTCCAAGCTGGAGCTTCCGGCCAGCCGTTCGCGCCATTGCCCCCCGGCCTGGACAACACGGGCCTCCCAGCAACCTCACCCAGCTTTTACAGGCGAGTGCAGGACCCGTTTGCGGGGACCGAGACGTATGCTGTAGCGGCGGTCCGTCCGAGCGTGGCGCTAATCCATTGCCAGCAGTCCGACGAGTACGGCAACGGCATCTTCAAGGGCAGCCCTTTCAGCGACCGCCTGCTGGCAATGGCGGCGGGCACGGTAATCATGCAGGTCGAGCAGGTGATAGACAACAACCAGGTGCTCAAGTACCCGGTGCAGACCGGCGTGCCGGGCTTCCTGGTGGCGGCGGTGGTGCCCGTTTCGTTCGGCTGCCACCCCACATCCTCGCACAGGTTTTACAACTACGACGACGTACACCTGCGGCTCTACTTGCAGGCAGCGGAGACGCGGGAGGGTTTCGAGCAGTATATCGCGCAGTACGTGTTGCAGCCCGACGACCAGGAAGAGTACATGCGGCGCGTGCAGAACCAGGACTGGGGCGCGATGAGGGAGAGCGACACATGAGCGACGACTACAAGCCCGTTCTGCGCCCTGGCTCTGACCCCATCGTGTTCTTCCAGGTCCCTGGTGCGGCTGAGGCGGGCGAAACGGCTAAGGGGCATATAATGGCGACGGCTATTTCGCGCGCTCTGAATGATGGCGAGCTTGTGGTCATGGGGGCAAACAGCCTGTTGCCGCTGGCCGCCGCCCGTCTAGCTCAATTGACCCACGCTCCCAACTTATCAATCATCACCGGTGCAAGCGGCGGTGTGAACACACTTGTAGAGCCGCTTGCACCATCGTCCGGCGACTACGCGAACCTGGTGGCTGAATGCGTGCTGCAATTTCAAGAGGTGTTGATGCTCCAGATGAGCGGGCACGCCCAGGTGTTCTTCGCGGGCGGTCTCCAGATAGACCAGCAAGGCAACTGCAACCTGGCCTTCGTAGGCGACAGTGAGAGGCCAACTCTGCGCGGTCCTGGCTCTGCGGGCGTCCCGTGGGCGCAACATTCCGCCAGGACCATCCTCTACACCACCTCGCACACGCGACGCGTATTCGTGCCCCAGGTCGATTTTGTAAGTTGCCCCGGCTGGAACGCCGCTGAGGGCACTTCCAGGGTGAGCGGGCCTCAGCTTGTGGTCACGCCGCTGGCCGTGATGGACTTCAGCGATGCGGGTGACATGCGCCTGGTGAGCCTGCATCCCGGCGTGTCCCTGGACCAGGTGCGCGACAACACCGGATTTGACTTGTTGCTACCCTCTGGCGGCTTGCCCGTCACCCCCGAACCAACACCCCTGGAACTCCAACTGCTTCGCGCAATGGACCCCGACGCGCTGCTCACGGTAGTTGTCTGACGCTCCGTCCTGACCGGCGTTGGCTGCGCGAGCAACCTGACTACCCAGTGCCTCGTTGTAACTGCATAGGGAAATCGTTTAGCAAAATGGAGGACAATGGGTAAATGAACAGCATGTACATGAACACGTCTAGGGGCGGCACATGGGGTAGGGTGGTATCAGGTGTGGCTGCGGTCGCGCTCTTTGCTGGCGTGGCGCTTCCAACCACCGGCGCTATCGCACAGACCGAGGGATTTGCCGATCCGGCTTTCCGCCAGGTGTGGCAGCGCACGGACCTGCCGTTGCAGCAGGGTAGGGTTGCCAGGAGTTGGGTCTGGGGTCCGGCCCCTGGTAGGTCGCTGCGGGAACCCTTCGCGGAAAGTCCCGGCGGCACGCACCTGGTGCAGTACTTCGACAAGGCCCGTATGGAGATCAACAATCCGAACCAGCCCGCCAGTACTCCCTTCCACGTGACGAACGGCCTGCTCGTGGTCGAGATGGTAAGCGGCCGGATCCAAACGGGTGTGAACAGCTTCGAGATGGTTGGTGCCAGCGACCAACTGATAGCGGGCGAACGGGGTGCGGATGCTCCTACGTATGCCTCCCTGCAAGGCGTCGCCTCAGTGGGCCTGCCGGGTGCCGATAGGCGGGCTGCGCCCGTCGCGCCTGGCGTGGTCATCCCTTCGCAATACATCGACCGAAACGGCGCGGTGTCGCGCAACCACCCGTCGCTGGTGGGTGCCGAGGCGCTGAAATCGGCGGGCTTCGTGAACGAAACAGGGCATAACATCCCCGATGTGTTCTGGAG
>JALZHG010000073.1 GCA_030914045.1 Chloroflexota bacterium | reverse complement strand
ACGATAGGGAGTGACACGTACAGCAGAGCAGCTAGGACTCCCGCTCGCCCGTCGCGCAGGAGCCGCCTGGCAATGTAGTAGACAGGCAGCACGCCAAGCGTCCCCAGGAGAACGGTCAGCACCCTTATGGCTAGCCTGCCATCTGCCAGCAGCCAGTCAAGTGGCATAGCGAACAGGTAAGCCGTGGGGAGGTAGAAGGTCTCATGCCCGGTGCCGCCAAACTCGGCGGGGGCGTTGGTGAAGAGTAGCTGACCTGTCTGCACCAATCGCAAGTGGTTGAAGTGAAAGCCGAGGTCGTACACGAAGATCTGAGGGTGTAGTTGCCCGGCGAGGCGGACTACGAAGGCGGCCAACAACAGGGTTAGAAGCAGCATGCGCTCCCTACGCGACCACACCACCCCGCCCATCCGTAGCAGCCAACCACCGACCGCCCAGGCAAGCCCCACAACCGCCGCACTTAGCAGCAGCACGCCGGACCAGGCTCCATACCATTCGCCAGTGGTTAGCCAAAGGCGGTCGAGCACCAGCAGGCTCCCCGCCAGCAGTCCGGGGAGACTTGCGCCAAGTCCCACCAGGCCTCGCCCCCAGCCCAACCATGACAGCAGCAATCCGGTGACGAAGGCCGCAAGTAGCACGGACACCAACACTGGAAGCGGAGGCGCAACCAACCCCGGTCCACCCTGCGCAGGCTGCACCAAAATGCGAGTCACAATGATACCAAGCTCGCGCGCGTCTCCTGGCACCTGGAAGGTGTTGCTGGAAAGCTCTAGGGTAAAGCTGCCACGTTGAGCATCTAGCAGGGACTGGGGAACTACAAACATGTAGGTCGCCACGCTGGGGGGCGGTTGGGCCCGTAGAAGTACCTCGCCACTTACCTGCGCCGTGAGCACGGGAGGGGGAGTGTCAGGTGGACGCGAGCCGTTGACCGTCAGCGTTATGGAATAGGGGTGCGCTCCCAGGTCGGCGAATGTCACCCGCCCGTAGCCACTCAGCCACCTGAAGGTCTGGTAGCCCAGGTCCACGCCTTCCGGCACCCGCTCCGGACCGCTGAAGCCGTCGAGCAGGGGCGCGTCCGTGGGCGAACCGACGATGATTTGCTGTGTGGGGCGGGACTGGTAGCCTAGCACCACCAGCAGACACGCGAGGAGGGCACCTGCATAGATGCCGGGATTGAGCAAGGTCCTGAGCAAGAGGCGCAGGCTCACCGCGCACTGCTCCCCGTGCTGCCTCCATTATCGTGCTTGTAGAGCGTGACGAACTCGTTGGACCAGACCTGCCTGCTCCCCGAAAAGCCATACTGCGCCGGGTCTTCTCCGGTCCAGAGTAGCGCGAAGTCGGCGGCTGCTCCCTCTCGCGGTGACTGTATGGGCTGGCCGAAGCTAAGTCGCGTATCGCCGTACTGCGGGTGGTAGCGCAGGTGGAAAGCGAGCGCGGCCATGTAACCCCCGTACACGGTCTCAGCGCCCTCGCGCGCAGGGTCGTGCTCCGGGTTCGCCAGCAGCAGCGAGGCACCTTCCGGCATTTGTCCGGCTAGCTCCCGTGCGTCATCGGGCCCCGTGAGGCGGTATACGCGGTCGGGGCCAAAGTCCTGGACCAACTCGAAGTGGTCTACAACCTTGCCTTCGGGTGCGGTGGAGCGCCACTCAAAGTCCTCGCGCTGAGGGCCGCTCAAGTTCTCCAGGTGCGCCACCACGTACTCGACACCCAGGGCTCTCAAAGCACCCAGGCTGCGCGGGCAGGGGAAGCACCGCTCGGTCTCCAGCACCAGCGCCGAGTACGAGAAGGGGCGAATGGTGGTGCTGCCGTTGATGGTGTTGTGCCAGTGGTACACGCTGTAATACTGGTACAGGTTCGCCATCTCGACGCTTGGGTCGCCTCGTTTGTAGTGCGTCATTGGGTATTCCAGGATGACGGTTTGAGGTTGTTCGGCGAGCCACTTATAGACCGCCGGTACGGCCTCCCGCGTGCCCACCGGCTGCATGCTGATGGGCGCGCTCCAGCTTTCGGCTACGGGTACGAACGCGATCAGCGCCGCCACGACCGGCACCAACCTACGCGCTATGTCATGCCCGTTTGTCCGCGCCGACAGGTACCTCAACAGGAACAAGGCGCCCATTCCGGCAAGCACGGCCAGCGCGAGCGCAGTGACAATGCCGATCCTGGTCACCACGCGCATGCTCTGGAAGCCGGGCACCCACTCGTGCAGGAACAGGTACGGCAGGGGCATCACACGCTGGATGGCCGCCGGGTCGTAGTTGGAGGGTGCGTACCAGGGTTGTAGGCTCGGCCCCAACGACAGCACGGCGGAAACGAGGACTATAATGGCATAGAACCCGGCATGAAGCCTGAGCGAGCCTTTCACCTCTCCACCCGGCACGGGTACGGCTCTCATGCGAAGCGCGAGCACCAACCCCGTAATTGCCAGCCCCAGCACGAAGAAGCCGGGGAAGGCCGCCCGCTCGATGGCCCAGGGGCCTGGGTCGGCAAAGGGAGCCAGTAACGACCTGTAGGCCGGGCTACCCTTGAACACCGCTAAAAAGCTGGCAAGGGTGTTGGAGAAGCGTTCGGCTTCGAAGATGCTGCGGCTAAACTCGAACTGCCCCTGGTCGCGCACGTAGGGAATGGCAACCGGCAGGATGAACACCAGCGAGCCTGCCAGCCCCGCACCTGCTTTCACCAGGAACGACAGGGAGAACACCCGGCGTTGCGCGAGGGCATAGTAGACCACGAACAGCCCGAGCAGCATGGCGGTGTAGAAGGCGAGGTAATGCCCCGACAGGGCCTGCAAGGTGAAGAAGCCGCCCAATGCCAGCGCCCAGCCCCACTCCCGCGTCCAGAGCAGCTTGTATGCGGCGAGCAGCACCAGCGGCATCCACTGGGTGTTGTCCAGGGTGATGTGGGGCAGGTGATTTATGCGATAGAAGCAGAACGCGAAGGCCGTGCCCGCCACGATGCCCGCCCAACTGCTCCCGGTCAGCTCGCGCACCAGCAGCCACGTAGCCCAGCCGGACAGCACGAAGCTGAGGAAGAGTATCAGGTTGTGGCTGAGCACGGGGTTGCCGAGCAGGAAGTAGAACGGGGCCGACAGCACCGCCTGGGCGAACGAAAGCTCGTCAAAAGTAAGCGTCCCGCGGAAGGGGTACATGATGTTGCTGTTGAACAGGTCGAGCGGCTGAGTCGCCAGGGCGTGCGCCTGCCAGGCCATCGCCCAGACGCTGTACAGCGGGTCGCCCTTATCCATGACGAAGCCACCCAACTGCGGGAACATCGGCCAGGTGGCGATGATGGTAAGCAGTGTGAAAGCGCCGAGCACGGCCAGGTGGGGCACCAGTCTCGACAGCCTTGAGGGTCGCGCGGGTGCGGTGAGGTCGGCACGCTCCGGAGCCGCTTGCTCAACTGGTTCGCGCTCGACCACGCTTGTAGCCGCGAATTGCAGACGACCTACTCTCATGCGCCCGTTCGACCTTCCAGCCGTCCCGCCACGTGTCTGAGCACCCTTAACACAGTGCCGGCGCCCTTCTCCCACTGGAACTGGCGGTGCACGAAGGTCGAGCCAGCACTTCCCATCGCCCGCGCCTTCTCAGGGTCCGACAGCAAGTCCGCCGCCGCGTTACCCAGATCGTCAGGCGTGGCGGGTACGAGGTAGCCGCTCCTGCCGTCCTGTACCGTGTCGCAGGGTCCGCCCTCGTTCACCGAGACGACCGGCAGGCCAAGCCCCAACGCCTCGATCACCGAGAGGCCAAAGCTCTCCTCCCGTCCCGTGTGCATATAGACGCTACCCAGGGCGTAGTGCGCGGGTAGCTCCTCCTCCGGCACGGCCCCTGTGAAGATTACATCTCGCCCCACGGCCAGGCCCAGCGACCCGGCAAGCTCCTCCAGTGACGCACGCTCCGGCCCGCCACCCACGACCAATCCTACCGTGCCCGGCACCTGCTCTGCCGCGTGATGCACAGCGCGGATGAAGAGGTCTATGCGCTTGCGGGGGTGCAGATGGTTTACAGTGACCACTACGGGCTTGCCCTGCAAACCGTACCGCTCCCGGAGGCTCTCTATAGTTGCCGCGTCCGGTTCACGGAAGTCCATCCCGTGCTCGATGACCACCGCCTTGCGCTTGTAGGCGTTCCATATGCGCCTCGATCCATAGGGACTATTGGAAAGCACCCGGTGGGCCGAACGCACCATAGCCTGGTCCAGCCGCCGGTAGATACTGAAAGCCGGTGACATGAGCCTTCCCAACTTGCCGAGCCGAGAGACTATGTCGCCCGTGTCGCTGTAGATGAAGCGGGGCGGCTCGAAGCAGAAATAGAGCACCGGCACGCGCCTTTGCAATAACGGCAGCCATATCCGCCGGGCGAACCACATCGCAGGCACGCTAGGCGGCCCAAAGAAGACCACTCCGCTCAACTTCTTGCGCGGGATGCCCAGGGCCAGCGCGGGACCGAGTGCGTACTCAGCGGCGGCGTCAATGTAGTGGTTGCCCGTCAATTGGAGCGACATGCCCGACTCGATCAGTCCCACCCCCTCGCTGAGGGCGGGAAGGCACTCCTCGGCTATGTGGTGGGTGAGCAAGACGACCTGCTCACGCCCCTCCAACGCCTTCGCGGTGTAGCCCGCCAGCTTGAGTATCAGCCGCTCGGCCCCCGTGAGCTTCTTTAGCTGGGGGTAGAAAAAGACGAGCGCCAATCAGCTTTGCTTTCCGGGAAGCTCTGCTTCTTCTTCCAGCATTATGGGAATGCCTTCGCGCACCGGGTAGGCCCGCCCGCACTGCTCGCACACCAGCCGGTCGCCCTGCAAATTGACCTTCGCCTTGTCTACCGGGCACACCAGTATTTCCAGAAGCTCGCGGGGCACCGTCGCCTCGTTTGACATGGTAATCACTCCTCCGCCGTCTACCTGGGCACGTATATATTCTCAACATTGCGCTGATCAAGTTTATAATTATCGCGCAGCGCCTGCAAGATTCCCGGCGAAACGTCCCCCGCTCCGGGGTTCTCCTCAAAGATGTCGATGCGCAATATCACCTGCGCGAAACCCTTGCGCTCAATCTCTTCGACCAACTTGCTCTCGTCCCACCTGCCGTATTGAGTGGCATGTGTCTGCGTATAAGGGTCCGTGGTCCAGAGCCGCTTGCGCGCGGTGAGCAATAATCCCACGTTGTCCGAGTAGGCAGGACCGCCGTTGTTCGTGACGTACTGGAAGATCTTGTGCATCTCGCCCGCTATCTCCGGGTGCATAGGCCTGAAGGAACGCTCCAGCCATGCCGGGTTCGAGAAGAGCGACGGTAGCGCCAATAGCACCACGAGGGCTACCCCCACCGCCGCCACCTTTATGCCCAGGTACTCCGCACGCCGAGCCAGCCCCGCCGCCATGCCCAACCCCAGTCCTCCGGCCGCCGCCCAATCGAGCAGGTGGTTGTGATTGCCGCCCAGCGTGCCGGTGCCTATTGACACAAACACGCTCATGCCCATGTAGGCCAGCATCAGGATAGCACCCCGGTGCAGCGTATCCAACCTCGCCCGCCTTTGAGAGACACGCACCCACAGCGAGCGCACGCCCACGAGCAGCAAAGCAAGCATACCGGGCACCAGGAACACGGTATAAGTGGCCGCGAAGTTGCTGACGTACAGCGCGAAACGGTCCGGCATCCAGGGCAGGTCGTGCACGGGGCTGGGCAGGCCAGGTAAGTCGAAGGTGCCCTGGTGGTAGTAATAGCCGCCGTTCGTCACCCAGGTGAGAAGCGCGCTTGGAACGAAGGCACCAATGGCGTACGCACCCACAAAGCCCAGGCCCATGCGAGGGCGCATCACAAGCAGCCAGAAGATGCCCGCCGCCGCCGCCGCTATAGCCGTTTGCTTGGTGTAGAAGGCGAGCAGGAAAAATAGGAGCGCCCACCACGCCTGCCGCTCCGGCCTGGCGAGCAGCCACCACAGCCCCGCGAGGCCCAGCGCCACCGCCGTCATGTCGGGCTTGACCAGGCTGCCCCAGAAGGTGACCAGCCCCAGCGACCACCAGGCAGTAGCGCCTATGGCACCAGCCAGCCTGTCTCGCGTGAGGGCGACCACGAGCCCGAATATCGCCACGCCCACGAAGATAGTCGCCAGTATCGAAATCGTGCGCCCGACCTTGAAGGTAGGCTCGCTGCCCGCAAGGTGCTGTCCCGGCCACGCGAGCAGGTAGAACAGCGGCGGGTAAGGCGCAGAGATAAAGAGGTCGGGGCCGGGCACGTCGAAGATAGGTACTCCCTGGTCCAGCAGCATTGTCTCGGCAACGATCATGCCCTCCGACTCGTCAAACTGGAACGGGTACGCCCACATCTGCACCGACGTGGAGGCCGAAAAGGCGCTCTTGACCGCTAGCCCGGCGAGCAGCAGCACCAGAGCACCCGTGAGCACCCAGGAAGTTAGCCGCCACACTCCGGGTCTCTCGGTAGCGGAAGAGTTTTCTGCTCCTTTTGTAGCTTCGCTGTTCGTTACCGCTGACATCCGTTGGCCCTTGAGACCTGTACTCCCACCAGCCTGGGGTCGCTACCCGACACGACGAAGGCGTTCACCTGTATCTCAGGTGGACCCCCTTCTTCGGGTGAAGCTAGCCTCCTGATTATCCAGTCAGGCGAGTTAGGCAGTCTTATCTCGAACCTTTCCGATACCTGGGGGAAATGATTGATCAAGCGGGTAAGCGTGACTTCAGCAACGGGTAGGCCGGAGGGCCTCCAACCGTTCCACTCAATCTCGCATATGCCTCCGGCTAGCCCACGCACCTCAGCAATATCCTTGCTCCACCTGAAGGGCCTTCCATTGGCGTCCGTTTCCGGTCCGTGGAACCCTCTTACATACCCTACATCAAGACCACTACCCACGTCGATGCTTTGCACCGCTTCAGGCCGCAGGTGGTCCCAGGCCCAGCGCAACGCCTCGTCTCCCGCCACCTGGACCACCCTCGCATTGAAGAACGAGCGAGCATCATCGAGGTTGCCCCGCATGCGCGCGGCCTGCCCCTTCAGGATCAGCGGCTCGTAGCGGTCTTCAGGCTCGTTCTGCCTGAGCACCGACATAGCTTCATCAGGCTTGCCGTGCTGTAGGAGGGCGGCTGCCAGCCCATACCGGGTGTCGCCTACGTTCATGTCGGCTGCGCGGTAGCTAGTCACAGCGCCGTCAACCTGTCCAGACATCAGCAGCCGCTCACCTTCCCGGTATGGTGCCTGGCGCTCCCACGCCCTCATGCCATCGAGCGTGTCACCCAGCGGCACGTTCAGCACCACGACCGCCAATATCGCCAAGGTAGCAGCGGCGGACGACATGCGCGTGAGTGTCCCGGTGGACCGCCAATCGCTTAGTCGCGGCAAGGTAGTAATGCCCACTGCGGCCCACGGCAGCAAGGAGGCCACCACCGGCATGCGAAACCGGGTGACGGCGAAAAAGACGAACGACATTAGCACCCAAAGCAGCACCCAGCCAAGCGTAAGCCACTTGAGCGGTGTAGGCTTCGACAAGGCAAGCCCCGCCACGGCGAACAGCAGAATAGCCACGTAGAGCACGTTGTCGAAGATCAACAGGAACGCGAGATGCCATGCCGGAACCCGGCCCGAAGGGTACCCGCGCACCGCGTTCTCCTCGGCGCTGAGTAGCGGCTTCCACAGGTCGAGAGACTCCTTTAGCCCTTTGCCCGCGAAAGCTGCCGGGTCCGCGCCAATGGTTTCCCAGGCCCGCGAGAAGGCATAGTCCTGCCGCTCGCCCTGGCCCTCGATGCGCCGAAGCTCGTCCTGCATCCTCGGCTCGTCGCGCACTCCCAGGCTTGCCAACCACAGGTTGTAGCCACCTGTCGTGTCAACCGGGATGAAGCGATGGTAGGCCGCGTAGTTGCGTACCGTCCAGGGCAGCAAGGTAGCCAGACCGACCAGCACCAACAGCACAGCGGGAATGGCCCACCATCGTAATGTCCAGGTGCGCGGAAGGCTGAGCAACAACCAGAGCGCCGCGATGAAGACAAACAGCAGTGCGGTGGACCGGGTTAGAGTAGCGCAACCCAGGAGCACGCCCGCACCGGCCAGCCACAAATAGGCCCGCCGGGACTGCCCTTCCACCACCAGCGCCCGCCTCCCCCTCCACAGGGCCAGCAGAGCCAACCCGAACAACAGCAGAAACAGCGTCTCTGAGACTAGCAGGCCCGCGAAGAGCACGAACGGCAGATAGAGCGCGCCCAGAGCCAGCGTCCATCGTGCCGCCGCCCTGCCCCTCACCTCTGCCGCCAACCACCCGAACGGCAAGAGCGACACCGCGCTTATTAGCGATTGCGCGAGCAGCACGGTTGGGTAGTGGTAGCTGCCACCTCCCAGGGCGAACAGGCCACCCAGGAACAACACGTACACAGGCGGCCGTACCCAGATGAAGTCATTGTAGAAGGCGAAACCCCGCCCTTCGGCCAGCATGTGGGCCGCGCTGAAGTACTCGCGCTCGTCAATGACAAAATCGAGAGGTGTGTGTCCGTCGGTTTGCAACGCGGCATTGTAGAACACGCGGAAGGCGAACGCCGCCACTACCAACGCCCAGGTAAGCGGGTCTTTCCAGAACGAATAAGAGGTTGCGCTGCCGGTGGGCGAGTCCTTCAACTGCGGGGTGACGGTGGTACCGTTACTGTGCGCCTTCAATCTGGTTTCCGGCGGCTTCAGGGTGCCGCTTGCTCTTGCGCTTGCGGCCAAAGGCTGCGTTATAAAGCTTCTCGAAGGTGCGGGCGGTGGTATCCCAGTTGAGATCGTCCTCCACGCGGCGGCGGCTCGCCTCTCCGTATTGCTGGCGCAGATCAGGCGCCCTCAGCAGGAGGTTGATGGCCGCCGAAAGCTCGCCCGGCTGCTTCTCCGGCACCACCAGGCCGTTCTCGCCGTCCTTCACTGCCAGGGGTATCCCCGCTACGTTGGTCGCCACCACCGGGCGGGCCGAAGCCATCGCTTCGAGCAACGTGTTGGGCAGACCGTCTACGTTGCCTTGCTGGTCCACTACCGAGGGTAGGACAAAGAGGTCGCAGCCGCTGAAATAGAGCGGCAACTTATCGCGCGACACCCACCCCGGCATGATGACCGACTTCTCGACGCCCAACTGCTTCACCAGCGATACCAGCTTGCTCTCCAGGTCGCCACCACCCGCCAGCACGATCCTGGCGTTGGGGTGCTCGCGCAGCACGGCGGGCACAGCGCGTATCAGGTATTCGAAACCCTTCTTGTAGACCATGCGCCCCACCGCGAAGATGACAATCGCGTCCTCCGGCAAGCCGAGTTCCTTGCGCAGCAGCGGCCCGGCACCTTCGATCCTCGTGAACTGGCTGGGGTCCACGCCGTAAGGCACAAGGTGGCAGCGGTTGGCGGGAGCACCTATCCGCATGGCTCGCTGGCGCAGGTCGTCGCTGGGCGCGGTGATAGAGTGCGCGGCCCTGAACACCCTACGCGCCGCGGACGCGATCAGGCGGCTGTGCTCCGCGATGAAGACGTCGGAGCCATGCAGGCTGACCACCAGTGGGAGCCTTCGGAGCCGGGCCACCAGTGCCGCGACCGGGCCGTTGGGCACCACCCAGTGCGCGTGCATGATGTCGAACTTGATCTCACGAGTAAGCTGGAGGAGCGACAGGAGGCTGCTGGCGAACACGACCGGGGTGAGGGGGAAGATAGCACCTTTCACCCGCACGTCCGCCTCCAACGCCTCCGCGTAGCCCCAGATGTTGAGGTGCCGGAGTGGAGCGTACTTGAAGAAATGCAGGTGCACACCCTTCTCGATGGGCTCGCGCTTGAGGTCGGGGTGGTAGGGGGCAAGTACGTGTACTTCGTTGCCCCGCGCGGCGATGCTGGCCGCTATCGACTCGATGAACGGTGCGGTAACGTCTCCTTCGTACTTGGGATAGGAGCTTGTTACCATGAGAATCTTCATAGGTCGGGGTAGTTCCTACGCAGGATTGAATGCCGCCCACCATGTCAGGCACGCTGCCCATTATACAGCATATGCCCGTCACCCGCCCTGTCTCTACTTCAGACCTCGAATGTAGACCAGGAGGTTCGCTAGCTCCTCCTCGGAGATTTCCCGGTCACTGAAACCGGGCATGCGGGACTCGCCATGCCGGACAAGGTCGCGTACCTGCTGGTCGGTGAGGCCCGGAAGCTCCCGGATGATGGAAGGACCAGCGCCCAGGCCCCCGCCGGGGTGGCAAACGTTGCAGTAGCGTTGGAACACCACCTCACCGGACCGGGCGACGCCGGTGCCTGAGTTCCCACTCCCGCCGTTGTCACAGGCGGCAAGGGCAACGGGTATAAGCAGCGCGGATAGCACCAGCAGCGCACTGAGTAGCAGGCGTGCCGGGGTGGGCGTTCTCAAGTTACGACTAAGCATGACACGACTCGCGTGGGGAGGGATGGTAGCGCACCTGTGTAATCCAGTCCTGGGGCTTCCAGGTGCTCCTGCGCCGCGCACATTGTACAGGTGGGGAACGCCACGGTCAAGCGGCAGGGAGAACGGGAGGTGAGGCTGAACCTGCCACGGTCAAGCGGCAGGGAAAATGTGAGTGGGGTTGGTCATAGTCGCCAGCCGACGCCCGTCGATTGAAATCGAGGGCTACACAAGGCAAAGTCTGCATACGGCAGACTGGTTCTTCTTGGAGTACCTAGAGACTTCTCATTAGATTATCAGTCCCCGAAGCCGACTTTGCCTTGTGTAGCCCTCGATTTCAATCGACGGGCGTCCCCGGCGACCTGAAACATTCCTGGGCACCCTCTATTTGTCCCGAGGCGACAGTAATCGTTACTTGTCCTACAAGTCAGCATCCCCAGAAACGCAGCAGAAACTCGAAAATTGGATCTAATTACTCCTATCCTTTGCTCGTGCCTGTCGTTATAACATGCGGAACGGCTTGATGAGTGCGCCCCTCATCTCTCCGTCAGGGCAGCCGGGGCCTTTGCGCTTACGAGCGTATTTGCCTCGGCCAGCCCAGACCTTCTCCTCCCGCGTGATTACTACTATCATCAACAGCTTCTTCCTACTACGTCGCACCCGGTAAGAGGGTACTATCATGGACCATGAATCTATCGAACAGAATGTCACACATCACTTCGTAGGTTTCGCAGCCACCGGCTTCGGCAAGGTGGGCCTCACCCTCAGTACGCTTGGCCTGCTCGTTGGCGGCTTGCTCGTGTCGCTCTGCGCCAGGTAAGAAGCATTTCTACAATAAGCAAGAAGGACGACCTTGCGGTCGCCCTTCTTTTTATCCCCATCGCGACGTGACTAACGCCGTGCCACTCCCAGGCTGATCGCGGCGCCGCCGACTTGTTCCTCCTGGGTGAAGGCACCTTCCGGCGCAGCTCCCTCCACGAGGTCGTTCGACAGCGTCTCGGCCCGTATGTAATCACCGAAGTTCTCCACGGCCCCCTTCAGCAGGCCCGCGTCTCCATTAGAGCCGCCCCCGTTCAGCCGGAAGTAAGTCGTGATGCGGTCGCTCACGTCGAAGTCCGCCGACTTGCGCATGTCGTTGATGACGCGCACGAGGTCGCGGGCCATGCCCTCCTGCAACAGCGGTTCGTCCAGTTGCGTGTCGAGGGCCACCACCAGGCCGCCCTCCTGCGCCACCGCGAACCCCTCCCGCTCTCGGGTTTCCACGACAAGTTCACCGGGCAGCAGCTCCAACGGCTCGTCCTCACCGTCAAGGTAGACGCGCACCGGCATCTCCTTCTCGACGGTCGCGGCCACCTCGGCGGGGTCGGCTTTGGCAAGCGCCTGTCGTATGGCATTCAGGCGAGAGCCGTACTTGGGGCCGAGCGCGGCGAAGTTCGGCTTGATGACGAAAGTGATTAGCTCGCCCACCTGATTGGTGAGGGTGAGGTTCTTCACGTTCAACTCCTCAAGCACCTGTTGGACGATGCGCTCCACGCCATCCTCGTCCCGCCGTGAGGGAGCGCGTACCACCATCTCGCGCAGCGGCTGGCGCACCTTGACCGCGGCTTTGTTGCGGGCTGCGCGTCCGAGGCTAACCAGGCGCTGGGCCAGGGCGGTGTCGGCCAGTAGCTCGCGGTCTATCAGCGACTCGTCGGCCTCTGGATAATCGCAATGATGCACGCTCTCCGGCTGGCCGTCGCGGTTGCCACCCCTCACCACGAGGTTCTGGTACATCTCCTCGGCCATGAAGGGCATTATGGGCGCGACCAACTTTGACAATGTCACCAGCACCTCGTAGAGCGTCGAGTAAGCCGATAGCTTGTCGCTGTCCGACTCGCTCTTCCAGAAGCGGCGGCGCGAGCGGCGCACGTACCAGTTCGACAGGTCGTCCACGAAGGCATCCACCTGCCGCGTCACCGAGGCTGTGTTGAAGCTGTCTAGCTCGTCCCGACATGATTGTATGAGCTCATGCAACCTCGCCAGTATCCAGCGGTCGAGTTCGGCACGCTCGCGCACCGGCACGGCCGACGCCGACGGGTCGAAGCCGTCCAGGTTGGCGTACATGACGAAGAAGCTGTAGGTGTTCCAGAGCGTGAGCAGGTTGCGCTTGACCTCCTCGGCTAGGTTGTAACCGAAGTTCATGTTCTGGGTGATATTGGCCCCCGCGTACAGCCAGCGCATCACGTCGGCGCCCATCTTCTCGGCGGCCTCATCAAACCAGATGGCATTGCCCCACGACTTGTGCATGGGGCGGCCCTTCTCGTCGTGCACCTTCTCGTAGGTGAGCACCTGCTTGTAAGGCGCGGTGTCCTCCAGCGTCACCGACATGATGAGCATAGAGTAGAACCAGAGGCGGATCTGTTCGCGCATCTCGCTCACCCAGTGCGCCGGGAACCACTTGCGCCAATACTCGGGGTTGGACCTGTAGTCGAGCGTGGAGAAGGCCACGATGCCCGCGTCGAGCCAGGCGTCCCCCACCTCCGGTATGCGTGACACGGTCTCGCCGCAGTGGGGGCACTTTATCTTGACCTCGTCGACCCACGGCCTGTGCAGTTCGGGCAGCGAGTCCACCACTTCGGGGTTGACCGCTTTCTCGCGCAACTCTTCCCTGGAGCTTACCACCGTTACCGTATCGCAGGCGGTGCACACGTAGAACGGCAGCGTCAGGCCCCAGAACCGCTTGCGCGAGATGTTCCAGTCGCCCATGTTGACCAGCCAGTCGTCCATGCGCTTGCCCGCGTACTCGGGAGTCCACTTGACCTCCGAGGCGGCGCGGCGCATGCGGGGCCGCACCTCGTCCACACCTATGTACCATTCGGTAGCCAGGCGGAAGACAAGCTCGGTCTGACAGCGCCAGCAAGTCGGGTAGCTGTGTGTGTAGTCCTCAAGGTTGTAGAGCAGGCCCTTCTCGCGCAGGGAGTCGAACACCTTGGGCGCGACCTCCGTGACGTGCTGGCCGCTCAACCACCCGAAGTTGCCGACGTAGTTACCTGCCTCGTCCAGGGGCACTATCACGGCAAGATTGTAGACCTTGCTAAGCTCGAAGTCCTCGGCACCGCAGCCGGGGGCTATGTGCACGATGCCCGTACCCTCGGCGTCCTGCACCTCGTCCCAGGCTATCACCGGGTGATGCACGCCCTGTTCGGCGGGCAGGTCATCGAACGGTGCGGAGAAGGTCAGGCCAACCAGGTCAGCGCCCTTGACGGTGCCCACTTCCTCATACTCGCCCACCAGGCGAGCTATGGCCCCACGCGAGATGTAGCTGACCTCTTCACCCTGCCGCACCTTTACGTATTCAAGCTCCGGGTGGACGGCGGCTGCCACGTTGGCGGCCAGAGTCCAGGGTGTGGTGGTCCATATCAGCAGGCTTTCGCCTTCGTGTCCCGTTGTGGTCAGCGGGAACTTGAGGAAGACCGACGTATGGGTGACATCCTTGTAGTTATCAGCCAGTTCGTGCTGGGAAAGCGAGGTACCGCAGCGCCAGCACCAGGGCATGGAGCGGGTGCCCCTGTACAGCCAGCCGTTCTCGTGGCACTTCTGGAGGAAGAGCCAGATGTGCTCCATGTTATTGTCGGACATGGTGTAATAGGAGTCGTCCCAGTCCATCCACTGGCCCAGGCGCTCCGACTGGCGGGTTATCACGCCCGCGTACTTGTTCACCCGCTCACGGCAGGCGCGCGAGAAGCGGTCCAGCCCATACGCCTCGATGTCGCGCTTGGACTTGAACCCCATCTCCTTCTCGACCTCGACCTCCACCCACAGGCCCTGGCAGTCGAAGCCGTTCTGGTAGCGCTGGTCGTAGCCGAGCATGGCCCGGTACCGCTGGGCGATGTCCTTGAAGGTGCGCCCCCAGCCGTGGTGCACGCCCATAGGATTGTTAGCCGTGATCGGCCCGTCTATGAACGACCAGTGCTTGTTTCCCTTGTTCTTTTCTTTGAGCTTCTTGAAAGCGTCCGTTTCGCGCCAGAAATCGAGTATGGTATGCTCCATCGCCACGAAATCCGGCCTGCTATCTACAGGTTTGAAAGCCATATGTTCCTCCGTTTCTGAAACGTGAAACGTGAAACGTGATAACACTTACGCTATTTGGTTCGTGATTTGCGGCTTGTTACACTAACCGCATCACGTTTCACGTTTCACGTTTCAGCATCAATGTCCTAGCAGCTTCACCGACTCGTCCCTCGGGTGCCAGCTAATGGCCCAGTCCGCGAAGTGGGCCAGCAGGTCGGTTGCCTGCTCGTGCCGCTTTCGCAGACCGGCGTCTTTCACCTTGAAGTTGCCCAGTATCTGGTTGACCACCAGGTCGCTGTCAGTTTTTATGTCTAGTTGCACCTGGTCGGGCGTGCGGCCCGTGGTGTTCAACCTCTCTATGATGTAGTTCAGGGAGCCGATAAGGGTGTCGTATTCGGCCTGGTTGTTGGTGTAGTTGTCACCGAATTCGAGGCGCTTGATGACCGGCTTGCGGCCCGGTGCCTGCACCAGGAACGAGCCGTAGCCCTGCCCCGGATTGCCCCGGCTGCCGCCGTCGAAGACGACCTGTAGCTCCATAAGGTTGGCCTGCTCGGAGGCTTCTTCCTCCTGGGCTTCCTCGGCTGACGCGTCGGGTTCGGGAGCGTCTTCAGGTTCCGGCCCTAGCTTGGGTTTGCGGTGCTCCGACCTGGGCTTGGCTGTGACATCAGTGCCACGCTTCATGAGGCTAGATATATCGGTAGGCGGCGCGGGGAGTGCTTCTTCCGCGGGTTCCTCTGGTGCGGCAGTCTCTTCCGGCTCTATCCTGCCATTGGTGGCCTCCACCGCGGCCTCGGCCACAGGCGTCAACTCGGTCGCTGCCTGCGTTCGCCTCTCGGTAGGGGCGGCTGGTACGGGTCGCACGGATGGGGTCACAGTGGGAGCAGTGGATGCTCTAACACCCAGCGCCCTGGCCGTGCGGGCCACCAGCGACGACGACACCAACACCCGCAGGCGCACATTGTCGGTGTTCCTTATCGAATATCCCTCGAACGGGTTGAGGGACACCACCACGCCCGCCTTCACACCCACAGTCGCACCATCCTGCGACAGCTCGCCCGTGCCCGACACCACGAACAGCACCTGCTCCTCCCCGCTGCTCCGCAAAGGTGACTGGCTTCCCGCCTCCACCTCCAGCAGGTCAAGCGCGAGCAAGCCGCTGCCATCACCGGCGTGCGGGTAAAGCTGCGTCAGCGTCACCCCCTCGGCCAACTGCTCCGAAAACCCTCTCAAGCTAGATACGTCACTCAACTGCATGAATCACCCTCTCCTAACGGGCCACTCCGCCCGCACTCCACTCACAAATCCGCAATCCAAAATCTAAAATACAAAAAACCCATCCTTCACAAGAAGGACGGGCCAAAAGTTCCCGCGGTACCACCTTCGTTGGCGCATAGCACCCACTTGGTGAGGGCACCCAGCCATGTGGGTGTGTTCCCTCTGCCCCGGTAACGTGGAGCGACTCCGGCCAGGCTTACTGTGCGGCACGAGACGTGCTACTGTTCAACCGGCGGCTCAGGAACGATTTTCAGCGGGCTTTCGGGACCGGTCGCACCAACCCCGGCCTCTCTGTGCCTACCTGCACGCCTACTCTTTCCGTCATAGCCTGCGATGGATATAATGTAACATTTGTTAGGATACAGGAACGGAATAGCAGTGTCAAGCGGCATGGGTAGTACAAACGTTCCGCCTATAGACGCAATTACATCTGATGAGTGAGGAGCTTGGATGGATAGCGAGAATGTAGAAAATCAGTTGCCGGTGATAGGCATAGGTTGTGGCGCGCTGGCGCTGTTCATGGTGTGCGTGCTGACGGCGTTAGCGATAGGGCTGTTCTGGCTGTTGCAGCAGGGTGCGCCTGGCGCTGCCTAGACAAGGCGACGTGCAAACATTTCCTAAGTAATGTGTGCAATCACGACAGTTTCACTTCATTAGCACGAAGGTGGAGTATATTCACTTTCGACGGTTTAATTTACAGGTTGGATTAGCTAAGAGCGCGCCGAAGAAAGCACTACAAGATAGTACGCAGCAGCAGGATAATATATAATCAAGAACAACGCTTCATGCATATTTATACATATGGTACATATGATACATAGGAGGTCGTCATGTATGGCCTTTCCAAGATCGCCGTAACTGTACTGGCGATCCTAGCTATTGCGTTGATTGCAACGGCACTTATGCTGCGACCGGGTTCTAACATTTCTAACGATCGAGAGGCAGCGCTGCAAGCTACAGTAGTCGCCCAGCAATCTCAAATTGCGTGGATTGTGTCTATCCTATCCACGCCCACTGCGATAATGATCAATGGTAGCCTAACCTCTACACCGCCCTTGGCTACCACGCCGTCTCTAGTGCAGACAGATGCACGACTCTCTCCCGTCACGCCAGAACCTGCACAAACTGACACGCTTGCTCCACCACCTGATACTCCCGTTCCACCCACGGCTGTCCCAACGGATACTCCTATCCCCGATACTCCTGCTGATACCATACTTGAGGTAGGAGAGGTTTGGAGGGAGGGTGGGCTAGCAATTACATTGCTGGATGCACAGATTTCAACCAGTGACGTAAGGATGAAACTGCAGATACTCAATGAGCGGAACCGAAAGGTTATTCTGACGTACTCCGAAGCAAATTTATCAGCACTAGATAATCGTGGCGAGCGCCTACGCCTTTGGCATTTCAATCCAGGTTACCCTTGGGACTACCTGAACTATCGAGAGCAGAAAATCATTCTTAATAGTGGTGACAAGTTTGACGACGAGCTTCTAGCCGTGACATTCGACGTGGCAAATCCGTCCGTTACTGACGTGATATTCGGAGTAAGCAATCTTTCTAGCATTGAAAATGCCCGTTGGCGGATACCTAATTTGGACCATTAGTGTCTGCACATGTAGTGGATAAGGGATTATTCCTGTGGAAGATTTGTGGTGGCTCGGCTTCTGGATCACATTGAGTGGTATTTTGGTCGTCCTCGTAAGCTGGCTCTTCACTGCGGGACCATTAAGGGGAATGCTATCTCCGGAAGCTCGCCTGAACCGGGCTAGGAGCAGGGGCCAGATGGTACAAGAGTTACGATCTTACGCTCAAGCAGAACACGCTGACGGGGTGCAACGCTGTCTAGAGAGGTATTTGCCAGATTGGCCAGTGCGCCAAGATATCGTCATTGCAGCGCGTGAATTGGTACTACTAAAGAGCAATACTGACATAGCACGGCGCAAAGGAGTTCCAAATAGACTCGCTGACGAGTTTGTTAAGCTGGCACAGAATGGCTTGGAATCGCTCTGGAGCGTCGCAGATGGAGTAGCGGGAATGGCGGCCCAACGAGTTGAGTATGAACAGGTGCGCCATAGCCTTGCACGGCAGGCGATGACAATGCAGAAGTTAGGTATAGCTAGTGAACAAGCACGTATTGTGCTTGCTCATAAGAGCCTTTCTGAGGCTGAAGCAGATGCCCTTAACGATGCTCAGGTGGGGTTACGTGCTTTAGCTGAGGCTATCACAGCACTTGATAAATCAACTCGTTTGTAGCTTATCATTCGGATCGGAAGATTAAGTCTGCAAGCTTGCACACCACGATTCACGACTACCAACCGAGGGATGGCCCTACACAAGCAAGCTTTTAAACTGGAGAACGCTTCATGTATGGTCTATCCAAGCTCATAGTGGTTGTATTGGTAGCCTTGGCACTTGTACTGGTGGCGACAGCATTCCTGCTCCGCCCAGGTTCAATTGATCCGACCCCCAGAGAGGCAGCATTACAAACCCAAATAGCCGTGCTCCAGACCCAAGTAGTGCAGGGTACTACGGCGCAGCTAGCTCCTACTGCAAACCTAGGAGACAACACTGTCAATCCTGCTGTGACCAGCACCCCTGTACCGGCGCTTCTGCCTCCTAGTGAGACACCCGCTCCTCCCACATTGGTGCCGCCAACCAATATCCCAATGCCGCCGTCACCAACCCCAGGTACCCCGCCAGGGAGTATCTTGGAGGTTGGACAGGGATGGCTCCAGAACGAGATCGAACTTATACTTACAAAGAGCCAGCTAGCGGCTGATGGCGTAACAGTTAGATTCGCGCTCGTCAGTCACAAAGCTCATGAGATCGCTCTGCGTACTCAACTGGATGGGGCGGTTTCGGCAATCGACAATCGTGGGCGTAAGATACCCAGAAGTTGTTATGAAGAATACTGTGACTTTAGACAGGACTGGATACTACAACCAGGTGATCGCGTCGTGTTAAAGGCATGGGCAAGTACATCTCGTTCGGGTGATAATATGTTCTTCGCCTTCGATGCCGCCGACCCCGGAATCACTGGTGTTACTATAATCGTTTCTGGTCTTGCTGGCATCAATGATGCGCGTTGGCATATACCTATAGGGCACTAGAACTAAAATGGAATGAAAGTTCCGTTGAGGAACAGAGGCGCTAACACGCAAACCTAGAAGAACGTAATATACCTGAGTCGAAAGCGCAAGGGCATAGGCTCTAGTTCAATTGCGGCTGCACGCTACAGCACGGATGGTCAAATCCGGTGAAAAATCACGAAACATCCGCTTGACAACTCCCCTCCCCCCGGTTATAATGACCTGTCCAGGGTAATATTCCCCATTTATGACATACCGACAGACGCAAAAGTAACCCCCACCTGTCCCACGGCTGCCCACAACGTCGTGAGCCGACGGGAAGGGCGTTTTGCGTCTTTTGGCTGTCTTCTCTCGCGGCCCCTGGCGAAGCTGAGCGTTCAGGCTGGTTCAGCACGTTCATGAGTTATAGGAGCAATGTATTTATGACGACAGCTATACGCCCGCAGAGCAGTCCCTCCGGTCCCCCACTCTACACCGACGAACAGTATCAGCAACTGGTAGGTAGGCGCAACTTCGGCAGGATTCCCTCCGTTATGCCGATGCCCAACCTCATCCAGATTCAGATCGACTCGTTCGATTGGTTCAAGACGCAGGGCCTCCAGGAACTGTTCGAGGAAATCTCCCCGATCACCGACTTTACCGGCAAGAACATGGAGCTACGCTTCCTCGACTTCCATTTTGGCGAGCCGCGCTACTCCGTATTCGAGTGCCGCCAGCGCGATATGACCTACGCCGCTCCCCTGCGCGTCAGGGTGCAGCTACTTATCAAAGAAACAGGCGAAATCAAAGAGTCTGAAATATTCATGGGCGACTTCCCGCTCATGACCGATACCGGCACGTTCGTCATCAACGGTGCCGAGCGCGTGGTCGTGTCGCAGTTGGTGCGCTCGCCGGGCGTCTATTTCACAGCCAGCGAGGACGCCAACACGGGCCGCCAGCTCTTCGGGGCCAAGCTGATCCCGAACCGCGGCGCGTGGCTTGAGTTCGAGACCTCCAACAAGGACGTAATGTCCGTCAAGGTGGACCGCAAGCGCAAGATCCCCGTAACGATCCTGTTGCGCGCCATCGGCTTCTCCGACGACGACCAGCTACTGGAACTCTTCAAGGAAGCCAACACCAACCCCGATCACAACTACATCCGGGCCACGATGGACAAGGACGGCATCCACGAGCGCGAGGGTAAGGACGCTCGCGAGGAAGCCGTGATCGAGTTCTACCGCAGGCTGCGCCCCGGCGACCCGCCCACCCGCGACAACGCCGATAGCCTGTTGCAGTCGCTCCTGTTCAACGCACGCCGCTACGACCTGGCTAAGGTGGGCCGCTACAAGCTCAACAAGCGCCTGGGCATCGACGTGTCGCTGGACACGCGCGTGCTCACCAACGAGGACCTGCTCAAGATCGTGGAGCACATGGTAGTGCTCAACAACCGCGAGCTAGACCCTATGAACCACGCCCGCCCCGACGATATAGACCACCTGGGCAACCGCCGCGTGCGCGCGGTGGGCGAGCTAATCCAGCAGCAGTTCCGCGTCGGCCTCCTGCGCATGGAGCGCGTGATCAAGGAGCGCATGTCGATCCAGGACCCTGAGAGCGCTTCCCCCGGCGCGCTGATAAACATCCGCCCGGTGGTGGCCGCCATGCGTGAGTTCTTCGGCGGCTCGCAGCTTTCGCAGTTCATGGACCAGACGAACCCGCTCTCCGAGCTGAACCACAAGCGCCGCCTCTCGGCCCTCGGCCCCGGCGGCCTCTCCCGCGACCGCGCGGGCTTCGACGTGCGCGACGTGCACGAGAGCCACTACGGCCGCATCTGCCCGGTGGAAACGCCGGAAGGCCCCAACATCGGCCTCATCGGCTCGCTGGCTACGTACGCGCGCATCAACGAGTTTGGCTTCATCGAGACGCCCTACCGCAGGGTGGTCAACACGGTGAACAACAACGCAGACGAGCTTGTAGGCCACGTTCTGCGTGAGAACGTAGTGGCCGGCAACGGCAAGGTAATGGCTGAGGCGGGCACCGTGATTGACGCGGCGCTGGCGAAGCGCCTAGCCGCTACCGACATTGCCCGCGTCAAGGTGCGCCCCAAGCTGACCGAAGAGATTGAGTACCTGTCGGCGGACGTGGAGGACAACTTCGTAATCGCCCAGGCCAACTCGCCGGTGGACGAGACGAACCACTTCACATCCCGCTCCGTGACCGCGCGGCATCACCAGCAGTTCCTCCAGGAGCCTGCCGAGCGCGTGGACTACATGGACGTGTCGCCCAAGCAGGTAGTGTCGGTGGCAACCGCGCTCATCCCGTTCCTGGAGCACGACGATGCCAACCGCGCCCTCATGGGTGCGAACATGCAGCGCCAGGCCGTGCCCCTGCTCATGCCGCGCTCGCCTATCGTGGGCACCGGCATCGAGTGGCAGGCCGCCCGCGACTCCGGCCAGGTGGTGCTAGCCAAGCAGGACGGCATGGTCATTCGTGCCGACGCTTCCCTAATCGTCATCCGCGACGATGAGGGCACCGAGCACGAGTACAACCTGTCAAAGTTCGTGCGCTCCAACCAGGACACCTGCATCAACCAGCGCCCGCTGGTGCATTCCGGCACCCGCGTGAGGGCAGGCCACGTAATCGCGGACTCCTCGTCCACCGAGACGGGCGAGCTTGCGCTGGGCCAGAATATCCTGGTGGCCTTCATGAGCTTCGAGGGCGGCAACTTCGAGGACGCTATCCTGCTTTCGCAGAGGTTGGTGCGCGACGACGTATTCACCTCCATACATATAGAGAAGTACGAGGTTGAGGCCCGCGAGACCAAGCTTGGTCCCGAGGAAATCACCCGCGACATCCCGAACGTCGGCGAAGACTCGCTGAAGAACCTGGACGAGCACGGCATCATTTACATCGGTGCCGAAGTGACGGCCAACGATATCCTTGTGGGCAAGATCACCCCCAAGGGCGAGACGGAGCTTACCCCGGAGGAGCGCCTGCTGAGGGCCATCTTCGGCGAGAAGGCTCGCGAGGTGAAGGACACCTCTCTGCGCGTGCCCCACGGCGTGCGCGGCAAGGTGATCGACGTAAAGCAGTTCTCCCGCGCCAACAACGACGAGCTTCCGGCAGGCGTGAGCCAGATGGTGCGCGTCTCCATCGCCCAGAAGCGCAAGATCTCGGTCGGTGACAAGATGGCGGGCCGCCACGGCAACAAGGGAGTTATCTCCCGCATCCTCCCGATGGAGGACATGCCGTTCCTGCCCGACGGCACCCCGGTGGACATCATCCTGAACCCGCTGGGCGTGCCTCACCGCATGAACATCGGCCAGATACTTGAGACCCACCTGGGCTGGGCCGCCGACAAGCTTGGCTACAAGGTCGCCACTCCGGTATTCGATGGGGCGACCGAGGAGAGCATCCACGACGAGCTTGAGAGGGCAGGCCTGCCGCGAGACGGCAAGGTGGACCTCTACGACGGCCGCACCGGCGACAAGTTCGACAACCCTGTAACGGTAGGCCAGATCTACATGCTCAAGCTGGCCCACCTCGTGGAAGACAAGATCCACGCCCGGTCCACAGGCCCCTACAGCCTCGTTACCCAGCAGCCGCTGGGTGGTAAGGCACAGTTCGGCGGCCAGCGGTTCGGTGAGATGGAAGTGTGGGCGCTCGAAGCTTACGGCGCGGCGCACACCCTCCAGGAGATGCTTACCGTCAAGTCCGACGATGTCATGGGCCGCGTAAAGACCTATGAGGCCATCGTCAAGGGCGAGAGCATCATGGAAGTGGGCGTGCCGGAGTCGTTCAAGGTGCTCGTCAAGGAGCTACAGTCGCTCGGCCTCGACGTGGAAGTATTCACCGAGGACGACGTGCCCGTAGCCCTGAGCGAGGACGCCGGTGCCGACACCATGTCCGAACTGGAAGGCATCAACCTGAGCGGCTTCGAGGCCGACGAGCGAGACAGACTGTAGAATTATCAGTCCCAGGTTCAAGGCTCAGTTCAGAAAGAATATTGAACCTTGAACCTGAGACTGAGTATATGCCACGCGGTTAACCAGCCGCGTAAGGAGTAGAAAGGTTTGTGCTACCGGAGGGTATGACGCCAGGTGAAGAGCAAGAGCAGCGAATGCGGCGCTTGCTCGTAGATCAAGGTTATGAACAGCCCTACGGGACAACTGATGCGGAAATCAGGCAAAACCTTCAAATATCCGGCCATTGCGCGGACTTCGTAGGATACAACCCGCAAACGGATAGATGGCTCATTGCCGAAAGCAAAGGTAGCGACCTCTGGTCAGCCGAAGTACAGCTAGCAAACACCTTGGTCGCTCTGCTGGCGCTACGGCCCCTTGATCATCTGAAGCTTGAGCTACAAATCTACACCAACCCGTCGCAGTACAGCAGGCTAATCAAAGAGCCACATGGAAGCGGCGGCTACTACAGACAAGGAGATTTCCTGGGGTACAAGCAGAATGGGGACTTTCACTTCTCGACCATCCTTGACTACCCAGTACGCATCTTTGAGGTGACAGGAAATGAGACAAACTAAGTCGCACAATATGAGCAAAGACGCGGAGGCAGCGTTGCTAAGCGAATTGTGGCGCGTCGACGGGCGAACGGAGGCATTGCATTTTGCCTGGGAGTGTCAAGGCGACTTAGCTCGGATCAAGGCCAGGCTGCACGAAGTGAAAGAGTCGGTTTACAACCCACCTGCGCCCCTGAAGGACCGTATGTCCGCTGGAGCCAGCACGCGAGAGTACCAGGAGGGGTACTTACAAGGTCTCACTGATGCTATCGGTATCCTGGAGAGATCAGCAAGGCCAACGAGGTTACAGCCACGAAACCCAATAAAGTTGTTGCGCGTCCGGCGTAAACAAGAGCAAACGTGAAGTAGAGACGAAAGAGCACGGAGGCGAAATGCTAGAAGTCAATAATTTCAGCGCGATAAGAATCAGTTTGGCAAGCCCGGAGAAGATCAAGGACTGGTCGCATGGTGAGGTGACCAAGCCGGAGACGATCAACTACCGCACGCTCAAGCCGGAGCGCGACGGCCTCTTCTGCGAACGCATCTTCGGTCCCCAGAAGGACTGGGAATGCTACTGCGGCAAGTACAA
>JALZHG010000260.1 GCA_030914045.1 Chloroflexota bacterium | reverse complement strand
GTCGCAGACTGTTCAAGAGCCGACGGCGGAAGACTTGGCGGAGACCTCGCTAGTCCAGATCGCCCTGAACCTGCTCACGCTGCTCTAGGCGGTACGGCAACCTAGCCTGTTAGGTCGCGCTCGCGGCGGCTCAGGGAGAAGTGTGCTTCGTGAGCATCGGACGAGCGGAGAGGACGCCCACTGAGCGCGAGAGTAGCGCGGCCGGAGACAGATTGCAAATATTTTTGCAATCATGCGTATCTCAGTTTCCCTCTAATCGCTGCCGGATAGAATAAGCCTTCTTTGCAAGTCAACATTGCACCTGAAAAAGGGCGGGCAACGTTAGCTAATCATCATTCGTATCAACGAACAGCACACCGCCAGCGGACAAAGCCGAAGTCAGGTCGGCTAGTGTACGCGGAGAGATTTGTTGAAAATCTCTCTGCTTCACAATTTGAAACTGCCACTGCTTGCCAGTTAGTGTCGTCACGTCCTCACACCACTTTTCAGCGCGTGCATTCTTGAACGGAACGTCTGGGTCTTCACGCCCTTTCGTCTCTAATAGCCAGTGTACGCCGGACGCATCCCGCGCGATGAAATCAGGTTCGTAGTAACGAAGATTCGCCTCGCCGTCGAGATATTCAATGCTCAGCTTCTGAGGCAGATTGCCGAGATTGGCGAACGCCAAAACGTCTGGCGATTGATCTAAGAAGCGTGCAAAGTTTTGCTCGTACTCGTTGCCGCATGGCGTCAGATCAAAAAGCGTGTGCTTCGCTTCGACAACCTTGCCGGAGTAAGGGAAGGGCGGCGTGGTGGAGAGCAAGCGCCCTTCATTCTCAACCACTGGCGCGCATTCGTTTGTTAGCTGCGGGCGTAGCAGTTTAAGAAATACTCGCTCAGTGATGACGAGGACGCGCGATTCGTTTAAGGCTTGCAGCACCGGCCGACTGTCAAGCTCTACGTCGCGCCCGAACGCTTTGGAGCGCAAGAAATGTTCGATCTTAGGCGCGAGCGCGGCGAAGTGCGCGGGCAGTTTCAGCGTCGCCGCGATTTCTTCGGCGTAGAAGGCGACAATCTCTTGGTAGGTCTGCGCCTGCGGCATCGTGTACTCGCGCGAGACGAGCACTTCATCGGAAATCACGTCGCGCCCTTCATAGGTGAACGTGTCGGGCGGCATGATGTCGGTATCAAGAGGCAACGGTGACTTCAGCGCGACCTTGTTGATGTTCAGGGCTTCGATGATTTGCCGTGCGTCCTTACGGCGTTCGATGCGGGGAGATAAGACGGGGATCGCAATGTCATACTGCGGGATGCGTTCAGTTACGACTTGGACAGTTGGAATGACAAGCGGCGTTTTCTTCTTGCCGTACTCGAAAGTATCGAGCTTGATTCCTTCTTCCTTTTCCAAGTCGGCGACGATCTGCATGAAGTTGTCGTTGCCGATGATGTCAACATGTTCTTTATATCCGCTTGCCTGTCCGCGAAACATAAGACGCAGGCTGCGCCCGACAGCTTGCTCCGGCAAGATGTTCGCCTTCGCAGTGTAAGGGCGAAGCCCAGCTACTACGGTAACGTTGTTCACGTCCCAGCCCTCGCGCAGCATCAACACAGAGACGATGCAGTTGACCGGGCTTTTATCTTCATCCACTAGGCGCGAGGCTTCGCGCGCTTTCTCTAAGTCCGCCTCGGTAATCTCGCCCGTGTTCTTTGTGTGAATGACAAGCAGCTTTTCGTCGGCGAAGCAGTCAGGATATTTCTTACGCAGCCAAGCAGCTACGTCGTCAGCTTCCTTCGTGTTGCCGAGCATAAAAAACAGAATCGGCTTTTTACTAAGCGGCTCAAGCTGCGTACGGTACTCCTGCCAGCGTTCGACGGCGGCGACAAGATAAGGCTCATAGCGCACGGCAGCCTTATCGCTCTGCACTTCGGCGATGCCCTGCGCGATGCCTTTGATCGGACGCTTTACGACGTTATCAACAATGGCTTGCTTGAGTGGGTAATCGTAAATCGTCCATGTAAAGAGTGTTCCATCAAGCTGGCGTGGCGTGGCGGAAAAGTCTAGCTGAGCTGTGATGACGCGCTCGCCAAGTTTCTCGTGTAAGGTCTTGATAACCTCATTCCATGCTACTGCGTTGTCGTTTGTGTGATGCGCCTCGTCGTTAATCACAAGACAGTCGCCGCGCCGCGCGATACGGTCAACAAAGGACTCAGCAGGTTGCAGATTCTTCGGCGGTTTCTGTCCGAGCAACGCCTCGACTGGATTAGCGGGCGCGGCTGTGCCGTCGCCTCGGTCGTATAGCTGTTGAATGTTCGTGAGGTAGAGCGCGCCTTCGCTGCGGCCTCGTTCGGCGTCTCCACGCATGTACGTGTCTAAGTCCCAGAAGGGGCGCAGATCAGGCGGGATGACGGGATCGGTTAAGAATATCTTGCCGCCCGCGAAATCCGTGGCAAGCCGCTCCTGCACGATGATGTTCGGCGCGATGAGGAGAAAGGTTGTCGAGTAGTCAGCTTCGCCGGCCGTCGCGTTGAAGTATTGCCATGCGACGGCGAGGGCCATCACTTTTGTTTTGCCGCTGCCGGTCGCCATCTTGAGAGCGTAGCGCGCATATTCGTCATAGGCGGGCAGAAGAAACTTTTGTCCCTTCGCATACGTCGTCAGCATCTCCGCGCGACGGCGAATCTTTTTCACTTCGTAGAGATAGACGAGCGTTTCAACCGCTTCGCGTTGCGCGGCGTAATAGCTGAACACTGTGCCTTGCGGCGTGCGATGGTCATTTGAGAACCACCACTTGAAGAGACGCCGTGTTGTCTCTGTGATGCCTTTGTAATCGGTCGCGCGCCACTGTTCGACTTCTTGCCGGATGAGGGGAATGCAGAGGGCGGTACGCTGCCGAGCACTTACATCAAACATGCTCAACTGCGGAGCGTCCGCGGTCTTTTTTGTTCTTGGCATAGGCGAGGGTTAACCTTATTTGATTTCAACTCGCAACGTGCGCGTCGTGTCATTCCCTAAGATATCTATGACCTTAACTTGCACGGTGTAGGAGCCGGGCGCGTCATAGGTGTGTTTCGTCGTTAGTTCAAGTTTCTTGTTCTTGCGCGTGCGGTAAGATTGCCACTGATTATGGAAGGTGTCGCCCTTGAAATCGAAGTCAACGGCCCAGTAATCAATCCATGCGTCCCAGCGTGTGATCTTCTCGCGTATCTCCTGCGGCACGTACTCGCGCGGCGCGATGAAGTTTTCGAGCGTTAAGGTCAACTCGCGTTTCTTGATCGTTTCTTTGACGGCGAGCGCAGCCAACTCGAAGAATTGTATGTCGCCCTGCTTGACCGCTTTCTCTTCCAAGACTTCGCGCGGGATGGTGAGAAAGCGCAGGTCAACTCCGGCGTCGGCGGCTTGCTGCTTGGCCGTCTCATTCATGTCGAGGGCAAACTCCCAGCCGAGTACGTCAATGCCGCTGTTCGCCGCGCCGGTCTTGCCGAGATTCTTGCGCCATTCGATGAGGATGGCTTTCACGTCGGCGAGCGTGACGGGCGAATCAACCGCGCCGACGTGGACGACGCGCCCACCTTTCAGGCCGTGCAGCCAAGCGAATCCGTTCAAAGGTTGCGAGCGATAAAGGTCGAGGATAAAGCGCGTGTAGGCAGCGACGCGCGCGGCGGCGTCCGCGCCAAACTCCGCTTCCTGCCAAGATTGCCGCTCATACTTACCGAGATTCTGAACAACGAACGGCTTGACGTTCGGAATACTAAGGAGACGTTTGCGCGCGGTGTGAATCGCAAAACGTCCTAAGTCACAGGTAATTCAACGGCGATTAAGTTTCTCGGCGACGGTGGCAGTCGTACCCGAACCGCAGAAGCAATCAAGCACAAGGTCGCCTTCATTGGATGAGGCTTTTATAATTCGTTCGAGCAGAGCTTCAGGTTTTTGAGTTGGATATCCTACGCGCTCTTTTGCTTGGCTGTTGACAGGAGGAATATCAGCCCATATTGACGTGATTGGGGTGCCAGACATTTCGTCAAGATATTGCTTGAGTCGTGGCATTCCTCCGCGTGGCGACCAGTATAATTTACCTTTGCTGTCTAACTCCTCCAACACGCTCGGCGGGAACATCCAATGACGACCCTTAGCGGTCACATCAAAGCCACGCCAAACCTGCCCTGTTTCACCGCGACGTGTGCCTGAACCCGTAAGGTCTGAATCTTTCCATTGTCTGCCATCTTCATCCGTCCCTGTAAACCGAGAGTCAATGTAATCTTGGTCGTAGCTTTGGTGTTGCTTATTCCATGTGAATGAGGCGGACTTTGTGTAATAGAGGATAATTTCATGTATCTGTGCGTAGCCGATAGTTCCACTGTGGGAACTAGTTCGCCTCCAAATCACGTCGCTTTGAAAGCCACCAGTAAACACTTCATCAAGCACGATCCTCGCGTGATACCCAACATCAGAGTTCAGATGTACATACAAGCTACCTTTATCATGCAGTAACTCGCGCAATGTTAAGGCTGTTTCATAGAAC
>JALZHG010000072.1 GCA_030914045.1 Chloroflexota bacterium | reverse complement strand
CTCGTGAGCGGTGCGACCCGTATCGAGGATGTAGTAGCGGTCGGCCAGTTGGGAGGCCATGCGGAAGTTCTGCTCCACCAGCAGCACAGTAGTCTGTTGCGAGAGGCGGCGCAGGGCATGCACGATGCCCTCGATGATGATGGGGGCCAGCCCCTCACTCGGTTCGTCTATGAGCAGCAGCCGGTTGTCGGCTACCAGGGCGCGGCCTATAGCGAGCATCTGCTGCTGGCCGCCCGACAGTTGCCCGCCGGGCAGTTTGTAGAACCGCTTCAGGTCGGGGAACAACTCGAATACCAGGTCACCGCGACGCGACAGGTCGCCCCGCTTGCGCTCTGCTATCTTGAGGTTCTCCTCCACGGTCAGGTCGCGGAACACCGCTCGGTGCTCAGGCACGTAACCCACGCCACGGGCCGCTATTGCATACGGGGTGAGGCCCTGTATCTCCTCTCCCTCGAACACGATCTTGCCCATGCGCGGTGAGAGTAGGCCCATAATCGACTTCAGCGTAGTGGTCTTGCCCGCGCCGTTGCGTCCAAGCAGAGCGACGATGCTGCCCTGCGGCACCTCCAGTGACACACCCTCCAGGATGTGGTACTGGCCGATGAAGGTATGGATAGTATCCACTGTGAGCAGGCTAGGCATTCTCGGTCCCTCCACCTGTAGCGGCCGTCGCAGCCGTCGCAGCCGTCGCTGTCGTTGCGGCTGTGCCGGGCATCTCAGGTTCGGTGTAGCTTTGTCCCAGGTACGCCTCCTGCACGGCGGGGTTGGTCCTGATTTCGTCGGGGCTGCCCTCGGCCAGCACGCGGCCCTGGTGCATCACCGTGATGTGGTCGGACACGTTCATCACGATGCCCATGTTATGCTCGACGAGCAGGATTGTCTTGCCGGTGTCCTCTCGAATGCCCCGGATGATGTCGAGTAGCATCGGCACCTGCTCGGAGGCCATGCCCGCCGTCGGCTCGTCCAGCAGCAGCACCTGCGGCCCGGCAGCTAGGAGGATAGCCAGTTCCAGCTTGCGCTTGTCGCCGTGCGGCAGGATAGAAGCCACCTGCCCGGCACGGTCGGCCAGCCCTACCTGCTTGAGCGCGGTCATAGCGGCTTCCTCGTACTGCCGGAAGCGGGTGGCTGTGGACCAGAGGTTGAGGCTGTTGCGGCCCATCGCCTGAGCAGCCAGCCGGGCGTTCTCCAGCACGCTCAGGTTGGGGAAGATATTGGTGATCTGGAAGGACCGCCCTATCCCCATGTGCGCCATACGGTGCAAAGGCGTGCCCGTGATGTCCTTCCCACGCAGGAAGACCCGCCCCCTCGTCGGTTTGAGGGTGCCGCTGATCAGGTTGAACATCGTGGTCTTGCCCGCGCCATTCGGACCAATCACCGAGTGTAGCGAGCCTTCGCGCACCTGCAAGTTCACCCCGTCCACGGCCCGCAAGCCGCCGAAGTGCTTCGATAAGTCCTGGGCTTCGAGTATGTAAGTCATGGTAGTGAAACGTGAAACGTAAAACGTGATGCGGTAAGGGTAATCTGTTCTGATATTTCGAGTAGGGTGCTTATTGTAGCATCACGTTTCACGTTTCACGTTTCAGCATCCTCCTACTTGCAGCGAGCAGGTACCGCACAGGGTGGCGCGGTTTCCTCAGGCTTGAACAGCTTGACCAGCTCGAAGAACTTGAAGTCCTTGTCGGTGGTGTTCTTGAGCTTGACGAGGGTCATCGGCTGGAGCAGGTCGTGGTCCTCGGGTCGGATCGTGTAGGAACCCTTCGGCCCATCGAACGACATACCCTCCAGTGCCTTGATCAGGCTCTCCGCGTCGGCTTCACCGTTGCTGTTGGTAATGGAGCGCACCAGCATCTGCGCGGCGATGAAACCGCTCTCGGTGAACAGGTCGGGCGGGCTATTGTACTTGGCCCGGTGCTTCTCCACCAGCCAGTTGTTGATGGGGGTGTCGAACATCGCGTAATGGTACACGCTCACACCCACCGAGCCTATCGCATCGGCATAGCCCTTGGACATCGTCTGGTTGTCGCCCATGCCGGTGGCTACCACCATGCTGTCGAAGATGCCAAGCTGCTGCATCTGCTGGAACAGGGGCACGAAGCCCGTGCCCGCCCAGGTGACGACCAGCACGTCCGCGTCCGAATCGAGGATCTGGTTCAGGTAGGGGGTGAAGTCGGTGGTGTCCTGCGGGGCGAAGACGGTGCCGAAGTCGGTGGTGTTGTCGTTCACCACGAACGTGCCGCCCTTGGCCTTGATAACGTTGTAGAAGGCCGCAGCCGAGCCTCGACCAAAAGCATAGTCGGGTGCGATCTGGATGAACTTCTTGCCCATGCCCGTCAGCGCCGTGCCCATAGTGAGGGCATCATGCACGCTGCTGCGGCCTGCACGGAAGGTGTAGCGGTTGAAGTTCTTGCCAGTGATATCGGGAGAGGCCGCCGGGCCTGCCAGGTAGACCACCTTGTTGTCGTTAGCTACCGCAGATACAGCCAGGGCCACGCCTGAGCTGGGTACGCCCACCAGGACTTGCGCCTTGTCTTTCTCGATGGCCTCACGGGCCAGGGAGGTGCCGGTCTCCACGTTGCTGGCGGTGTCCTTGGTCGTGACCTTGATGTCGCGGCCGTAGACCTTGTTGGTACCGCCGGTAGCATACTCAAGTCCAAGTTCGAACCCACGCTCTAGCATAGGGCCGTAGATAGCCAGCGAGCCGGAGCGGTCGGTGAGCAAGCCCACGTTGATCGGACCCTTGGCGGCGGCCTGCTTCTGCTTCAGGCGGAAGGTGCCCAACTGAGACAGCAGCACATCGAAGGGAGCTTGGTTCTCAGGGTGCAACTCGAACACGGCACGCTCGAAGTACTGCACCGTGTAAGGCTTGCCGTTGAGGGCTGATACCTCGGTGAACTCCTCGGTGAGAGGGTAGCCCTGCTGTGCCAGTCCACCGTTTCGGTTCCAGTAATCGAGGAACTTGCCCCCTACCGTCTTACCTGTCTCGGCGAATCTGCGGGCACCGGCAGCCGTGCTTGCCTTCTGGCCTGGAGCGCCTGCTGTGCCGTACTTGGCCTTGTACTCGAACACTCCCAAGAGGGAGAGGAGCACATCGTTGGGGCGCTGGTTCTCGGTGTGTAGCTCGAATACGGCACGCTCGAAGTACTGCACCGTGTAAGTCTTACCGTCTGTGTCACTCCGCTCCTGCATCTCATCGGTGATAGGATAACCTTGCTGAGGGAGGCCACCGTTCTGCTGCCAGTATTCCAGGAACCTCCCCTTTACCGTTTTGCCTGTCTCTGGGAACGTCCGGGTCGTGCCCTGCGCGTAACTCATGCTGCCCGTTGCGGGCACTGCCATGAGCACGAGCATCAGGGACGCCAGTATGGAAGACCACCGTTTCGCGTTCTTGGACATTCGCTTTTCCTCCTTGTTCGATATAGAAACTGTTTGTCTACCTCACCTTGAGGCACGGCGCGCAACAAGGCGTTATCGTTTTGCTTCTCCACCCCCAGCTTTCTTTCCCAATAGGCTGACCTCCTGTTGTATGCCGGACGATGTATGTTTCTATCGTCCTACTGCCAGCCGTAAGTGCTTCAGCAGCGCGGCGTTGAACTCTTCCGGCCTCTCGACATGTGGCGAGTGGCCGCAGTCGGCAATGGTATGCTCCAAGTAGTTGCCGCCGTTGGCCTTGTAGGCTTCCAGCACTTCGCGCATCTGGCCCACCATAGGTTGCGGAGGGCATACTTCGGCCCCAGGCCAGCCGGGTACCGCCCCCAGTTGGCCCAGGAAACCGAAGTCGAACAAAGAGGTGTCTGACACAATCTGGTCGTCCGCACCCCGCACCCACAGGACCGGAATCTTGCTGTCGATGTTAGCGAAACCACTCAGGTTCAGGTACTTGGGTGACATGGCGTTGTTGAAGCCTCCTGTGCCCGGCGCGACGTTCGGCCAGTTGGGCGAGTCGGTCATGCCGCCTGGGTAGAAATCGTCGCCGATCCTGGTCTGGAGCACGGAAGTGACAAACGCCTCCTCCCTCTCAGGCGCTACTCTAAACGGCGGCTTGAAGTAGAAGTTGTTGAGCACGTTGCGGGCGCTGAAGGGGCTTTCGTCGCCACGGTCACCTTCTTTCACCAGGCGAACGTACTCAGGGTTGGCCGTGCCGCCGCCGGAGCCTGCGAAATCGTCGTGGTTAGGCGTGCCGTGCGTATCCCTGGTGCCACCGAACCCGTAGGGCGAGATTGGGCTTTCCAGGATGAGCGAGAGCAGGTCGCTCCCATTATCTATCGCGTACTGCATCGCCACGCCCGCGCCCATCGACCAGCCGAGCAGGTGGAAGCGGCCCAGATCGAGCGCACTCACCAGCGCCTTCAGGTCGTCGGACCAGTCGCGCATGCCTCGCGTACCATCTACCGGCAGCGCCTCGGTGTCACCGTAGCCGCGCAGGTCGGGGGCGAGCACACGATAGCCCTCGGCCGCCAGCGCCAGCATCGTTTCTTCCCAGAACGGCCCAGAAGACATATTGCCGTGCAGCAGCACTACAGGGTCGCCGTCCTGCGGCCCGGCAACCAGCACATGCATCTTGAGCCGCCCGGTATCCACCGTAGCTTCAGTGACGCCCGGAAGCAGCGATTCATTAACCATTCTTATCTCCTTTTTGAATTGTTGTAGCTTCGTTCTCGACAAGGTTCGATATATGTTCCAGCAATAGCCGCACAACCTCGTCGGGCGCTTCGATGATGGGTGAGTGGCCTATACCTGGCAGGGTCACGCGCCGCGCACCAAGAGCCTCAGCCGCCCTCCTGGCATTATCGCCACCCGTGAGCGGGTCGCGGTCGCCGTCGATGACCAGTGCGGGCACGCGTGCTTGCCGCAATCTGTCGCCAGGCTTCCAGGCCACGAGGGCGGGCAGGTTGCGCAGGGCCGCCTCTATGCGCTGCTCGTGCCCCTCCGACACCAGCCTCTGCCAGTAAGCATCGTCGGGAACCGTAGGGGCGAGAGCCTTGAGGGCATTTGCGAATAAGTTGCGGTCAGCCTTAATCGCCTGCTGGCCCGCTGGGACGTTGTAAGCCTCAGGCATCCCATCTACCCATGCGGGCGCAACCGCCGTGAGCGAACTGACACGCTCACGGCTTTCCAGCATGAATTGCATGGCGACCGCGCTACCCAGCGAGTGTCCCACTAGGTGCACTCTATCGAGGTCCACCGCATCCAGGAAGGCCCGCAGGTCCGCAGCCATTTCGGGCATCGTGTAGTCCGTGTCCAACCCTACCGTTCTGCCCCGTCCACGCATGTCGTAAGCTATGCCTCGATAGCCCGAAGGCAGGCGCTCCAGCACAGGCTCCCACCAGGAGGAGGTGGCCCAGTTGCCGTGGATGAGCACGACAGGCTCACCCTCGCCCCTCTCGATGTAATGCACTCTCAGGTTGTTAGCTTCCGCAAATGGCATCGTTATGATCCTGCTTATACCGCTCTAACGTGACGTACCTTTTGTGCTGGTGTCGCAGCCGGGGAAGAAAGTGTTAGCCACTATTTTGGCCGTCTGACCCCTGCTGGCGCTGTCGCCCGGTCGGAAGTATGGCCTGTTGCCCTCACCGCAAGGCTCACCCGGCTCGCCGCACGGATAGCCACTTATGTGCCCCCTGCTCGCCAGCCGCTGCACACCCTCGTAGAACGCGCTGCCGGGCGGCATGTCCTCGAACCTCTGTGCGCCGGGAGCCTCGTTGTAGTCTGCGGCATCGGACGCGATCTTGGCTATCTGCCCACGTGACGCCCCGGCGTTCGGGCGGAAGTACGGCCTGTTGCCCTCGCCGCATGGCTCACCCGGACCACCGCACGGGTAGCCACCTATGATGTGCCTCACGGCCATCCTCTCGATATATGTGTAGTAGGTACTGCCGGGCGGCACGTCCTCAAAGGTCTGCTCCGATACCTGCTCACGGAAGTTTGCGGCATTGGCGACAATCTTCGATAGCTGGCCCCGTGTGACGTTGCTGCCAGGCTTGAAAGTACCGTCGCTGAAGCCCCCGAGGATGCTCTGGCAGGCCAGGCAGCGCACGTAGGCGTAGAAGGTGCTGCCCTGGGGTACGTCGGGGAACTGCACGGCGCACGGGATGGCAGTGGGCGTAGGCCCGTCGCCGGGCATGGGGTTCGCCTGGAAGAACTGCCACATGATCAGGCTGGCGTCGGGACCGAGCGGGTCAACGTTGCGGTCGCCGCCATTCGCCAGATCAAGCGTGCCACCCGACCACGCATGTGGCATGGCATCAACAATGTACTTCTCCAGCACGGTCCTGTCATTGTGCGAATTATTGTAGGTATAGCGGGTAAAAGTGTGGCCGCCGGGCACCTGTCCTGGGGTGGTACTCTCCGGCACGTCGTCAATGTCGTTGTTATCGGCACCGTCGGCAGCGAGGTCGTTGGTTTGCGCCCACTGGGTGATGATGTTGTGGCCGTTCTTGACGACGACTACAGCATCGGCGCTACCGTGGAACACTATCACGGGCACCACGCGCGCGTACTCGCCCATCGCGGCGTAGGCTTTGTTGCCGCTCTCTACGGGGTCCATGCAGCCTCCCGCCATGGCTGCGAAACCTGATTCCAAGGTGGATGCACACCCGTACTCGATGCCCGCGCTCACGCCGATGGCTGCATACACGTCCGGGTAGGTCGCGCCCATTATTATGCTCATCGCACCGCCCGCCGAGAGGCCCGTAGCAAAGATGCGGCTGCTGTCAACCAAATACCTACTCTGCACCTGCGCTGTCATGCCCGCGATGAGTGCGGGTTCTCCAGACCCTCGCTGCTGGTGCTCGGGCAAGAACCAGTTCCAGCACCTTGTGCCATTGGCCGATTGCGGCTGGCGCGGGTAGAGGGCCAGGAAATTGAACTGGTCGGCGTACACGTTGAAGTGCGTGTCCACGGACATAGAGGTGGGGTCTTGTCCGCAACCGTGCAACACCACCAGTAGCGGCAGTGGTGTGCCGGCCTGGTAGCCCGCCGGAATGTACAGGCGGTAATCGCGGTCGCCATATGTTTCGGTTATGAACGAGCCTGCCTGCACAGTGCCGAACGGCGGTGAACTGGTGAGCGGCGCAGCACTCGCGGTGCGAGGTCGATCTGCCGAACTAAGTGCTCCGGCGAGCAGCAACAGCACCGAGATGCAGACAGCACCTAGCAGTGCGGTCAGGATTGAGGGCTTGCGGGGTTGCAGAGAGTGGTTCATAGCTTACCCTCCTTGGGCGTCCTCTACCCGGTGGAAGAAGTCGAGCACCACCTGGCAGAACTGTGGTATGTCCTCAAGCGCCGAAGCGTGACCCCGGCCTTCCATGACATGAAGCTCACTCCTCGGCACCTGCTCGGCGATGTAGTGCGACAGCTTGGGCGGTGTGAGCACGTCCTCCTCACCTACCATGACGAGGGTCGGTGCCTGTATGTGGGGCAGCTTATCGCTGATGTCGTGTTGCATGGCCCCCTTGATGAGGTTCATGGCCCACTCCATCGGCATGTTGACGCCTTTCTCGCGGAAGTAGAGTAGGCTTTCGTAGTTCTCATCGAGAAAGCGCCCGCCCCATACCCACGGTGTAGCTACGTCGAAGCGCAACGGACTGCCCCCCGCCTCCATCGCCCTCACCCATGAAGTCAACTTCACCTTCAGTATGGTGTCAACATAAGGATAGGCCCCCGAAGCCACCGCCGAAATGACCCGCTCCGGGTGGTCCGCTGCATAAGCCAGCACCGCAACACCACCGTTGGATAACCCAACGAAGTGCGCCCGCTCTACACCGACAGCCTCAATCAGGCTCGCAAGGTCGGCTATATGGTATGCCGTCTCGTAAGGGTGGTTCGGCTTGTCGGACTGGCCCTGTCCCCGGCAGTCGTATACCAGGCAACGGTATTGCTCCTCGAAGAAGGGCAGGTGCTTGTTCCAGCTTGCCGTGTCGGTAAGCAGCCCGTTCACGAACACCACGGTCGGCCCTTCCGCCCTGCCCCGGAATTCGTAGAACAGTTCTATGTCGTTGACTGCTACCTTCGGCATTAATTCTCCAGTCTGGACCTGTTGCAATTCGGCTAGACCCGAATCCTCGCCTCTGAAACTGCTCCTCCATAGCTCTCTTGCAGCGCCAGTTTATCGATCTTGCCCGCGCCTGTTAGAGGTAAAGCGTCCGCAAACACCACGCTCTTGGGTATCTTGAAGCGGGCAAGGCGCTCCCGGCAGTAGGCGATTATGCCGTCGCCCTCCGGTTCGCAGCCGTCGTTGAGCACCACCACCGCGCGGCCTACCTCGCCCCAGTGTGCATCAGGTACAGCTATCAGGGCTACGCAGGCGACCGACGGGTGGCCTGAGATGACGGCTTCGACCTCGGCGGGATAGACGTTCTCGCCACCGGAGATGATTACGTCCTTGAGGCGGCCCACTATGTAATAGAAGCCTTCTTCGTCGCGGTGGGCCAGGTCACCGGTGTGCAGCCAGCCGTCTACAATGGTCCGGTTGCTCTCTTCAGGGCGGTTCCAGTAGCCGGAGACGACCTGCGGACCGCATATGTGCAACTCACCCACCTCGCCAGGTTCGCACTCGGTACCATCAGGTCTCACCACCCGCACATCCACGTGGAACAGGGGCACACCGACCGAGCCGGGTTTGCGCTTGGCATTCTCGGCGGTCATCCAGAAGGTGTTAGGGCCGGACTCGGTCAGCCCGTAGCCCATCTTGAAGTCCACGCCACGCTCCCACCATCGCTCAAATACCGGCGGAGGGCAAGGCGCGCCTCCACTGATTACCCATTTAAGCCGGGAGAAATCGGTGGTAGACCACCGAGGGTGCGCCTGCTGCGCTATGAACATGGTGGGCACGCCGAAATAGATGGTGACGCCCCTATCCTCTATCAGGTCGAACACCTGATCCACGTCGAACCCCCGGCACACGATGGAGCTGCCACCTATGTGCACCAGCGGTGCGGTAAGCACGTTCAGGCCGCCCGTGTGGAACAGGGGCATGTTCAGGAAGGTGCGGTCGTCGGGACTCAACCCCCAGCTCATTACAGTGTTGACCGAATTCCAGGTGACATTACCGTGGGTGAGGATAGCCCCCTTCGGCAGCCCGGTGGTGCCACCCGTATACGCCAGCGCCCAGGGACTGTCCCAGGTAAGCTCCACGGGAGGCGGTGGCGCATCCGGGCAAGCGGCCCGCTCGGCAAAGAGGCGGTCGCTGGGAGAGGCAGTTCGCCCAGGCTCCAGGGCCACGTAGTGCTCGATGCCCGCCACCTCAGACTGTAGGGCCTGCACCTGCGAGGCGAAATCTGGGCCGTAGATGAGCACCTTCGGGGTGGCGTCTCGCAGCAGAGCCACCAATTCATGACTCGTGAGCCGCCAGTTGAGCGTCTGCATAATCGCTCCGAGCTTACCGCACGCGAACCACACGTCCAGGTACTCAACGCAGTTCATCGAGAGTACCGCCACAAGCTGGCCCTGCCCGACGCCAAGCGTGCGCAGCCAGTTGGCCGCGCGATTAGCCTGGCGGTTCCACTCGCTATAGGTAATAGGCTGGTAATCGCGCTGCGCGTCAATGAGAGCCACCTTGTGTGGCGAAAGCAACTCTCTACGCGCCAGCCAATCTCCGATGTACATCTTCGTCCTCAAGGGGTACAGGGGTCTCCCCTTGCACCACTATGTGCCCAGCACCAGTCCGCCATCTACGCTGAGGACGGCACCGTTGATAAAGCCCGCTTCTTCTGAAGCCAGGAACAGGTATGCGTAAGCTATGTCCTCTGGCTCCCCAAGGCGGCCCACCGGGGTGTGCGACACCATGTTGGCGAGCACCTGTTCGGGCATGGCGCGCACCATGTCGGTGCCGATGAAGCCGGGGGCCACCGCGTTGACGGTGATGCCGCGCTTGCCTAGCTCCCTCGACCAGACCCTGGTCATGCCTATCACGCCCGCTTTGGTCGCCACGTAGTTGGTCTGGCCGAAGTTGCCGTAGATGCCCACCACCGACGACGCGCTGATGATGCGGCCGTAGCCCTGGTTGATCATGTGGGGCGCGATTGCCTGCGTGCAGTTGAACACGCCCTTGAGGTTTACCGACACCACAAGGTCGAAGTCGGCCTCGGTCATCTTGCCCGTAACCTCTCCGTCCTTCACCTTTACAAGCTGTGCATCTCGGGTGATGCCTGCGTTGTTGACCAGGATGTCTATCTTGCCGAACTGCTCGACCACGGAAGCCACGGCAGCTTCCACCTCAGACGCGGAAGTGACGTTGACCTTGTAGAACGCCGCCCTACCGCCGCTGTCTCGAATCTCGGTGGCAAGTGCCTGCCCCTGATCCTCTGCCATATCCCACACGGCTACGGCGGCACCGGAGGCGACGAATGTGAGCGCCGTCTGCCGCCCTATGCCGTTCGCGCCGCCCGTTATGACCGCTACCCTGCCGTCTAGCCTGAAGTTGGTCCCCATCTGACAACACTCGCTCCCCAGGTGTAACCTATACCGGCAGCTACGATCACCATGAGATCGCCATCCTTGAGCCTGCCGCTTTCAAGCCCTTGCACGATTGAGATAATCCCGTCCTGCTGGCCCATGTGCCCGAACTCGGAGAGATAGAAGGTCTGGTCGTCCCGCAAGCCAAGTTCCCTGAGCACGTAGTCGTGGGCCGAACGCTTCATATGTAGGATGTTGAGGTAATCAATGTCCTTGCGCGTGCAGCCGCTCTCCTCGAGGGCCATGTCAATCACCTTGAGGAAGTTTTGCATAGAGAGGGTGTCGAGGCGCTGCTTCATACCCTCAGGATCGGGCACGTCGAGGTAGTAACGCCCCGCCGACATCCCTTCTGACGTGAGAGGCTCCATTGTGCCACCCGCAGGTATCAGAACGTCGAGCGAGAAGGAGCCATCAGTGATTATGGAGCTGCCCAGCAGGTGATTGCCTGGGTGGTCTTTCCGCAGAATGAGTGCTCCAGCACCACAGCTGAGATTGATCATGAAGCGCGAGCGAGGGTTGGTGTAGTCCACCAGGTCGCCGTTGCGGTAGCCGCCCGCAATCAGCACGGTGTTGACATTCGGCTCGTACAGCATCATCGCCTTCGCCATGCGCAGGGCCGCCACTGTGGTACCGCACCGCAGTTGCACGTCCACCGCCCACGCGCGATTAGCCCCTATGTCATAGGCCAGTTTGATACCGGTCGTCCAGAGGGGGTACTCTTTGTATTCTTCAGTGGTGGAGATCACCACGTCTATGTCTTCGGGGCGCACGTCAGAACGCGACAGGGCATCTTGCGCAGCCTTCACGGCCATGGCGTTCGGGTGGTCGTCAGGTCCGGGGATGGGCTTGCGGCGCAGACCGAACTTCTGCACCAGCACATCTTCGGGGATGCCCGTGCGCTCCGCTATCTCGGCTGCGGTGATATAAGTCTGGGGTACGTATGCGCCCGCGGCTACGATGCCGACCGACGGTCTAGCCATCCTTCGCGCCTTTGCTGAGGACTTCAGGGACAATTGGCGATAGTCGCAAAGCGATAGAAAAAGAGCATAGTCTATCGTCCGCTATCTAGCGTCCGGTTTCGCAGAGCCTAACAGAAAGGGGTCACAGGGCAGTTACAAAGCAGTTACAGAGAGGTCTTCGGCCTGGAGGATGCGGTTGTAGAGGGCTGTTGTGGCAAGGGCGGGTTCTATGCCAAGTTCGGAAGTCATAGTCGTGCGGCATCTCTGATAAGCGCGTAGGGCCAGGGTGCGCTCACCACGATGAGCATAAGCAAGCATCATCCAGCGATAAGCATGCTCCCAGCAGGGGTCATAAGAGAGGATGCGGGCGCAAATCTCCAGCGCCTCATCATCGTGTCCGCTTTCTACCAGAATGCCGGTGAGTTTGTCGGCGGCCCGCAGGAACAGAGAGAGCAGCCGATCTCGCTCGGCGCTGGCCCAATCTTCGTACAGGGCATCCGGGAGGTAATTGCCTGCATAGAGTTCCAGGGCTGTGCGCAAGTAGGTAACTGCTTCCGCAGTAGCTCCCGTTTCGGCCAAGCGCAATCCTGACAGGCAGCAGCGCTCGAATTCGTCGGTGTCGAGCCACAGGTCAGCTTCAGGCCGGATGCGATAAGAGACGCCGTCGCGCACGATATAAGCGAATGGGGTTTCGGGGGTATGTACAGGCTCTATCGCTTTGTTGAGGGCGTTTAGGGCTACCTTGAAGTCGCGAAGGGCAGCCTCCGGCGAGAGGTTGGGCCACAACCTCTCCACAACCTCATCGCGTTGCAACCAGCGGCCCCGCTGGGTGAGCAGAAGCTGGAAAAGCTGCCTGGCCTTGTCGCGCTGCCAGTCTCTAGGCTCCACCTCCACCTCGCCTCGGTAGACGCAGAAGGTACCAAGTAAATGCACGCGCAACTGGTAGCCGGGGTGCACCTGCAAGTCCCCCAGGCCCATCTGGGACAGCAGACGAGCTACATATGCCATGTTCCGCCGATTGCCACGAGCGCGAACGAGCAGCGGCACAACGCGGCGGGTATCAGGAGGGCCAAGCAGTGAGGGAATTGTGAAGAGAAAGTCGTAGCCATGCGCCTCGCACAAGGCCAACGACTCGTCAATGGAGATGTTGCAGAGTTCCGCCTGCCCCAGGTCATGGTAACCGAGCGCCAGCCACAAGCGCGTGGCCGCCCTGCCGAAGCTATCGCCGCAGCCCCGGAACGCCACCAGCACCTGAGAGAGAAGGTCCACCGCGCGTTGTGGCTGCCCGGCTAAAACGTAACTAGCCCCCAGCGTAAGCTCAATAAGGGCCACTATCCAGGCGTCGCCCGCCCACCTGCCTATCTCGGCACCCTCGGCAGCGGAGCGTTCGGCGGAAGCAAGGTCGCCACTGAAGCCGTACGCTCGCGTGAGGCCCCACATCGCCTCTCCCCGCATGCGCCGCACCGCCAGCCTGTCGCCCAGGGCCACCGCAGCCTCGTAGCAGCGTATCGCTTCTTCGACTCGTGGCGTTCCACCAGGGTCGCGCTTTATTTGTAGAGCGTGCCCCAGCCGCGTCTGCCCCACCGCCTCAATAAAGGGCGAGTCGAGCCGCCGCGCCACGTCAATTGCGTCCTGTGCCAGTTCCGTGGCCCGCTCCGGCTGCCCTCTGAATGAATGGATGAGAGACAGTATCAGCAGCGTCTCCCGGTGGGAGCGAGGAGGGTGGACCTGGCCCAGCTCGACTTCGCGCCGCTCTGCCGCCGCCCACTCCTCAAGTGTCTTTTGCGCCTCATCGAGACGCCCTGTGCGTAATTTCACCCGCACGCTCAACGTATCTTCGCCCGGTCCCTCTTCGCGAAGCGAGCGTGCCTCAGATCTTAGCTCCTCAGCCTCGGCGGGCTTGCCCATGTTGAGCTTGTTTTCAGCCAGCAGTTCCAGCAGGCGGGCACGCGACTCTCGGTCCGGCAAGCCCTCTATGAGCCGCAACGCCTCCTCCAACAGGCTCTCGGCTTTAGCAGGTCGCACAGTGTCCAAGTAGACTAACGCCTGCCCACGTAAGGCCCTGCTTATACCCGGCAGGTCGTCATGCGCTCGCCACACCCGCTCGGCCTGTGCATACCACTCCAGGGCCTCATCAAAGCGGCTGCGCATCCTGTAAATATCACCAAGGAAGGCTTGCAGGAGCGGGTGCTCGGCTAACACATCAGGTGGGAGCGGGTCGATCCAGGTGGCGACGGTATCGAGCCAGCCTGCACGCAGAGCAGTCTCACCCCCCCGCTCTATCGCCTCCGCCACGTGCGACAGGTCGCCCGCCGCCAGCCAGTGGTATATTGCCTCCTCGTAATCACCAGCGCCGGCGAAGAACTCGGCGGCGCGCTGGTGTCGGTGCTGCGTGCCCTCTACGTCTGCACCCGATTGCTGGCGCAGGAAGTCGTGGAAGAGGTGGTGGTAGCGATAGTGCCGCTCTGACGGATCGCCCAGGGCTACCATGAACAGGTCCATTTCCAGGAGCTGGTCCAGCATGGCTTCGCTGCCGGTGCGACCTGTGACGGCTTCGCAGGCGGCGGGGCTAAGCTCGCGCAGGATAGCTGTGTCCCGCAGGAATGCAGCCACCTCCTTAGGTTGGGCGTCCAGCACCTCGGTTGCCAGGTAATCGAAGAGCGCGCTCAGAGAGGTGGAGCCTTGTTCCATTAGCTGCGAAGTGCTGCGAGTAGTGCCGCTCCTCAGCCCCTGCCACACCAGTTGCAGAGCGATGGGCCATCCCTCCGTCTTCTCTACCAGCGCGTGCAACTCCTGGGGCGCAAGCTCCATTCTGTAGACCTCGCGGAAGAGCGCCTCCACCTCTTCAGGTCTGAAGGCCAACGTCTTGCGTGCGACCTCAAGCACCTCACCCCGCGCCCGCCACGTCACCATGCGTGGACATACGAACGGGTAGCGGCTCGAGATAATCACGTGCAAATTAGATGGGAGGTATTCGAGGAACCGCTCGGTGATGGCGACGATCTCTGGAGAGTTTCCTACGAAGTGGTAATCGTCTAGCACCAGTATGCCCGGCTCCACCAGTGACTCGGCCAGGATGTTGATAAGAGAGTCGAGGGCCTGCCCCCACGCCTCCTTGTTGCCCTCGCTGCCGCGCTCCTGCAATACGACCAAGGGTAGATCAGAAAGGCCGGGTATACGCAGGCGAAAAGCGGAGATCAGGTAAGAGAGGAACCGCTGGGGATCGTTCTCAGCCTCTCCCAGGGTGTACCAGTAGAGGGGTATTGCTCCATCATCAAGTGCCGCGAGCACGGTCGTCTTGCTGTAGCCCGTACCAGCGTGTACCACGGTGAGCCGGTAGTGGAGCGACTCGCGCAAGAGGGAGGCAATCCGAGGCCGCGGGAGCACACGGCTGTGCACCTGCGGCGGGACCAGCTTGGTGCGCAAGAGCACATCTTCGCGACGTACGGGGGCCGGATACATAGGCTCGTTCAGCAGGGAGTGTTTGAGAGGGTAGGGCTGAGGCCCTCTGTCGATACACAGAAGGCTATCTCTTGCAATTATCCTCAAACATCTACTATTGTGCAAGGCTCAGCTTGAGAGGTATTCAATAAGGGACCAGGGATGGGCTAAAAACCTGTCCTTAAACTTCACGGTCGCAAGCCAAGATAGACGCCGCCAGGAATCAGAAATACCCTTGACAAGGCTTACCGCCTTCCGCTATAGTCATTTTACACAACCAAATAAGCCAAAGCGTAGACGGGACGAGTAGCAGTATGCGTGGCATACAGAGAACGGGCGGCAGGTGGAAAGCCCGCATGCAAACGGACTGCGAATAAAACCCTGAGTTGCAGGAAGAAATCGCGTAGCGAAAGTAGAACCTAGCCGGTGCCCCCGTTACAGGGCATGAGTACAGGCGACTCGAAAAGGCCAGTTGCTGAGAGGCATACGGCGAACGAAGGTGGTACCACGAGAGCATAGCTCTTCGTCCTTTGGAGGATGAAGGGCGTTTTTGTTTAAGTGGCATCGCAGACCAATGCCTGCCCGTACTCTGTGAGGTTGGGCGCTGAGAGGTGCCCGGCGAAGAAAGGTGGTACCACGGAAGCAGCGTGAGCGCCCTCCGTCCTTTTGCAGGATGGCGGGCGCTTTGTTTTGTCTCACGACACATTGGGAGGAGAAACAATGATGGCTGTATGCTCTGAATGCGAAGCAAACGTATCGCTCGACGGTCGCATAGTAGGCGAGATCATCTACTGCCCTGACTGCAACGCCGAGCTTGAGGTGCTGGATGTAGCCAATCCCAGCGTCGGACTGGCCCCCCAGGTAGAAGAAGACTGGGGAGAATAACGGATTTGGAAATTGGAATTTCGGAGTGCGGATTTGGTAGGTATCTACATAAATCCGAAATTCGCATTCCGAAATTCCAAATGGAGGGACTATGAGGTTAGGAATAATTGCTTCTCGTGTGCGGGTGGAGGAGAAGTTGCTGATTGAGGGGTTGGAGCAGCGGGGTGTCGAGTACGACATCATCAATGATGGCGACTTGCTGCTGGACCTCGCGCGGCCTGAGGAGCGTTGGAGCCGCTACGATGCTGTGCTGTGTCGTAGCGTAAGCCAATCGCGTGGACTGGCGCTGATGTACGTGCTTGAGAGTTGGGGTGTGCCCGTGTTCAACTCGGCGGCAGTCACGGCCACCTGCAACGACAAGCTGCTGACTACGCTTGCGCTATTACGGGCCGGTGTGCCCACCCCACGCACCATGATAGGCTTCACACCTGAGGCGGCCATGCAAGGCATTGAGGCGCTTGGCTACCCTGCCGTACTCAAGCCGGTCACCGGGTCGTGGGGCCGTCTGCTGGCGCGGGTGAACGACCGGGATGCGGCGGAGGCGGTGTTGGAGCACCAGGAGACGTTAGGCTCTTACCAGCACCACATCCGCTACATCCAGGAACACGTTGACAAGCCAAACCGCGACATCCGGGCCTTCTTGGTGGGCGACCGCACCATCTGCGCAATCTATCGCACAAGCGAGCACTGGGTAACCAACACGGCGCGTGGCGCAATAGCCACCAATTGCCCGGTCACAGGCGAACTCAACGACCTGTGCGTGCAGGCAGCGGACGCTGTGGGCGGGGGCATCCTGGCGGTTGATGTATTTGAGGATCGGGAGCGCGGTCTTCTGGTGAACGAGATAAACGCCACAATGGAGTTCCGCAACAGCATCGTGCCCACGGGGGTCGACATACCGGGCGCAATGCTCGACTACATCCTGGCCCACGTACCGGCGGGGGCGGCGGTATGAGCAGGATACGCGTCGGCATAGTGGGCGGGTCAGGCTACGCGGCTGGCGAGCTTGTCCGGTTGCTTCTGTTCCACCCCTGCGTGGAGATCGCGCAGGTTGCTTCGGGCAGCCATTCGGGGCAATTCGTCCACAACGCACACCCCAACCTGCGCAAGGTAACGCAACTACGATTCACGCACCCTGACGACCTGGGGCCATGCGATCTACTGTTTCTGGCCCTGCCGCATGGTGCATCGGTCGCCGCGATAGAGCGCTACAGGGGCCTTGCACCGCGCATAGTAGACCTCTCGGCTGACTTCCGGTTGCGCTCACCCGACCTCTACCGGCACTGGTACGGTGAAGAGCACCCGCTGCCGGGGTTGCTCTCTGAGGCGGTGTACGGACTGCCGGAGTTACACCGGGAGGAACTGGCCGACGCCTGGCTGGTGAGTGGGGTGGGTTGCAACGCCACAGCCGCGATCCTGGGGCTGGCACCGCTCTACAGGGCAGGGCTGGTGGACCAGTCTATACCACTGGTGGTGGAGTCGAAGATAGCTTCCTCGGCGGCGGGGGCCACCCCAGGCGCAGGCAGCCACCACCCCGACCGCAGCGGGGCCGTGCGCTCGTTCCAGCCAACTGGACACAGACACACCGCCGAGTTGATACAGGAGCTTGGAGCCGTAGCGGGAGAGGAACTTTGCCAGAAGATCGCCTTCTCCGCTACGGCGGTGGAGATGGTGCGAGGGGTGCTGGTCACGGCCCATGCTTTCGTGCGGGCCGTGCCGGACGAGAAGGTGTTGTGGCGGGTGTACCGGGAGGCGTACGGGCAGGAGCCGTTTATCCGACTGGTGAAGGAGCGCACTGGCATCTACCGCTACCCCGAGCCCAAGATTCTGTCCGGCAGCAACTTCTGCGACATCGGCTTTGAGCTAGACGTGGAGCAGGGCCGCGTGGTCGTCATATCGGCGCTGGATAACCTGGTAAAGGGCGCGGCGGGTAGTGCGGTGCAATCGATGAACTGCATCTACGGCTGGGATGAGACGCTGGGGCTTAGCTTTCCAGGCCTGCACCCAATCTAATGTTGGTTGCAAGGATCTACGATCAGGAACACAGGAGGCATTCATGACTTATGTTGTAAAGATTGGCGGCGGGGTGGACGTGGCTACTGAGGCTATATTGGACGAAGTAGCGCAACTTGTGACGAGCGGCCAACGTCTTGTGCTCGTGCACGGCGGCTCCGACCTTACCAACTCGATGTCCGAACGCCTGGGCCACCCGGTGCGCACCGTCACTTCCCCCAACGGCATGACCAGCCGCTACACAGACGCCGAGACGTTACGCATCTTCGCCATGTCGGTAGTGGGCGAGATCAACACGAGCCTCGTTGCTGGTCTCCAGAGACGAAGCGTGAACGCGCTCGGTCTGTCAGGTGTCGATGGCCGGTTACTGTTAGCACGGCGCAAGGCCACTGTGCGTACTGTCACACCTGAAGGCCGCACCATAGTCTTGCGTGACGACCACACAGGACAGATTGAGTCAGTTGACGACGTGTTGCTCAAGATGCTTATGTCAGTCGGCTACACGCCGGTGATAGCTCCCTTAGCACTGAGCTACGAGGGCGAGCGCCTGAACGTGGATGGGGACCGTGCCGCCGCCGCTATCGCCGCCGCTTTACATTCCGAGGCCCTGGCGATCATGACCAACGTGCCCGGACTGCTCTCCAACCCCGGCGACCTGAGCAGCGTAATATCACACATACCCAGCGATTACCTGGACGAGTACATGCACTACGCGCAAGGCCGCATGCGCAAGAAGCTGTTGGGCGCGCAGGAGGCTATCGAGGGCGGCGTGCCGCGCGTACTTATAGGAAGCCGCTCGCTCAGCGCTGTGCTCAATGGTGCAGGGACGACCATCGAAGCAGTGCCCGTGGTATCGAGTTGGGTGCATCAGTTCGCCGAATAGCCAAGTAACTATGCTTTGCTTAGACGGGAGGATTCATGTCACAGTTGCTTTCTCGAACAAGTAGCACAAGCACAGAGGACATCATCAACTTAGAGAGCGCCCACACCAGCGGCGTGTACGGTAAGCGTCCATTCGCTATCGTGCGGGGGAGCGGCGCGTTGCTCTATGATGCTGAGGGACGCGAGTATATAGACTGCGCGGCTGGGCACGGGGTCGCCAATATCGGACACGGCAGGCCGGAGATAGCGGCAGCCCTGGCCGCACAGGCACAAACCCTCATTACCTGCCAGGAAGCCTTCTACAACGATGTGCGCGCGCGCCTGCTCTCCCGACTCGCAGAGCTAGCACCGGACGGGCTGGACCACTTCTTCCTGTGCAACAGTGGCACCGAGGCGGTAGAAGGGGCACTCAAGTTCGCCAGGCTAGCCACGGGACGAACCGGGTTTGTAGCTACGTTGCGAGGCTTCCATGGCCGCACGATGGGTGCGCTCTCCACCACCTGGGAGAAGAGTTACCGCGAGCCGTTCGCGCCACTTGTGCCCGGCGTCACTCACATCCGGTACAACGACCTGGCCGCAGCCGAAGCCGCTATCAGCGAGCAGACAGCTGCAGTCATAATAGAGCTTGTGCAGGGGGAGGGCGGTGTGCACATGGCGTCCCCTGAGTACGTGCGCGGCTTGGTGTCGCTGTGTCGGGAGCGTGGCGCGCTACTCATCGTGGACGAGGTGCAGACCGGCTTAGGTCGCACAGGCACAATGTTCGCCTGCGACCGTTACGAGATTACACCGGATATCCTTTGTCTCGCGAAGGCCCTTGGCGGCGGTGTGCCCATCGGCGCTATCGGCCTGGGTCCCCGCGTGATGGAAAGTGGCCGCATTACCAGGGGAGCGCACGGCAGCACCTTCGGTGGGAACCCCCTGGCGTGCGCGGCTGCCCTCGCTACATTGGATATCCTCGAACAGGAAGCCCTGCCCCGATGTTCGGCGCTGCTGGGCGAGCGCGCGCTGACCCGGCTGCGCGGCATCAGTAGTGACCTCATACAGGAGGTGCGCGGATTTGGCCTGATGATCGGCATTGAGTTGAGGGAGCGAGTACAGCCTTACCTGGAGGGGCTGCTGGCGCAGGGGGTGATTGCTCTCCCCGCGGGTCCCAACGTACTACGCCTGTTGCCCCCGCTCGTCATCACCCAGGCTCAGCTTGACCACGCCCTCGATGCTATAGAGCGGGTGCTCGTGGGTCAAACAGTGACCATGCCAGTTACTCCGGCGGCTGAAGCAACCCGCGACCTGGTTTCCCAGGAGACTCACCTTCTATACCAGGCACTCACGATACCCAGCCTCTCCGGGCAGGAGCGCGCACTAGCAGAGTTCCTGCGCAGAGCCGCGTGTGAGATGGGACTTGATACTTATATAGATGAAGCCGGCAACCTGATCGCCCAGGCGCAGCCGCTTGCTGCCCAGGACCTAGATGCCAACCCCGTGGTGCTGCTGGGGCACATGGACACCGTAGGCGGGGTAGTGCCGGTGCGCCTATCGGATGGACTGCTTTACGGTCGTGGGGCGGTGGACGCGAAAGGGCCGCTGGTGGCTTTCTTATGTGCGGCCTCGCGCATGTGGCGTTCGGGGGAGTTGCGGCGTCCGGTGATTGTGGTGGGTGCTGTGGAGGAGGAGGCCGCCACCTCGAAGGGTGCGCGGGCGGTGCTGGGCCGCTACCAGCCAACGGCCTGTATCATCGGCGAGCCTAGCGGTGCTCAGGCCGTGACCATTGGCTACAAGGGGCGGCTGCTGGTCCGGTACGAGATTGCGTGCGAGTGCAGCCACAGTGCGGGTCCGCTCTCCACGGCAAGCGAGTTGGCGGCTGCGTTCTGGCAGCGCGTACAGGATCACGCCGCACGCTGGAACGAGGAGCATGCGGGATCTTCAACCTTCGCCGCCCTGCTCCCGTCGTTGCGAAGCATGCACAGCCAGGCCGACGACCTGCTTGAACGGGCAAGTCTCATGATAGGCTATCGTCTGCCGCCGGCCTTCGCGGTAGGTACACTTAGGACAGAACTGGAAGTTTGGGCAGCCGAGGATGGAGCGCATATCGCTTTCTCAGGCGAGGAGGCCGCTTTCCAGACCAGTCGCACCACACCCCTGGCTCGCGCCTTCATCCAGGCCATACGTTCGACAGGCGGAAACGTCACCTTCAAGGTGAAGACGGGCACGTCTGACATGAACGTGGTAGGACCTCATTGGGGCGAGAACATAGTTGCCTACGGCCCCGGCAACTCGTCTCTGGACCATACACCCAATGAGCACATCAGCCTGAACGAATACCTCTACTCAATCGACGTGCTGGAGCAGGTATTGCGTACGCTCGTTACCTAACGCTCGATTACAGCTCATAGCCTGGCAGCTTATGCTTACAATCTGGGACTCTCCTGTCCGCTGCCACAGCTTTGACCAAATCAAGGCTGAACACAGCGGGATGGCAGATGAGGCCGCAGCGTTGCTGAACGCGTATCTTGCTACTTGACATCACCTGATATAATACTGAACATTCAGGCATGTAACTGTAGGTCTGTATCGGCACGTCTTAAGATGTCCAGTCTTTGGCGTACGCCTATGCCACATGCCCCATGCCCCATGTCCCTCATGGACGTTTCAGCCGCTAATCTAATCTTCCGCCACAACTGCATCTGCGCAAAGGAACCTTGTCCGCCAACATCTTCCGTTCTTCAGTAAAGAGGAGTAGGCACCATGCCCGACCAGAAGAAGCGTCCTGAGCTACAATGTGACCTCGTGATGAAGGGGGGCATCACCAGTGGCATAGTCTACCCGCCGGCCCTATCCGAACTTGCCGCCAAGTACATCTTCAACTCGATTGGCGGCACCTCAGCGGGCGCGATAGCCGCCGCCAGTGCCGCGGCTGCCGAGTACCGGCGCTGGGCTACCGGCACAAACGTCGGGTTCGATGAACTTCTGGCGACGGCAAGCTGGCTCGGTGGGAAGAAACGTTTGTTCCGCCTCTTCAAGGCGCCGAAGGGCACCCGGCCAATAATGAGTATGATCGATGCGTCCGGAGGGTTTGGGGGCTTCGGTAGCTCGAACGTGCCGGGTTTTCTAAGGCCAGCCGCTACTGTGGGAAAAGTGCTGTGGGCCTTGATGCGTGTATCACCCTGGCGCTTTTTTACTTTCGGCTTGCTAGTTGCGTTCTTGCTCGCGTTTCCAATGGGTGGCGAAGTCACAGGCTTTGTCAACTCGGTCTTCGATGCTCTCCCCGACGGCTTGGTGGAGTTCCTGGGTGCTCAACCCACCTGGATAGTGGTCGGGTTGTTGGCACTCGTTGTTGCCCTCATGAGCACTCTCGCAAGGAAGAGCAAGGAAACGGGCTGGAGTGCCGTCCGTGCAACGGTAGTCAGGTTTGTTGGCGCTCTCGTGGTGACAAGTTTGATAGGAGCGATTATCCTGTTGCTTGTCGCTCCGTTCTTCAGTTGGCTGCGCGACTTAATCAATCCGGCGCTTCGTGCCATTGGACTTGCGGGAATCGGGCGTCCAAATCCTAGTGAAGGCCCGGTACACGAAATCACCGTCCTTCTAATGACGTTGTTCTTCCTTGCCGGTGCGATAATCGCGAACATTTACCACTTGATCGCGGGCGTGTTGCTGAAGGCGGTGCCGAAGAATTTCTATGGCATCGTTAACGGGCACGACCAGGAGGAATCTGACAAAGCCGGCAGGTCTAAAGCGGACCCCAACCGCGACGACCACCAGCCGCCCGCCAAGCCCAACAAGCCGACCATGCTGACCGACTGGCTGAGCGTCCAACTCGACAAGGTAGCAGGGCTCTCCGATAGCGGGCCTCTTACCTTTGGTCAACTGTGCGATGCGGGCATAACCCTCAAGATGATCAGCACTAACATCAGCCACGGTCTGCCGTACGAACTGCCGTTCAAGGACCAATCGGACTGCTTTTTCATCTTCAGTGAAGCAGAGATGCTCCGTCTCTTCCCGGCTTACGTAGTGCATCACCTCGTGACTCACAGGCACGAGCCTGGGGAACAGCGGGCCGCGAAGCTGCCCAAAGGTTACTACTATTTGCCTGAGGGCAGGGACCTGCCGGTCATCCTGGCTGTGCGTATGAGCCTCGCGGTACCTATCTTCATCAGTGCGGTCCCCCTCTATACCCTCAGGGCATCGGCGCTACGAGCCGACGATACAGCACAGGGTAACTCTAACATAAGCCCTGAGCAGTCAGGCGAGCAACAGCAGGAGGTAAAGGAGAAGGATCTCCAGGTGAATTTCTTCAGCGATGGCGGGACCGCCAGCAATTTTCCCATCCATTTCTTTGATGGGTGGCTTCCGACACGACCCACCTTCGGCATCAATCTTACCGCCTTACCGGAAGAGGCTATCTACGAAGCTACCAGCAAAGAGGATGGTCCTCCAGGCACACTAAACTTTGACTATGTCAGTATGATGCAGAGTGTTCCAAGCGAGCCCGTGCCTGGTGACGGGCTCGAGGACGCAGATGCCGAAGCCTTGGCTGAAGAGATTCAAGCCCCGGTGCCCACTACCTTCCTTCCAAACCGTCGCCAGCGCCGCCCCCAAACGTGGCGACCCGTGTCCAATCCGCTGGACTTCATTATGAAGGTAATAGACACAGCCCGTGAGAACCATGACAACCTGCAGTCGAGGCTCCCTGGCTACAGCGGACGCATTATCGACATTTACCTCAAAGACAACGAGGGCGGCATGAACCTGGCTATGTCGACGGACACCATAGATGCCGTTATGTCTAAGGGGCGCGAAGCTGGGAAGACCTTGCGTTGCGACTTCGATTTTGAGCACCATCGTTGGGTACGTTTCCTTTCTCTGATGTCGAACCTGGAGGTGCAACTTTTCAGCGTCAGGGATGCCTACCGTCGAACCAAGCTAGATTATAAGAATCTCATTGCGCCAAACTTGGTTCCAGGTCCTATAAGCGGGGCAACCACTTCAATTGAAGACACCAATCTGACGCCGGGGCAGGAGGGGCCTTATGTTCCGTTTGTCCGCGATGACAAGTGGAGGGCGGAAGCGCTAACGCGACTTGAGACGCTGGTCCACATTTCCGAGCAGTGGCACAAGCCGGGCAGGCCGATCAAAATGACCGATCCCGATCCCCAGCCGGTGCCCTCGCCCCTTATCGACGGGACGGTTGACTGGAGTTCCGTCGAACGGCGCGAGCTTGACAAGTGCGACAAAATGATGACCACGTTGGAACCTGATGAGAGATTCTTTCACCATCCGAAGCTCAAGCCTGAGTCCGCGCTTCGAGTGACCCCGGAACTTTCCGGTTAGACTGTGAGCGCCGTTGCTTCGTATTGTAGTCGTCACACTGAGTGGATCATCTTGCAAGTAATGTACACGTTTGTAGGGGCAGGTCCCTGTGCCTGCCCTTGTTGGAAGACGTACCAGGTGCTGATCTCTACCAGGGCAGGCACAGGGACCTGCCCCTAC
>JALZHG010000259.1 GCA_030914045.1 Chloroflexota bacterium | reverse complement strand
CCCCGGCCCCGCACGCGCCGAGAGGAAAAACGCCACTCTCCGCAGCGCGCAACGCCGCCCGCCCCAACGCCTTGTCGGGATAGATTGAGTTGCCCCGCGGTCCGTAGTCGAAGATGATGCCCGCCGACACCAGGGGTATGTCGCCCCACTGCGTCGAATAGTTGCGCTGGGCGAACAGTTCGGCGGTGACGCCCGTAGCCGCCTCGATCCCCAACAGGGAGCCGCCAGCCAGGCAGATAGCGCCCACCCGGTCGCGCTCCTCCGTCAGCAGGGTGCCGTGCGAGCCGCCCCGCACGTCTACCGCCGCCTGTGCTAACTGCGGAAAGTGGAACACGGTGCAGCCGGTCGGCCCCTCGGCATATTCGGCCACGCCTATGCGCAAGGAGGGGAAGTCGAATATTAGCCTGGGGTTGTCGAATGTGGTCCTGATAGTAAGTTGAGCATTGTCGTTCGATACAGGCGGCGCGTCGGACATGTTTAGCTCAACCCCGCCAGGATGTCGTCTTCCTGCTCCGGCGCGTCCACCCGGCTGCGCACCAGGCTATATACCTCCTCCCCGAAGGCTACCAGGGCAATATCCTCCGGCATGTTCGTAAAGAGGCCATTGGGGTCGAACTGCGTGCGGTGGACCAGGGTAGCGGCGCGCTTCTGCGGAAATACGCCCCTCACGTCGATGCGGGTGGTGATGGGAGGGGGCACGTACTTGGGCGGCTTGCCCTCTTCCTCGGCCTTTTCCTGCTCCACCTGTTGCTCGATCACGCCTTCCTCGGTGGTCTGATGCTCCGGGTCTTCGTCCTTCTGCTGCTCCTGCTCCTCGCGGTCCCACGGCCACTTCAAGCCGCGCTCGATATACATCTCCCTGGCGCGCTTCCAGTTCTCCTCCGGCCAGGCGCAGTAATAGAGCTTCAGCGGCTGCCAAGGCTCCCCCAGGTCGGGCCGGTAGGAGGGGTCGCCCGCCCTGTCGTAGGCCGCAAGGGTGATGACGTTGCACGCTTTGTGGTCGGGGTGCCCGTACGCGCCGAAGTCGTCGTAGGTGATGAGCACCTGGGGTTTGTACTTGCGCACCAGGCCCACCAGGCGAGCGGTAGCCTCTTCGCGGTCGGCCATGTTGAAGCTGTCGGGGTGATTATTCGGCTCAGTGCCGTCCATGCCAGAGTCGCGGTAGCCCAGCGGCTCGAAGTCGGTGATTTCCAGCAGGTCTACCGCTTTGCGCAACTCTCCCATGCGTATCTCGCCCAGGCGCGGGCGGGCCTCATCGGGGTCGAGGTCGGGGTCGTGTATCTCCCCTTCTTCGCCGCTGGTGGCGGTCACCAGCACCGTCCTTACACCTCGCTGGCGATACAGGACGAGCGTGCCGCCCGTAAAAACTACTTCATCGTCGGGGTGCGCGTGGACCGTCATGATGGTGAATGGCTGCTGTTCGTGCATTTGTATAGACTCCTTGTGTTGGTGATGGGTCTCTTATAAAGGGCTGTCATGAAACAAGGGGCACAACGCCCCGCGCCGCACCCCTCTTGGTTTGATTGGTAATCCTAACAACTTTACTTACCGATTGCCTGCACAGCAATATCAGGAGTGTATATTGCCACAGACGAACCAGGATATGTTGTATCTCGTGTGACTATGCCGTCGAGGCCTGCGAGCTGTGCACAGGCTACCTGTAGAGCATCTTCATAATCGTTAGCTGCCATGTTCAGGGCCAGTTCTAGGGCTGAACGGTCAACAGAACATATCTCAAACGTGTCCAGGCAAACCTTCACAGCAGCACTGGCCTTGTCTACTCCAACTAGCTTACGAGCTATATAGAATATGTTGGTGAGCGTTGTGGCGGTTACATAGCCCGCCAGTCGGCCTTCATCAACAGCCTCCCACAACTGCTTAGAGTGCTCAACGAAGGGCCTTCGATCTAATAACACGTCTAGTACAATGTTGGTATCAAACAAGAGTCGCACTAGCCGTACTTTTCCGTCTTATAGTCGTCCAGCCAGGTTTGTACTTCCGCATCCGTCGGCGCGGAGCCGTCCGTACTTAGCAGACCAAGCGCAGTACTGAGCGTTCTGACGCGCTGGGCCGGAGCACCTTCGGATTGGGCGATGGTGTCTATCAGGTCATGCACCAGCGCGGTACGCCTCTCTATCGACCACCGGAGAATTGTGGCGCGAATGGAGTCATATTCTGCATCGGAATAGTGTGCACGGGTGCTCATAGCTGCCTAACCCACTGGTACTGTTCCCTTAATGTTACAGTAGTCTTATCGTAACAGAGCTTAACATTCGCGTCAATGGCCGTTAAAACGCGCAACCAGGCTACAGAAGCAACAATGCAGCCACCCACATCCACAATCCAGGCCGACTTCGACCGCATCGCCCCCCTCACCGCCACGCGCGGGTGGGACAACAACAGCCACTACCACGGCTACCTGCTAAAGCACGTCCCCAGGCGCTGCCGGGAGGCCCTCGACATTGGCAGCGGCACCGGCGACTTCGCCCGCGGCTTGGCCCAGCGCTCGGCCCATGTGCTCGGCCTCGACCTATCGCCACAGATGGTGCGTATCGCCACGTCCATGTCGAAGCGGTACCCCAACATCGAATACCGCATGTCCGACGTCATGCAGTTGGACCTGCCGGACGAGCACTACGATTGCATAGCTTCGATAGCCACGCTGCACCACATGCCGATGGACGCCATACTGCGCAAGATGAAGGCGGCGCTCCGTCCCGGAGGCACGCTGCTGGTGCTCGACCTGTACGAGGGCCAGGGTTGGGTGGATGCCCTGGCGAACGCGGTGGCCGTGCCCTACAGCGCGGTGTTGCGGCTAATCAAGCTGCGCCGGTTGAGCGAGCCGCCAGAGGTCCGCCAGGCGTGGGAGGAGCACGGGAAGAGCGACAAGTACCTCACCCTGCGGGAGGTGCGCCGCCTGTGCGCGGAGATACTGCCAGGGTCTAAGGTGAAGAGGCACCTGCTGTGGAGGTACTCAATCGTGTGGAGGAAGACTAATGGGGGTGCGTAACAGGCGGCGTGATATACATCCAGACCCTAAGATAACACCAAGGAGCAGCACACATGGCCTCATCACCCAGACGGTTGGCACTAAAGTATACGGTGGCATATGTGCTGTTCTTCTTCCTGCCATTCGCTTTACTCATAGACTTCGCTATACATGCACTTGTATCCCTGGTAATGCGCCTCCGACGACCCTTTTCACTTACGATTTCATCTGTTGGGGAGACTATCGGAACGGGAATGTGTGCAGGTGTTATTGCTTACATCTCCTTCCGCAATCTGTTTGACCCTGCATACCAGCGGACCTCCCGCGTTGACCGCAAAACATATCTGACTGTGCAATTACCTTATGATGCGGCCTTTCGGAGATGCCTAGACTCGCTACAACTCGTCGGTAAACCAACTATCCTGGTAGAAAGCAGGACGCTAGGAGTGATTGACGCCGCCGTTCTGCCTGACCCATTCTGGAAGCTAATCTTCCTGAGCTTTGGAGATAGAGTTCAGTTTGGCCTCGGCTCTGACACAAGAGGCAAGACGGTGGTAAAGATAGTCAGCCGATCTTCACTCTCAACTGTCATCTCCGGCTCTCGGCACCATGAGCGCAACATCAGGAGAATAGCAGCTTTCTTGCAAAATACAGCTTGAAGTGCATACAAAAAGAGGAAGCAGAGGTTCCAAGTAACTCTGCTTCCTCTTAATTGCCTGGTGTAGTTAGAGCGATACTAGAACTTGGCTGTGACCCCCTGCTCCGCCAGCGCGTCCCTCACGATGCCCTTGATACGCTCCAGGTCTTCCGCCGACTCTGTGGACTCGAAGCGGTACGTAATGGAAGGCTCCGTGTTGGAGGCCCGCACCAGCGCCCAGCCGGTGGGGAAGACCACCCGCACGCCATCGGTGGTGATGACCGTGTACTCGCCGCTGAATCGCTCGCGCAGCTTGTCTATCACCCCGAACTTCACTTCCTCGCCCACGTCCATGCGGCCTTCGGGCGTGTTGAAGTACTTGGGTACGTCGGCAAAACGGTCCGAGATGGGAGCGGGGCCGTCACCCAGCGCCTCCAACAGCTTGGCACCCGCGTAGATGCCATCATCGAAGTCGATAACGGGGTCGTCAAAGAACATGTGGCCGGAGAACTCGCCCGCGAAGGGAGCGCCGGTTTCGAGCCGCTTGGCGAACACGTTGGTGTAGCCCGTGCGCCACATGATGGGGTCGCCACCATTCTTGGCGATGTCCTCTTGCAGGGCCAGCGAGCACTTCACGTCGAAAATGATGGGAGTGTTGGGCTTGCGTTGCAACGCCGCGCGCGAGTAGAGGATCATGTACATGTCGGGCCACACTATCGCGCCGTCGTTGCCGATTACACCCAGGCGGTCGCCGTCGCCGTCTATGCCGATACCTACGTCAGCGCCTTGCTTCTTCACCTCGGCAATCAGGTCCACCACGTTCTCTTCCTTGAGAGGGTTCGGCAGGTGGTTGGGGAAGTTGCCATCCGGCTCGAGGTAGATGCCACTCACGTCGCAGCCGAGCGCG
>JALZHG010000258.1 GCA_030914045.1 Chloroflexota bacterium | reverse complement strand
TTCGGGTCCCAGACGCTAGGTTCATGTCTGCTCCTCCTTTCTCCCCTTCGAGCTACTGGGCTCCTAGAGACAAGAACGCCTAACTTATCGACGCGAGCAAGATCGATCGAGTGGCACACCTATAGATGCGCTGAAGCAGAGCGATAAATACATGAGGCACCGGTCGAGATCCTGCCAAAGAAACGTCGGCGACGCGGTCGGCCAGGAGCAGCCGTGCGGGAAGGCAGATCTGGAAATTACTATACGGAAGTCTCGAGAATACCCGAAGAAAGCCGATCTGAGCTCGTGAATAAAGGGTAGCGACCCGATGGGCGGCTCGCTCAGGATCGCTCAGCGGCGAACGGGCTTGGGCGCGTCGGCGTACTTCCCGTACCGGCCGAGCAACCTACCGATCGCCACCAGGACGGGGAACACCAACCGTTGCACCGGTGCGGGGATCCCCGCCATCCCGAACTCGCTTCGGTAGCGCCTCGCTAGGAACGCCGCGTCGAAAAGGTTGGGTCGCGAGCCCCCGCTACGCTTCTGCGACTCGAAGATCGCCCCCAGGAAGTACTCGATGTTGTCGGCCGGCTCGATGTAGCCCCTGCCCCGGAGATCCTCCTCCCCGGCGTTCCAGAACTTGTGGGTCTCCCCCGCCCGGAAGGTTACCGTCTCGCCTCGGCCCGCGAACCGGGCTGGCTCCCCTAGGCGCTGGTAGCCGATCCGTCCCTGCACCACCGTCAGCGCCTCCTCCTGGTGGTAGTGGACGTGCATGATGGGACCTGCGCCCGGCTTGACGACGTTCTCCACCTCCAGGCGGTCGCCGGTGGCGCCCGGCACCCTCCGCAGGAACGTGAGTCGCTCCCCTCCGGCACCGTTCTCTATGGTGTGCGGGTAAGCGTAGGTTTTCATGTCTCCAGTGTAAGGGTTTCGGAGCCCCGTGGCAGCAAGCGCCGCAGCGGCAACGGCATGGACCGCGGCCTATCGACGAGCCAGCCGCTTTTCTCTCTCGCACCAGGCTTCGGAGTACCCCACAAGGCGAGGTTCGCAAAATTCCATACTTCTAGGCACTTGGGTGAATAGGAGTTGCCCAGCCAACGGGCATTCCTACAGTAGCGTAAGCTCTCTGTACTCCCCGTCCTATCGAGCGATGTCTATGCTCACGAAGTTCATCGAGCCATCGAACATGTCGTCGAGTGGGTCTGCCGTTTTGGCTCCCACCATGACGTTGGTCGCGTTGGAGATCGAGCCGGCCGATCCCGTACTCGTGTAGGACCTCCCGTCCACCTTCGCCACGACCGAGTCGCTCGTCTTTATGCATTTGAGCGTGTGTCACCTCCCGTCGACGATGTCGGGCCGGGCCACTCTGCTCACCGTGCCCCCGGTCCCCTTGAAGAGGCAGTGAAGCCTGCCGACGGTGGGGTCGTCGAACTTCCTCTTTATCTCCATCTTGTAGTCGCCGCCTTCGGTAGTGACGAGGCCCTTGCGCACGACGTCGTAGCTGTCGTCGTCCAGCGACTCACCGCGTACGATGACGGAGGCCGTGAGCGTGATGTCGTTAGCTCCTGGATCGAGGCTGTTATTGTCCGCCACGACTACGCGGGAGGTCGAGCCGTTGAAGACGTAGGTCAACTTGTTGCGCTTCTGAACTCCCTGAACTACGTCCGTGGGGATACCGTTATTGCCGTTGCCAGACGAATCGCGCATCTGCCCGGAGGTCTCGTTCATTCGCCAGTCTGCGGCCTTGAGCAGCGCGGCCCATGCCGGCGACGAAGCCATCAACACGAGGGCCACCGCCAAGACGAACGAAGCCAAGAAGAGCGCTCTTCTTCTTCTTCTTGTCTTGCGCATTACTTATCCACCTTCCCTTCGTACCTGGTGGGGCAGTCCGAAGAAGGGCGTCAGACCCCCCACCGACCGTAGCACCGCCGCAAGTATCGAGGCAGGGGGCGACAGCGCACCCGCCAACTGGCACATCTTCTCCTAGCCCACACGAGCTAGATCGCCCATAGCCCCGGTCCGATCGGCCCAGGAGGTGCCGTAAGGCAGGGCACCTCCTGAAGGTATTATGAGGAAGTCCAGATAATGCCCGAAGGCAGCCGCTCTGAGCCCGGTACGGCCTTTAGGGGGTTGGACCGGGGCTATGCGAACTTCCGAGAATTCCTACCTTCTAGGCACTTGGGTGAATAACATCGATACCCAATCATAGCGCCTCCACGACCATCCCTGGTCCCATCTGCCACTACGACTAAAGTCTTAGTCAAGAATTGGTCCTTCGTCCGATGTACCCGCCTCACCTCGTCGCTTTACTCCAGGGCAGAGAACGTCAAGCGGAATGAGCCAAGGAGGCTTAGACGATGAGTAAGGAGGCAAGCCACGCGGTGGAAAGCTTCTCGCCCAGGGCTGAGCGGTCACTCGACTTACGGCACGAAGCCGCTCTAATGAGCCCGAGCGAGGCCGCCTGGCTCGCCTGGTGCATGTGCGCGATCTCCTTGGCTTTTACGGCCCTCGGACTCCTCCTGTTAGTCCTGAGCCGAGCCCACCATGGCGTACCCGTCTTCGAGCAGTGGGTCGAGGACGCCCTGGTAGCGGTAAGCTTCTCGACGGTCGGGGCCATCGTCGCCCCCCGCTTTCCTCCGAAAAACCCCATAGGCTGGCTCTTCTGTTCCATAGGCCTCGTCGCGGGGATGCTCCTCTTCAGCGGCGAGTACGCCGCCTACGCGCTGCTGGCGCGCCCCGGATCACTGCCGGGCGGCGATGTGCTGGCCTGGGTCGCCTCCTGGCTCTGGGTCCCGCACGTCGGGCTCTACGTGTTCCTGGGGTTGCTGTTCCCCGACGGTCGGCTGACGACGCCGCGTTGGCGTCCCTTCGCGTGGCTCGTCGGCGTGGCGGTGGTGGTGGGGTCCGCCGCGACGGCCCTCTCGCCCGGACCTATCGGGGGACTAGCTGCCATCCGCAACCCCCTCGGGTTCGAGGACGCACCGAACTTATCCGATTTGGTCGAGGTCATCATGTTCGCCCTCACCCTCGCGGCAGCGGGCTCTCTCTTGATGCGGCTGCGCCGGGCCAGGGATGTGGAGCGCCAGCAGATAAAGTGGTTCGCCTACGCCGCCACGGTGCTAGCCGGAGGCGCTACCATCCTCTACGTGGTCTCCGACGCGGGGAACGTGTGGTGGCTGCATTGGGAGGTCGGCTTCGTGGCGACCGTGATCGGCCTTGCGGGCCTGCCGGTCGCCTTGGGCATAGCCATCCTAAAATACCGCCTCCACGACATAGACCTCATAATCAACCTAACGCTTGTTTATGGTTTGCTTACGGCGGTGATGGCCGGGATCTTCGAGGTCACCGTCGTGGCGCTGCAGCACGTGTTGCTCGTCCTCACGCACGAGGAGGACTCCCAGATCGCCTACTTCGCCACCGCGCTGGTGATGGCGGCCCTGTTCGAGCCCCTCAAGCGCCGCGTCGACGCCTTCGTAGAGCGCCGTTTCTTCCGCAGGAGCAACCAAGTCGGTCAGTGACCAGCCGACTTCGGAGAATTCCGTACTGAAATTGTCTTAAAAGCCTCATCTGCGAGCCAGCCGCCTCACCATCAACCGCGTCATCGTCACATAGATGAAGGCTTCGCTACTCTCGGGCAATCTCTCGTAGTCTTTGCTCATCCTTCTGTTCTGCCCCAGCCAGGAAAAGGTCCGCTCCACCACCCACCGCCGAGGCAGATCCCCAAACCTCCGCGACCCTGAGAGCTTCTCTGGATCAATGGCTACTCCCTCTTTGGCCCACTCGCTCACCCATATCCTCATCATCTCCTCTGGGGCCAGCTTCGGCGGATGTCGCACTATCTGTGCCGTCCATCCCAGTACCTTCTCTACCAAGTCTGCACCCTTGCTTTCTCCGGTGTAGCCTGCGTCCAGCCACAGGTGAGAGAGGCGCTGGGGGAGGCGATACTGCGCGAGTTCCAACAAGAGCTTGATACTCTCCCGGTCCTGGACCTTTGCGCTGTGGACCCGCATTGTGAGCACCAAACCCTGGGTGTCCACCAGCAAGTGGCGCTTTCTTCCCTTGACCTTCTTGCCCCCGTCGTATCCTCGTTGTTCTCCACCTACCCCGGTGGTCTTGATCGACTGGCTGTCCCCGATCCCTGCTGAAGGTTGAGGGTTTCTCTTGAGACGTACCCTCACCCGCTGACGCAAGGCAGCGTGCACCCTTTCCCAGGTTCCATCCAAGCGCCAGGAGCGGAAGTAGTGGTAGACGGTCTTCCAGGGTGGAAAGTCGTGCGGTAAGAGGCGCCGGGCGCAGCCGCTACGGACTACGTAGAAGATGGCGTTAAGGATCTCCCGCAAGGTATGTAGGCGTGGTCGGCCTGTCGCTTTGGGGGTAGGGAGGTGATCCTTGAGATATGTCCACTCGGCATCGGAAAGATCAGATAGGTAGGCTCTTCTCATGTATGCTAGAGTAGCGGCATCGACACCGGACTACCCCTTTTCAGACAGTCTCTCTAGCTGGACTTTAGCCATTCAAGCCGCGTAGCAAACTGCGTCGGTCAGCCGCTCAAGGA
>JALZHG010000257.1 GCA_030914045.1 Chloroflexota bacterium | reverse complement strand
GTGATTGGCCTCCTCCTCCTCCTTCTGGCGGTCTGCGCGGCCATGGTTGTCTCGGTGGTCGGGTTGGCAGTGGTGCAGCGCCTAGTGTCCTCCGAGCTGCGCAAGCAGCACAACGACGTAGCGGGCTTCATCTACGCGGTGGTGGGCATCGTCTACGCCGTGCTGCTGGGGCTCGTGGTCGTCGCCGTGTGGGGGGACTACGAGGCCACCAGGGACACTACCTACCGTGAGGCCGACGAGCTGGCCGAGATCTTCTGGCTCGCCCATCGCTTCCCCGAACCACAGCAGCATCGGATACAAGAACTCGCTCGCTCCTACGCCCGGGTGGTCGTCGAAGAGGAGTGGCCCCTAATGGCGCACGGACGCTCGAGCCCGCGTGCATGGGCGCTCCTGGACGAGCTGAGGGGAACCCTCGAAGGGTTCGAGCCCCGGACGAAGGCCGGGCAGGTACTCTACCAGGAAGGGCTCACTCAGATCCACGACCTGGCCAACGCGAGGAGGATGCGCCTGGTGGAGGCCAACGAGGGCATACCCGCCCTCCTGTGGGTAGTGCTGGTTGGCGGCGGGATAGTCACGGTGGGCTTCACCTACCTCTTCGGCTTGGAGAACACTTGGGCGCACAGGCTGATGGTGGCGGCGTTGGCAGGGCTGATCGTCCTAGTGCTCTTCACGATCGGTGCGCTGGATTACCCCTTCTCCGGCGGTGCCCGTATCAGCCCGGGCGCCTTCGAGCTGATACTGGATAGGTTCGAGACGAGCAAGCTCAGCGATCTTCGATGAACTCTCACCATTGAGCTTCCAGCCAGCGATGCTGCGCCCCTTATGCACAGAGCAGCTAGCCGATGAAGTGGAAGGTGTTTGTGACCTTGGTTGAGGGCTTCGATGGTATCCGGGCCGACTGTGTTCGCCCAGCAAATGAGGGTGGTGTCATCCGGAGCGGGTTCGAAGTAGAGGCGGCAAAACTGTCTCAAGACTATAGAGTCTGAGACTATCCGTTCGTATCCGTTCGGTTTGCTCGTAGCTGAAGCCGTAGAGCCTCTTGACTACCAGCATGCGCAGGACGACCTCCACAGGGGTGGAACGCCTGCCGCGCGTTGCACAGAGTTGGGATACCTCTTTGAGAAGTCCTTCTTCACCCGCTCGCAGATGGCGTCGTCCTCCAGGAGCCGGTCGAGCTCGGCCAGTTCGGGCTCCATCTCGAGGTTGAGTTTGGGCACCAACTCCTCGAAGAGGTTTACGGGGTCGTAGCAGTCGACGATCATGGCGGTCGGGCTCCGCGGTTGAGTTAGGGTCCTTCGGCGTATAAATGCTAGCTCAACCGGCCCTTTTCGCACCGCAAACTAGGACTAGAGAGACTGTTTGAAAAATAGCCGAAGGGGTTTTCTCAACGGTAGATGTTTGGTGGCTGAAGACGGCGAAATGGGCTTCTTCACACGCTGTTGCCCGCTTGTCGGACCCCGTACTGGAGGCTATCCCGATTTTTCAAACAGTCTCTCCACGACGTTGGTGAATAGGCTCTCGGAGAGTCGGCCCTACGCAAATCGCACTAGAAAAAGATCACTCATTTGCGCGATGCGCCTGCCCTCCTGGTGTGCAACAGTGGATTGGGACAGAGACAGCAAGAAAAAGAAAGCGCGCTATGATGGTCGATCAGAGGGAGGTGCAGGTCTACATCTGCCACCGCTCTTTGCGCTGCTGGCTCACCAGACGCCTCCTAGAGCGCGGGGGTTACCACTTCGAGGTCATAGACACCACCGGCAACGCTCAACTATGCTCGTGGCTGGCGCACTTCACGGGACGCAAGACGATGCCATACGTCTTCATCGACCACCGCCCGGTCGGTGGCTTCAGCGAGATCAGGACCCTCGAGAGCTCCGGCGCTCTGGAGCATCTGGTGCGAGGCGAGGTGTAGGAAACAGAGGAGAACTTCGCAGAACGCTTTACGGGCGAAGTTCGCAGAATTCTTCTTCCAGGCACTTCGGTGAATAGAGCGAGAAATGGTTCATTTGGGGGATGCACTGACGCTGCGTTCTCGCTATTACTGTAGCCGTGCCCGTTGATAGATGGGGTCTATAGACCCTGCTCCTTACCGAGAGGGAGGTAGGTGGCCATGGCGGAACTGCGAATCGTCACGCTCACCGGAGCGGATGGTACGCTCGGTGAAACGGTGGTCGAACGGTTCGGCAGTGGGCTCCGTGGTGAGTTACTCCGCCCCGACGGCACCGCCTATGACGAAGCCCGTAAGGTCTGGAACGGCTTGATCGACAAGCACCCAGCGCTCATCGCCCGCTGCGCGGGGGTAGGCGACGTCGTGGACTCGGTCAACTTCGCCCGCGAGCACGATCTGCTCTTGGCAGTGCGCGGCGGCGGGCACAACGTCGCTGGCAACGCTGTTTGCGACGGCGGCCTGGTGATCGACCTCTCGCCCATGAAAGGGATACGGGTCGACCCCGAGCGTCGCTCGGTCCGCGCCGAGAGCGGCGCTACGCTGGGGGACCTTGACCGCGAGACGCAGGTCTTTGGCCTGGCGACGCCTATGGGGGTGGTCTCCGAGACGGGGATAGCCGGGCTCACTCTGGGCGGCGGCATCGGCTGGCTGAGGCGCAAGCACGGCCTCTCCTCCGACAACCTCCTCTCCGTGGATGTGGTGAGTGCTGACGGTAGGTTCCTTATAGCCAGCGAGACTGAGAACGCGGACCTCTTCTGGGGTGTAAGAGGAGGAGGCGGCAACTTCGGGGTGGTCACCTCCTTCGAGTACCGCCTCCACCCGGTCGGACCTGAGGTGATGTTCTGCTTCGTGCTCTATCCCGGGGAGAGGGCCAAGGACGTATTGAACTTCTGCCAGCACTACGTAGCGGAAGCCCCCGACGAGGTGAGCCCCTTGGTGATGGTAGGCCGTGTACCACCCGTGGAGATGTTCCCGGAGCGCTGGCACGGCGCGCCCATGATCGCGGTCGCGGCCATGTACGCAGGAGAGGCTGAAGAGGGCGAGCGGGTACTCAAGCCCTTGCGCGAGCTCGGAGGAGCGATCGCGGACTTGAGCACGCGGATGCCATACACGATGGCACAGAGTCTCTTCGATGAGGACTACCCAGACGGCTGGCGATACTACTGGAAGTCGCAGAATATAAGCGGTCTAAACGATGAGGTGATCGAGCGCCTAGTTACCCACGCACAGGCGGCACCCTCTGAGCACTCCACCGTAGACGTCTGGTACCAGGGTGGGGCCATGAGCCGTATCGAGGCCAGCGAGAGCGCCTTCGGGGATCGGAGCGCGCCCATCTGGATCGGTGTAGAGGCCAACTGGGAGGACACGCAAGACGATGAAGCGAACATCGCCTGGGTAAGAGAGTGCGTAGCCGACATGCGGCGCTTCTCAGGCGGCGGTGCGTACCTGAACTTTGCCGGCTTCTTCGAAGAGGGGGATCGGCTGATACGCGAGGCCTTCGGCGAGAACCATAAGCGTCTTGTGGACTTGAAGAACGAGTACGACCCTACCAACCTCTTCCGCCTCAACCAGAACATAAAGCCCACCGCCTGAGGTGTACTAAGGTCCCTTAGGCAGGAAGCGAAGAAGAGACTGAGCACTGCCGTCCTTCTCTGCGCCGCGACCGGTTGCGATAGAGGAGAGCGCACATGGAAGCCGAGACCACCTACACCTTGGCCCTATGGCACGTTAAAGAAGGCAAAGTTCGTGCAGGCGTGGAAAGGCCTTTCCGATTACTTCCTCAATCTGCCCAACCCGCCGGGAACCGGCACGTTGGTTCGCAGCGTGGAAGATCCTGCTCTGTTCTACTCCTTTGGCCCCTGGGGGAGCCTTGAGGATATCCAGAGAATGCGCTCCGATCCGCGCACTCCAGAGATGATCGGCAAGCTGAGCGCCCTCTGCGAGGAGGCCAAGCCAGGGACCTTCCGGGTGGTCATGACCGCCCCCTAGCTTCACAATCCCAACTGACGATCCGGTGAATCCTGTAGCACCTGCACTATGCTGCGGTCCATGGCACCATGTCTATGGCGGCAAAGGGTCAGAAAGGGGTACACAGAGAGATGCGACGCTCCGCGGAAGTCAGGGATACGCTGCTGCGCTTCTACGAGGTGTTCTCGGCTCCAGACCTCGAAGGCTTCGCACGAATAATCACCCAGGAGGCCGACGAAAGCGTCCTGGTCATCGGCACCGACCCCGGTGACTGGGCAGAAGGTCGACAGCGGTGGATAGCAGCCCGCGAGTCTCTGACGCACTCTATGAAGGGGTTGAGGCTAGAGGCTGGTGAGGAGCCGCAGGGCTATGAGGAAGGCTCGATGGGCTGGGTCAACGACCGGCCGAGGGCCGTGCTGCCAGAGGGTGCCATCTCGACGCGCTTGACGGGTGTAGTGCGCCAAGAGGAAGGAGAATGGAAACTTGTGCACATCCACCTCTCCGTAGGTGTGCCCGACGAAGAAGTAGTCGAGCTACAGAAGAGATGGTCGAGCTAACGACGGAGTTCTAGCCTCCAACTTCCGAGAACGCCTCTTCTAGGACGTTCGTGGATAAGGGCATGAAGAAGGGCC